>NZ_JAMYTF010000016.1:0-120447 GCF_040322295.1 Mesorhizobium sp. M0159
CGACATCAGAAGGAAAGCGGGAAGCAGGAAATGTTGTCGCAAAAGTTGAGTTCTGCGACTGTGCAAAAGTCCCATGCAAAACCGTTGCCTTGATCGGGAGTTTTCGCGACTAGGGAAGGTCGCGAGAGGTGGTTTTCTTCCGTAGCTCCCTCGATCGGAACGAGAAAAAAGCGCCAATTGCTGCCGTTCGCTTGCTGCCGACGAACGACCGCTTTCCACACCGGTCATTTCATGCCGTCGCTCGGTTCGCCCGCGGGTCACTCATTGGGCTGCGTTCATCACTAACTTGACCGGCCAAGCCACCGGACAACTTCGTAAGCCAGCATAGGGCGGCGAAACCCCTTCAGCCTCAGTTCGCCAACTGGAACGGATTCGACCAATGATTCAACGGCACCAAGAACCCGTTGGCTGACGAGAATCTGGCGAGACTTGGCCTCCTCGCACAATCGAGCCGCATGATTCGACACAGTGCCAATCACCGCATAGTCCGCGCGCTGATCGAAACCGATCCGCCCTATGGTGGCGTGGCCCCGGGCGATACCGATTCCGAAGCCAAGCAAGTAGTCCCGTTTGCGCCATCGCTCTGAATGCTCGTCAATTGCGTCACGCATCGCCGCAGCCATTGAGACAGCCCTCTCGGTGTGATCGGCACAGGGCAGCGGATCATTGAAAACAACAACGATACCGTCGCCCACGAACCGCTCCAAAGTCCCCTCGTGACGGACGATTTGTTTGCCGAGACAGGAATGGTACTCGCCAAGGACCATCATTACCTCCTCGGGCTCGGCAGTCTCGGCGAAGGCTGTAAAGCCGCGCAAGTCGCAGAAAACGACGGTCACCTCGCGACGGTGGCTTTGAAGAAGCGCGTCTCCATTGCCTGCCGCAACGACAAGGTCGGCGACCTGCGCGGGAAGAAAGCGTCGGAGCCGGCCGATTCGCTCGATCTCCGTAACCTGCTCCGCCACTGTTTGTTCAAGAGAGCGATTCCATGCAGCCAATTGCGCTGCCTGATCCTCGAGGAGCCGCGTCTGGCTCTCCACGGTATCGTATAGCGCCTTCTGGCGCAGCATCGAGCGTACGCGCGCCATTAGTGCCCTGTGCTCGAACGGCTTGGTTAGATAGTCATCGCCGCCGGCATCCAACCCCTCGACCACATCTCGTGTATCGGCTTTTGCGGTCACAAGGATAACGGGGATCGATCGCAGGGAAACGTCTGCCTTAAGCGTGCGCACGACGCTTATCCCGTCGAGCTTCGGCATCATGATGTCGAGGAGGATCAGGTCCGGCTTGAGGCTGCGCACCATGGCAAGCCCCTCTTCGCCGTCCGCTGCAGTCACCACTTCGTAGCCATTCGCCTCGAGGCGCATGCGCAGGATTTCGAGATTTTCCGGCGTGTCGTCGACGGCGAGAATGCGAGGCGGATCGTGCAAGGCCCTGTCTCCTCAGGAAAGCAACTCCCGGATCTTGGCAAGCAGCTGGCGCGGACTGAATGGCTTGGCAATGTAGCCATCGCACCCTGCAGCAAGGGCCTTCGCCTCGTCGCCTGACAATGCGTAGGAGGTGACGGCGATTATCGGAATGTGCCGGAGCGCCGGGTCAGCCTTTATGCGGTTGGCAGCTTCATACCCGTCGATCACCGGAAGCTGAATATCCATCAGGATCAGGTCCGGCTTTTGCGCTGCGGCGGCAGCGACGCCGGCAGCACCGTCCGCGGCCTCGATCAGTTCGTATTCGGTGGTGGCGATGAGATCGCGCACGATCTGCCGGTTGTCCTCGGTGTCTTCCACCATCAGGATTCTCTTCCTCATGCTGCCTTCACATCCTCTCCCGCTCGGATCGGTATCTTCATGCGGAATGTCGAGCCTGAACCCGGCACGGACTCGACGCTTATGGTTCCACCATGCATTTCGACGATACGCTTCGAAATCGCCAGGCCGAGACCCGTGCCACCCTTCTGCCTGGTGCTGCTGTTGTCGACCTGTTGGAATTCATCGAAAATGAGCGCCTGGTCTGTGGGTGCAATGCCGGGACCCGTGTCGCGTACGATTATCTCGAAGTGGCCGTCTACCGCGTCGGCAAGGATGTCGATCGCGCCCCTCTCCGTGAACTTGACGGCATTGCCGGCAAGGTTGAGCAGGACTTGGGTCAGGCGGCGTTCGTCCCCGCGGCCCAGCGGAAGGTTTTCGGCGACGGTCACAGCGAGCGAAAGCCCTTTTGAACGCGCCAGCGGCTCCACAGCTGTAACGGTCGATCGAACAATTTGCCCAACGGAATAATCCTCGAGCGCCAGCGTGAGCTGACCCGCTTCGATCTTTGAAAGATCGAGCACGTCGTTGATGAGCCCCAAGAGATGACGGCCGTTTGCTTGCACGCGCGCCACGGTTGCCTTTGCTTTGTCCGGGAGCTCCCCGTAAATCCCGTCGACCAAAAGTTCGGTAAAGCCCAGAACCGAATTGAGCGGCGTCCTCAGCTCGTGGCTCATATTCGCGAGGAACTGAGACTTATGGCGGCTGGCCGCCTCTAGCTCCCGGCCTTTTTCTTCGATCTCGCGGAACAGCTTCGCGTTTTGAATGGCGAGCACCGATTGGGCTGCAAAGGTTTCCATCAGATGGACGATTTGCTGGTCGAATTCACCTGGGTTGCGTCGCCTGACGACGAGCGCGCCGACGATCTTGTTCGGCCTGAGCAGCGGAACCACCAGGACGCCGCGATATCCGGCGTCGAGGACGATCTTCTGAGCGGGAGAGGGCGTTCCTTCGCTGAGATCGGGTACCTGGACAGGCGCACGGCGCCGTGCGGCGTCGCCAATCCCGGGATCGTTCAGCCCGATGGCCTGGTCGGAAATCGCGGCAATGAGCTCATCGCCCATCCCATAAGTCGCGCGTGAGCGGAATTGTTGTCTGGTGCTGCTGAACACATAGATAGTGCCCGCATCCGTGTCCGAGAGTTGAACCGCCTTCGCCACGATCGTCTGTAGCACCGTGTCGAGATCGAGCGTCGAATTGACCGCCTTGCTGACTTCCCCGAGCGCCTCCAGTTCGCCGACTGATCGCGCAAGCTCGGCCGTGCGCGCCTGCACCTCTTGATATAGCTGCCCCAGCTGCTCGGACGTCTGGTTGACATTGCCGGCAAGCACTCCGAGCTCGTCCCGATTGACGACGGCAACCTGCTGCGCAAAGTCGCCGGCTGCTATCTGGCGCAGACGCGTCTCAATCTTCTTGACCGGCTCGATCAACGACCAGGAGATGATGTAGCCAAGCGCCAGCGCCAGCAGAATGCTACCCACCGCAAAGGAGACCACGATCAGCCGGGAGGTGCCGTACGCCCCCTTGGTCGTTTCGATGGCGGTCACCATGTCGGCTTCGGCGATGTTGACCAACTGGTTCGTCAGCCGTTCGAGGCGCTCGGCCAATGGCATGATCTCAGTTTGCTGAACCTTGCGCGCCTCGTCCGTGCGGCCGGCGCGGATGAGCTCCACGACCTGTGTCACCCCCGCCGTAAACCGGTCGTACTCTTGCCGGACCTGGCCGAGCACTGCCGCCTCACTTTCGGCCACGAACTCCATGCGGTCGAGGTCGTAGCCAAACTGGCTGAGCTGGCGCAGCGCTGCATCCAGCATCCGGTCGTCCTGAAGCAAGAGCGCGGTAGAGATGCTGTAGAGTTGGTTCGTCGTGTCGTGCTGAACCTGGCGGTAGGCTGCGATCCGGCGCTGCAGCTTGATCAACTCATTTGTTTGATCGTTGATCCCGCTCAACACCTGCAACCCGACGGCCCCGAGCACGATCAGCAGGCCGACGATCGACAGAAAGGCGATCAGCAGCTTGGTCTGCACGCGCGCCGGCAGCCGCGCAACCCAGCCCACCAGCCGGTTTGTGATGTTATTTGGATTCGTCCAAGAGGCTGAGAAGGTCACCCCGGAACTCCTCCAAGTCGAACCGGACGCCGAGATACTGTACGCGCAAGGTGCCGGTCGGGTCTATGAGCGACGTCAGGAATGTGTGATCGACGTCTCCTTTCGCCACCTTCCTCGCGAAGATGCCGTACTTGCGTCCGACCTCACGGATGGTTGTCGGATCGCCTGTGAGAAACGCCCAACCGTCCAGATCAGCGCCGAAGTCCTGTGCATATTGCTTCAGCACTTCGGGCGTATCGTGCTCCGGATCGACGGTGATCGAAACGAAGGCAACACTGGGCCCGAACGCAGAACCTAGCTTGTCCTGCACGTGCGCCATGTTGGCGGTCAGCATCGGGCAGAGGTCGGGACAATAAGTATAGATGAAGGTGACGGCGACCACCTTGCCGCGAAAGTCGTGGAGCGACACGGGCGCTCCATCCTGCGACGTCAGCGTAAAATCGGGGGCCGGTCCGATCCTCGGCAGGCGCTGGTCGTGCGGCGCGTCGTGCGCGTGCGCTGGCCAGGGAACAAGCAGCGCCAACAGCAGAGCGCCGGCCAGCCACCTGCTCATATCTTCAACTCGCGCTTCAGTTCGTTGAGGAAACGCCAGTCGGTGCCTTGGGCCAGGAGCTTCTGGGGGGCGCTCTTGAGCATCCCGACCTCGTGTAGGCGCAGGGCGTAGAAGCGCAGGGTGTCCTCCGCGCTATACTCGCGCCACTGACCGTAGGGGATCTCCTTCATGACCTGGACGGCAAGGTCGTAGCGCTTAGTAAAGCCCTGGTCCAACAGGAACTGCGCGGACTGCTCGGGCTCGCTGGCGCAGAAATCCGCCGCTTTCAAGATGGCGCGGAGGGCGCGTTTGGTGGCCACCGGATTCGTGCGGACGAACTCCCGGTTCCCAGCCAGCATGCAGCAGAAGTATTGCGACCAGGGCCGGTCCACGGTGCTGCTAATGACCACATGGCCGATCTGCTGCTCCCGCATCTCCTGCGGTTCGGGGGGAAAGCCTAGGTAGGCATCGATCTTCCCCTCACTTAGGAGCCGGATGGACTCGGATCCCGGATGCGTGACGAAGTGTATGTCCTTGTGGAGGTCCAGGCCCACATACGCCGTCATAGTGGCGAGAAAGACGTATCGGCTGGAATCCAGCGCCGGCACGGCCACGGTCTTCCCCTTGAGGTCGCGAATCGCCTGGACGCGATCGGTCCCGAACAGCTCAAAGCAGCCGACGTGGAGTCCTGCCAGGATGACGATGGGATCCCCCGCCTCCAGGCGGAGAAGGAGCGGGGCGGCGAAATGGTTATTGAGGTCGGCTTCACCGGAGGCGAGGGCCGTCTCGATATCTGCGGTCCCCTCTTTTTGGAGGTAAGTGACCTCGGTGAACCCTTCGCTGCGCAGCAGTTCTTCGGCTACATACTGGGGGGCCTGACAGATGCTGGGAATCCGGACGAGCCGGATCCGCGTCGTCTCAGGCGGTGGCTCCGCAGCGGCGGCTCGCCTGGGGTGCCACCCCAGTAGCCCCGCTGTCCCCGCCAGCGTTATCCCACGCAGGAACCTCCGTCGGCTGAATCGTCCGGGGTATAGGGTATGCATGGGAACCTCCCTTCCAAATGCTGGCCAGTGTGACACCGAGAACGCTGACCGGTGGACAAGCCCGAGCGTCGGCCATGCCAGCATGGCGAGCTCCAGGCCATATATTTACTAGTTGCTCACGTCTTCAACTCGCGCTTCAGCTCGTTGAGGAAGCGCCAGTCCGTGCCCTCGGCGATGATCGTCTGTGGGCTTGACTTGATCATGCTGGCTTCATGTAGGCGCAGGGCGTAAAACCGTACGGTGTCCTCGGGCTCGTATTCGCGCCACTTGCCATAAGGCACGTCATTCATCGTCTGCAGGGCATAGTCATAGTTGGCGGTGAACCCGTTATCGACGATCTGTTGCGCGACGCGCCGTGGCTCGGTGAAACAAAGGTCCGCCGCTCTGAGAATGGCGCGCAATACGCGCTTGGTGGCAGCCGGATTGTTCCGAACGAACTCCGCATTGCCCGCCAGCATGCAGCAGAAGTACTGCGACCAGGGACGATCGATAGCACTATTTACGACCACACGGCCGATGTTGCGGGCGCGCAGCTCCTGAGGCTCGGGCGGAAAGCCGAGGAACGCATCGACCTTTCCTTCTACGAAAAGCTCCATGGGCTTTGCGGAGGGACTGGAGACCCAGCTGATGTCCTTGTCGGGATCGAGCCCGACATAAGCTGCCATGCTGGTCACGAACACATGCGGGGTTGATCCCAGTCCTTGTATGCCGACACTCTTGCCCTTCAGGTCTGTGATGCTGCGGATATTCTCTTTTCCGAAGAGTTCAAAGCAACCGGGGTGCACGCCCGCCAGCACCGTGATCGGATCTCCGGCATCGATCGCAAGGGCGAGTGGTGCGGCGAAATTCAGACTGAAATCCACCTCGCCGCGCGCGATCTTCTCCGATTGCCCGACGCCTGCTTCCGCTGCCACATAACGGACGTCGGTGAAGCCCTCTGCCCGCAGCAGTTCCTCTGCTACGTACTGCGGCGCAATGCAGATGCCACTGATCTTTGCAAGGCGGATGGAGGTGGTCTCAGGCGGGGGCTCGGCCCGGGCGCTTGTCGCTCTGCCGAGAAGGCGCGCGAGACCAGCTGCCGCAGCGCCGGCTAAGAAATGGCGGCGATTCTGGATCTGCATCGGATGCTGCTCTCCCACAAGCTGCAAACAGATTGCAGTCGGAACGAACAAAAGAGGTTCCGGCAGAAGCGGATAGTCTCGTGAGCGCGCCGAGTAGTCAAAGCGCGCCCAGTCCAGATGTGGGAGTCTTGCGCTCTCAGTCGCCGGACCAGGAATGTCCCAACCAGCGATAAGCAAATATACTCCTGATTTGCGTTTGGAGCGAGGGTAAAGCTCAATCGCTGCCAAAACACAACCTAGAGCAGCGGGGCCCGTTTTGGGTCCACATTCTACCTGAGCCACGCGAACACAGATCGCCACATCGGCTGCCCCGCAGCCTCCGACACCCGAACGTCCGCCGTACTCTTTTTCGGACCTTCGACAGCGTGTCGACGATCGTCTGCATCGGATCATGGGTTTGAATTCGACCGCCGTCGAACGAACTTCTGTTTTGGCTGTGGAATGTTGCCCTTCGCCTCGTCAATTGGAACGAGCAAGTTGCGCCATGTTCAGACATTCGCGGTGCTTCTCCAGAGCGGACGTTAGCTCATCGGTAGGAGTCGACCTGCGGACCATGCCTGATGGTAGGTGTAAGGGAACGGCGTGACCCCCATGCGATGAAGCGGCGGTAGGCCGCCGCTCCGAATTTGAGCGGCCCGTCCGGCAACGCTATAATTGACCGGCAGGGGACGTTATCGATGACGCAAATCAGAGCGATGACTGAGCAGGACGTGCCGTCGGTATCGCTGCTCATTGGAGAGTCTTGGCGCAGGACGTACTCGCCAATCATGGGTGCCGAGACCGCGGCCCGCATTTCGGATGAAGATCACACGCTGCAGCGGATTGCGGCGGAACTGACAGACACCAACAAAATGTCGTTCGTGGCAGAACGGCCAGACGGCTCGATTGCCGGCTACGCGATGGCTAAGATGAATGAAGCCGGCGACGTCGTGCTTGACCGGCTCCACATCGATCAAAGCGAGTACGGCACCGGGCTAGCCGCTAATATATTGCACGCTGTCTTTGCCGCCCATTCCGGCATCCCGAGCATCGCACTCGAAGTGCTCGAGGGAAACGACCGGGCAATGGCCTTTTACTGCAAACATGGTTCGAAGTGGTCGATCGCAGGGCCGCGTCGCACGGTGCAGAAGGCCATGCATCGTTGATTATGCGCAATCTGCTATCTCGCGCCTAGTCGGAACTCGCGCATCGAACAGTACATCACGTCTTCCGTCCCCAGCGCACCGGCGGCCTCCCCGCTCGCAATCCAAATAGACGTCTTTCAGCTGTTTGATTTGCATGTCAGCGTGAGCGAACGCGAGGTCCTGAGCGTCAGAAGCCGACAATGAAGCCGGACTGATTGCGATCAGCACGGTGCCGAGCGTCACAGGCGCGAGGACTTAACAACTGACATGATCATTTTGAGATCCTCCCCAGCTCCCGTCGGTCAACATTCAGTCCTTGGGGTTGCAGGTGTAGTGCCGTTCGAAGGTCCCGTCCGCGCGCCGCTGCTTATCGAAGCCGCGATGTAAGGCTCGATCGCGCGCTCGTGGACCAGCCAAAGGGGATCTCGGCCGAGGCGTAGCCACTGCCGGCGGCCAACCGTTTCGGGATCGAGGCCGAAGCGATCCTGGTGCGCTCGATCGTCGTGCCGGCCGCGCCTGCCTCCGCATGACGGTTGGCGCGGCTTCGCAAATCGCACATGATTTCGTCACGTGAGATGCCGATGTCGCCAAGGACGTCATCGGGTAAACGGCTCAACTGGTCCGTTGCCGACAAGCGAGCTTTTCGCTCGGCGCGGAGGCGTAACCACCTGCGAAATGGACCAATGGCGGCAGCATGAATTATAACCATGATCAGATCGTCCCTTCATTGATCTGAATTGACCGGTACGGAACGGCGCGAACGGCACTCCGGGCGAGAGCGTCAGCCGTCCGCGAGAAGTTAGGCGTAGTGGTCGATGGATTGGTTTTGCCGCGGCGTGCCCATACGGCGGGCGGTGGCTGGCCCCGGGCCACGCATGTAATAAAGCTCCGGGCGGTAGCGCGGC
The DNA here is from genome assembly GCF_040322295.1 of Mesorhizobium sp. M0159. Classification (NCBI taxonomy): domain Bacteria; kingdom Pseudomonadati; phylum Pseudomonadota; class Alphaproteobacteria; order Hyphomicrobiales; family Phyllobacteriaceae; genus Mesorhizobium; species Mesorhizobium sp. M0159. The sequence goes on from NZ_JAMYTF010000016.1 coordinate 8,639, forward strand.
GCGACGAATTTGCGAAACCCCGCAGCAAGTTTTGTGACGGGAGCCAAGAATTTCATGACTGTTCCCTTTCCCTTCGCCGGCTGGCACACGAGCCGGCGGGCCTGACGTTGCAACAAGGATATGACAGTCGAACCAGGCTCGGCTGTGGGAATTCCCACACCGGGCAAAACATTGGCGAAATCCGCTCCCAGTTTGCATCCCGGAAAGCGGGGCCTGCGGCCATCAAATTTCCTTGGATAGGGAGTAAGGTGAGGTACACTTGATTGAACAAGAGACCGTTGTGACAGGCTCTTTGGCCTTCATCTCAAGACTTTGCGATGCCGACCTCGCCGCGCTGACCAAACGGTGGCACGAGCGCAGCTATCGACACAACGAGCTAATCATTTCCCACGGCGACACTGGTCGCGATGTCTTCTTCCTGCTGGAAGGACGGGCTCGCGTGACACTGGTTTCAGCGGACGGCAGGGAGATAGCGTATCGTGATGTCGAACCGGGTGACATTTTCGGGGAGCTCGGAGGCATTGACGGGATTGCACGCTCTGCCAGCGTCGTCGCGCTGGAGGCAACCCGCGCTGCACGGCTGTCCGGCACAGCATTCCGGGATATCGTGATGACCCACCCGACTTTTGCCTGGATGCTGCTTGAGCATCTGTCTGCCCAGCTCCGGCGCATGACCGAGCGGGTATTCGAATACAGCACTCTGGTCGTACGAAAACGGCTGATCGTCGAGCTCCTGCATCGGGCGGAGAAAGCCGCACTCGTGGACGGCGAGGTGTCCATAAGCCCGGCACCGACGCATTCCGAGCTGGCGGCAACGATGAGCACGCACAGGGAAGCGGTCTCGCGCGAAATGAGCGACCTCGCCAAGAGAGGCCTGATCGAAAAGCGCGGCAGCAGGTTATTGCTGCATGACGTCTCGGCACTACGGGCGCTGGTCGACAAGAAGGAATAGCGAAGGCTGTCGCTGCGGCGGGGGGCACCGCACGTTTCATACTCCTCGGCCGCAAGTGATTATTCCTTCCGGCAAACCGGGCAACCTAGCGTGCCAGCGCGCGGGTCGGGCTTTGATCGCTTCACCCCTTGCAAGAATCATGACTCGGCTTCTTGATGCGGGCGCGGAACGTTATCCCCAGCCTGCTTGCAGACTTACAAGGGCGGATCGAAGGGTGAAGCCGCATGGACGTTAAATACCAAATCTTCGTCAGCTCGACCTATGCCGATTTGGTGGACGATGCACGCATGGGTCGCGGCCACGTCCCGACCCTACAGTGGCAGGCCGGCGTCTTCATAGCCATCCATGAAATGTTGTCGATCGGCCTCGTGCCGGAACGGTTGTGTGCTTGCCCAGTGCTGTATCGAGAAATCCGGATTGGAGGCGAGGAATTGCCTTGCTTCCTCCCTGGCCTCTTCCATATGCCCTAGACGTCATGTTCCGAGGCGGAGAACGGTGGCCCGCCCTTTCGTGCGATTAAAAGACGAGGGTTGCTCGGATGGGCCGAGCCGATCCTCACGCACGGAGAGCGAGCCATGGGAGAGTATAGCGAAGCATTTGTCGCGTTTGATGTAGCCAAGAAGAAGCACGCGGTTGCGATCGCGGAGGGCGGCCGCACCGGCGAGGTCCGGTTCGTCGGCGAGGTCGAGAATAGTCCGGCGGCGATAGAGCGGACGATCAAGAAGCTGGGAAGAAAGTATGATCGACTGCACGTCTGCTTCGAGGCTGGGCCGACGGGTTATGGGTTGTGCCGGCAGGTCCGCGATCTTGGTCACGACTGCATGGTGGTTGCGCCGGCCCTGATCCCGAAGCGGCCGGGCGAGCGCGTCAAGACCAACCGGCGGGACGCGGTCACGCTGGCGCGACTGCATCGGGCGGGCGAACTGATCGGGGTGTGGGTGCCGGACGTAGTCCACGAGGCTGTCCGCGATCTGGTCCGAGCCCGCGAAGCCGCAGCCGACGACCTGCGCCGCAAACGCCAGCAGCTGCTCTCATTCCTTCTGCGCCATGGGCGGATCTACCAGAACGGCGGTCATTGGACATTGGCGCACCGGCGCTGGCTTGCCCGACAGAACTTCGAGCATACCGCGCAGCAGATCGTGTTCCAGGAGAAGATCGACGCGATCGAGGACGCGGCTCAGCGACTACACCGCCTGGATGAGCAGTTGCGCGCCGTCGTGCCAACTTGGTTCATGGCGCGAGTCGTTGAGGCCTATCAGGCCATGCGCGGCGCCTCGTTCCTGGTCGCAGTGATATTTGCGGCCGAGATTGGGGATGTGCGTCGCTTCGATACGCCGCCGCAGTTGATGGCCTTTCTCGGCCTTGTCCCGGGGGAGCGCTCGACCGGTGACACGGTTCGCCGGTCGAGCCTTACGCTCGCCGGCAATCGACGCGCCAGCCGCGCCCTGGTCGAAGCGGCATGGACTTACCGCTATCCTGCCAGGGTCAGTGAGACCCTGAGGGTGCGGCTCGAGGGGCTGCCCAAGGCCGTCCGCGATATTGCCTGGAAGGGGCAGCTCCGGCTCTGCGCCCGCTATCGTCGCCTCAGCGCCGCCGGCAAGAAACCGCCGGTGGTCGTGGCTGCGATCGCATGCGAGATGGCCGCCTTCTTGTGGGCCATCGGCCGGGAGGTCGCGCCGTCATAGCCGGTCTCGACCCAACCCGCTGCACAGTGTTGGGGGTGGGGCCACGGTGGGGAACTCCCGTCGCTAGTTATGTGGCCAAGCCGATGCGCCCGACGCCCGCCCTCTAGACCGAGGACAGCCCCGAGACGAAGATACGGAAGGCCGGTACCCAACCCGCGGATGAGAGTCTGATCAACCGTCGTCTCTGAGCTCCACCCCCAGCCCTGTGCAGCTTCAGCCGGTCCGACTGCTTCGCAAACCTGCCAAGCAGGCGAGCCTTCTTGCCTTCAACCTTGACAGGGAACATGAGAGACTAGCGGCTATTCATACTCCCCTGAGAGACACGATTGTGCGGCCAAGGTCAGGCATGTGGCCGGTCATCGCTGTGAGGCAGGGCTTAATGGCTAAGCTGCCAGCTCCAATACGCGCTGCCAGCGCGGATGTTCGTGCAGTGGCGCAAAGTCAGAATCCTGCTTCACCCATGCCTTGGTTTCGTGGTTGGCATGAGGCAACAGGCGTTCCAGCAGGTCGAATGCACGATCGAACTCGCCGAAATGACAGCAAAGGCAGGCGGTGTTGTATTGCGTCAGGAGATCGTCCGGATCAATCGCCAGCGCCCGCGCGCTCCACTCCTTCGCACGTTCGGTCTCCCCGATTAAGGCGAGGGCATTTGCGCCGAGATAGGCTGGCCGGGGGTTCTCAGGATATTTCGCCAATTCGCGCTCGGCGCGTTCGACGCCTCTGCGAGCCGCATCCCTTTCGTCTTCCGGCCGCCCTAGAGAACGATAAACCTGCATAAGCAGAAGAACAGATTGGTAGTCATCGGGCTTGATCTCGGCGGCCCGCTCGTAGTGGTGGGCAGCCGCCTTGAGCTTACCTTGCGCATAGCAGGCGCGCGCGTAGAAATAGTGCGCTTCGAACAGATTGGGATCACTTGCGATAGCCTGCTCGAACTCCTTTTCTGCCTCTTCATATCTTTGGCCGACCGAGAGAGCGAGACCACGCGACGCGTGTGCTTCGGCCAGCCCACTTTCGATATCGAGCGCCTTGCCACTGTTGGCGAGGATGCTCTCGAGCGAGACCTTCTCGTCGTAATTGAGGAATAGAAAGGAGTCGCAGTCGGCGATGCCGGCGTAGGCGCGCGCATAAAGAGGGTCGAGCTCGATTGCCTTGCCGAACATCCGCTTCGCCAGCACATAGTAGGTCTTGGACGTCCGGTGGAAAAACTCTCTCCCCCTCAGATAGTAAGTATAGGCCTCGACGTTCTCAGTGGGAGCCGCCTTGATCGCCCTTTTTTCGGCCGGCAGCAGCTTGACCTTGAGCTGATCGACAATGGTGTGAGTGATTTCGTCCTGAATGGCGAAGATGTCGGTGAGTTCACGGTCGTATCGGTCGGCCCAGACGTGGCCGCCATCCGCCCCGTCGATAAGCTGTCCCGTTATGCGGACGCGCTGACCGGCCTTGCGCACACTCCCTTCGAGAACGAATTTGACGCCGAGTTCCCGCGCAACTTGCTGCACCTTCACCGCCTTGCCCTTGTAGGTGAATACCGTGTTGCGGGCGAGCACGTGGAGTCCGGAGATTTTCGACAGGTCGGTGATGATGTCTTCGGTAATTCCGTCGGAGAAATACTCCTGCTCGGGGTCGCCGCTCATATTTGTGAACGGCAGGACGGCGATTGAAGGTTTTTCCCTCTCGCGCCCCTCGGGCGATGCTGTTGCCGCGCTGTTCTCGAAGCGGAAAGGCGCGGCGAGTGCGACGTGGTAGACTCTGACCGGCCGGTCGATATTCTTGAGCTCGTGTTCCCCCGTGTCCTCGAAATCAAGATCAAGATTCTTGCCGAGATGGTCGCGAACCGTGCCGGAGATTGCGACGCCCCCGGGCCGGGCGATGCTTTCAATTCGCGCCGCCACGTTGACGCCGTCGCCATAAATGTCGTTGTCATCGAAGATAATGTCGCCAAGATTGACGCCGATGCGAAATTCGATGCGCCGCTCCTCTTGCACGTCGGCGTTGCGCTCGCGCATGCGGCGCTGGATGTCGGTCGCGCAGGCGACCGCGTTCACCACGCTCTGGAACTCGACCAGCATGCCGTCGCCGGTGAGTTTCACGATCCGACCCTGGTGCTCGGCGATCTTGCCGTCGACCAGATCTCGCCGATGCGTCTTGAGCGCCGAAAGCGTACCGCCCTCGTCGAGACCCATGAGCCGGCTGTAACCGACCACATCGGCGGCAAGTATTGCGCTAAGTCTTCGTTCCATGCGCGGCTAGCCTGTTTTACGGCGAGTCAGGGTAGCAGGTTCTCACAGCAGCGGCATCACACTAAATCCGCTCATCGTAATTCGGAAGAGAGAGCATTGAAACTTAGGTGCAGACGAGGCGTGGTCACGGAGATGACAGCGGAAGCGATGAAAGCCCGTGCGTCAAAAGGCCTTTGGATTTTTTTACGGCGATCACGGAGCGTCCGCTTACTGCACCTATCCGAAGTCGACAGGCACGTTCTGGAAGGTCCGCTACTGGCGCACCTTACTCGTTCCAGTGGACGAGGCGAACAGCAACAAACCATCCATCTCGGCCATTGGCGGCAGCCAGTTGGTAGAGTTTGACCCTAGAACGCCAGCGTGTGAGACCACCGCCGCCGGGGCGAGCGCATGCCGGGTCGGCACCCACCGGGTTCATCGGCGGGCGGGGGCGGGATGGTTTGTGGGGCCCCGCATCAATGCGCGTGACCCCTCGCTCACAGACTGGATGATCGCGTTGAAGGCGGTGATCACTATTGAACAGAAGCCGCCGATACCAGGACGAAGCCGCGGGTCTTGTTCTCGTTGTCGGAGTCCTGGGTGTTCATGGCATCGAAAAGCTCAGATGTCTTCACCCACACCGGAGGGTATTTATACCGTGCGACATCAAGGATGAGGAAGCGGTCTGATTTCCCATCATAGGCTGCTAGCGGCGAGATATGGCCGCCCTTCTCCTGTCCGATTGCCTTGCGGAGGTAATTGACGATCACGAAATGGTTCGACTGGCCGAGATGGGAACTCGCCAGCTTGCGGAACTCGTCGACTGAGCTGTCGGCGGCATGATGGACTTCTGCCTTGACCGGCTGCGTCGCAAGAATTCCACCGATCTGATCGAGGGTCATACCTTTCTTCGCCAAAACATCTCGGGCGAGAATGGCGTCTGTTCGTTCATCGAGGACATTGTCCTGCGTGAAAGTGCGATATGGCTCATACTCCGGAACCGAAGGCGCCGGTACATTGAGCGCGTTCAGCACCATGACGATGCTGGCGACACCGCAATAGGACTGTGTCTTCTGCGTCAGAAAGTTGCTTGCGAGAGGGAAATAGGCCTCCCGTGCATCGCTTTCGACAAAGTAGTTTTCGCCAATATCAGAACTAAAGCCGGCCAGATTGTCAGGAAGCTTCAGGGTTTCGGCGCTTGCGCTGGTGACGAACAGCCCCAATGCGACCACTGCCCCATGAACGAAGTGCTTAGACATGGCAACGTCTCCGCTGGGTGATCGTGCCACTATACCAGAAGGACGGGCGTGTATCACCATCCCCGTTCAGGGTCGAAGGTCGGGTTCGAGAGGAGGGGCCGTATCAGGCGCGCCCGGCCGACAACTTCGTTCAAAGTTCGGGATCTCCTCATGGCCGGCTGCTCTCGCCGCCAAAACCATCCAAATCGCTCTGAACGACCGAGTTCGACCCTTTTGGCGGTCGTTCAGTTGCGAGCGTCGCATGACGCGATCTGACCAGAGTTGCCCTTCATCAGCCCATTTCGCTGCCTGATAGCCGACATTCGCGGCAACCGGCACTGATGGCTCTTGGCGGACAGCAACACGACTACAAGAAAGCCAACTTAGGTGGCTTCCGAAGTCATTTCCTTTGCCAGTTCGCCGATCATCGAACGCAACCACCTGTGGGCCGGGTCGTGGCGGTAGCGAACGTGCCAACCCATCTGCACTGGAAAAGTGCCGAGGTCGACGGGCGCGGGTAGTACCTTCAGGCGCGGATCCCGCTCAAGGCTCCGGCAGATGAGGCTCGGCAGCGTTGCACAGTAGTCCGTGACGGCAAGCATCTCAGGCACGGCTAGGAAGTGCGTGACAGAAACGGCAACCTCTCGCTTGAGGTTCTGCTGCCCCAATGCCTGGAAGAGGCCCGCTCGCAGCCGGCCCGGTGGGAGCACGTTCACGTGCTTGAGTCTCTCGTACTGATCTCGGGAAATACGGTCTCGAACGTCGGGATGGTCCTTGCGCACCACGCAGGCGAGCCCATCGTCCATAAGATGCTGGACGACAAGGTTGTCCGGCGGATCGATGATCCGGCCAAGCACCATCGCCGTGGTACCGGAAATCACGCCGGTCTCGGCGAGATCGTTGCCAAAAGCTGTCATGCGGAGCTTGATGCCCGGCGCTAGCTCACGCGTCCTCGCGACAAGGGCCGGCATCAACACAAGCTCCACGTAGCTGTTGGGGGCAAGCGTGAACAGTCGTTCGGCGTTTGCTGGCTGAAACTCCTGCTGGTTCAAAATGAGATCGTCCAGTTGCGCCAGCGCTGCTTCGATTGTCGGAGCGATCTCCTCGGCCAGTTGCGTCGGCTTTATGCCGTACCTTTCCCGGATGAACAGCGGATCCCGCAGGGTGTCGCGCAGGCGGTTCAACGAATTGGACAGCGCCGGCTGGGTGATGCCCAGTCGCACTGCTGCCCGTGTCACGCTTCGCTCCTCCATCAGGGCCAGGAAAACCGGGAGCAGGTTCAGATCATATCTCATCGAGATATAATCCCATCTGAATATCTAAAATCAAATAAGTAAATTTCTGAAATATGTGGGCAGGTGCGATTATCAGCTCATCGACAAGCCGATGCGGCTGATCGAGCTTCAGTGCAACCGGCCACGGCGCCTCATGGCGCGGCATCACCTGACGAAAGGATGCAAACGATGAAAGTGCTAATGGTACTCACCTCCCACGACGTTCTCGGTAGCACCGGCAAGAAGACCGGCTTCTGGCTCGAAGAGCTGGCAGCGCCATATTACGTTTTCAAAGACGCCGGTAACGAGATCACCCTCGCCTCGCCGAAGGGCGGCCAGCCACCTCTCGACCCGAAGAGCGACGAGCCGATGTTCCAGACCGACCTCACGCGACGCTTCAACGCCGACGAGGCTGCCAAGGCGCACCTCGCAGAAACTGTGCGCCTGGACAGCGTCGACCAGAAGGACTTCGATGCGGTCTTCTACCCCGGCGGCCACGGCCCGTTATGGGATTTGGCCGAAGATCCGAATTCGATCAGATTGATCCAATCCTTCATCGCGGCCGGCAAGCCGATCGCCCTCGTGTGCCATGCACCGGGCGTCCTGTGTCGCGTAACCAATCCCGACGACACGCCGTTCGTTCAAGGCCGATACGTGACCGGCTTCACCAACAGCGAGGAAGAGGCTGTAGGCCTCACGCAGGTCGTGCCGTTCCTCGTCGAGGACGAGCTCATCAGCCTCGGTGCGGTCTTCTCCAAGATCAAGGACTGGGGCGTGCACACAGTCGTCGATGGCCAGCTCATCACCGGTCAGAACCCAGCATCATCGAGTGAGGCAGCGGAGGCGCTTTTGGCTGCTCTGAGCCAAATGAAGGCAAAGACCGCCTGAGCGATTGGAAGCATCGTGATCTGCCAACGGCTCGCGTCGGCAGATCACCATCAGAGGCGGGAGTTTGTCATGTCCTGCCGTCAATTCCACGATATTGCTGTCGGATGCCCAGCAGATGATCGAGAGGTCGATCGCCGCCGCTCGCGCGCTGAATGTTCCCTGCTCAATCGCTGTCGTCGTCTGGGCATCTGCTGTCCTTTGTTCGCCAGGACGGGGTCATGGCAGGATTGCGAAAGGGCGATGCGGGACGCGTCGTCGATGCAGACATGGACGAACTCCCAGCCGGCGCTCCGAGACTTACCCTTTTTCGGATCACCGGTGATGCGATGGCCGACTTGGCTGAAGCGGTCAAGCTTCTTGATGTCGATATGGATCATCTCGCCGGGGTTCTCGCGCTCGTAGCGTCGGACCGGTTCGGCCGGCTCGATATCGCTCAGCCGCGACAGCCCGGCACGCTTGAGAACCCGCCTGATGGTGGCGGGCGAGCCGCTCACTCACCACTAACGGCGCGCTCGCGAGCGGCTTCGTAACCGCCGAGCTACACCACCTGACGGGACACGACCGACGAGCCTTCCCAAGGCCGGTAACTTGGCGGGCGGGCTGTCCAACTGGGTGCGTCCGAGCAATTGGATTCCCGGTGTAGAGTTGCCACCCTGGATCTCCGGCTGCATTCCTAGCTGTGTCCCCTAGGATACATTGTCGAGCAGGGTCGACTTATCCAAGCCTTGTATCGGCTCAGGCGGCCATTCACCATTCGGCGTCATCTCGTTGACTGTCTCGGGTAGATCCCGCGCAATCCTTCTGATTAGCTCCTCGCGCGAAAGACCCATCTGCATCGACATGGACCTGAGTGTACCTTCGTCCATTGCCGCTTCGACGTCCCTTGGCTCGATCGGTTGGTTTGGCCCGCTGCTAACCCACGAGTCGACCTTCGATCCTGCCCCCACCTCCCTGAACCGTTCGAGGATCTCACCAAGGTCAGCCCTCGACACGCCATTCGTTATCTGAGCCAGAATTCTGCGTTGTGGGTCGTTTGGGTTAAGATACCCTGCTCCCGGAATCAATTCACAGAGCTTGTCGCGATTTTGGTATGCCAGAACGCCAAGCATCGCGATCGCCAATCTTCCCAGATTTGCCATTTGGTCTCCTCCACGGTTTTGGCCCATGAGCGAATCGAAGCCAAGTCTTGGCGGATGCCGCTCGAACAACTTCTTGCCGGTCGGCTCGACGGCGGAGAGGACGCGTCCTCGGGGTACTCGTTTTCCATCTGACGTCTTCTCCTGACGCGGAACTTCGGGGCGCTTGGCCGCAGTCGCCCTGCGCCGATCGAACGCCCTAACCCGGCGCCTTCCGGGTTTGTTCCGCTTGTCAGAGTTTGTCGGGGACGGTGGGGGGCGCGACCCGACGGGTAGCTCTACCGGCTCGAGAAATAGAGTCTGCCCAACTTGACCATATTTCAGAACGACGGCGGCTCGGTTGGCCTCAGCTACCTTGGACTGCCGCCGGCTCGCGCACGAATTTCAATTTCGGCGGGACGGCGAACACCCTGAACCGCTCAGCCAGGCTGTCAAGAGCTTGACGCATGCCCACTCCCGCAGCAGCCGCACCGTGTCCACTGATGACCATCTGCGGGTTCAGGGCAGCCAGGTGCTTCACGGATCTTTCCGCCGCATCCCAGTCCGGCGTGAAGTAGCGCGGCGGACCGTGCATCTCAAGATCCTGAACGGCGACCTCATAGACTGACTCCTGACCGGTGGTGATGAAAGCGTCCCCTACGATCAGCGAGCGGTCCTTCTCGCGCCAGAGCGAGATATGCCCAGGAGCGTGCCCGGGTGTGTGTAGCCATCGCCATCCGGGCATTCCGGGGATCGATCCGTCGGCAGGTAAGAGTTCCAAACGGTTGCCAAGATCAATTGGCCCCCGTGGAAAAAGGGGCGAAAGCAGCGCCATAAGTCCACCCCCGACCCAGGGATCCGGTGGCGGATAGGATGCGGTTCCGTCCAAATAGGGGCGCTCGAGTGGATGCGCGAAGACAGGCACGTCCCACTTATTCGCAAGGTTTAGAACCGTTCCCACATGGTCGAAATGGCCGTGGGTCAGGATGATCGCGGCTGGCCGTGCGTTCGTGCCAAACCGCTTTTCCGCGACCGCAAGAATGCTGCTGCGGGACGTCGGCAACCCGGTATCAATCAGCATCCAGTTCCGATCTCCGCTGCCCGGTGCGCCGAAGAACACGACATTGACGATTGCTAGCCTCAAATAGCCCAAGTCCGGTGCGATGCTCCAAGCGCCGTCGCCAAGATCCTCGCGCCTGGCGTGGTCGATCTCGGAAAGTCGAATCTGAACGGTCATGTGATCCCGTGCCTCTCTTGTTGCTGAGCAGCCGCTCGAGTCGATCGGCGGCGGTGGTACATCGCCTCGAACTTGGCACGTCCCTCCTTGTTCCTCATTCGCCACCCAGCTCCGGACAGTCCACCACAGGAACAAAGGCTCGACCAATCGGTTCGGCATTACCCGGTCACGCAAGGACGAGCTGGACTGAGCAACGAAGATGGCGCGCGCCCGATTGGATGCGGTATTTCGCCAACGCGGTTCCCGGTCCTAACGAGGCGGCCGAGTTAGAAGCCGACTGCTGAAAGGAGACTTCGAATGAGCGAAGTGGGGCGCAGGGACGAGCACCAGGTGGAGGCTCCGGTTCCGCAAGCTTCGCGCTTCGCCAGTTTTTCATCGCAGGCTTTGAGTGCTCCTCGCACCGGCGCAAGGACGGAGTTCGCCTCGATCTTATTCGTGCGACCTCGCATAATTTGCATGCCCTGGGCGACTACCGCGGCTGCGCCGAACTCGGCCTTCGCACCATCCGCGACAGACTGCGGTGGCAGCCAAATGTCCGGAATACTATTGTCGATCTCGCCGAGAGACCTTTTGGCAGTGGCGCCCGACCGGCTGCCATCCTGTTGACCCACGGCCATTTCGGGCAGCGGCGACGGCAGAGAAGGAGGACAGGCGTGGTGCCGGTCAACCAGCATGTCGGTTCTGGCCGGCAGATGTCGACCTCTCCGTCCGCGCAAGGCCCCGCACGGCGGCCACTCCGCGTGGGAAGCCGCTGCGGTTGCTAAAATCCTGCGGTTGCGCGCGGCCGCGAGCGTGCCGGGCGCTTACCTTTTGGGCGCTCAACCAATCGATGAGCGTCACACCGGCGATGAGGACCAGAGCAAGGCCGACATTGTCACGTTTTGGATTGTCGCGCCGGAACGCCGGCAAGAGTGTTGCTATGTCGAGCGCGTCACCGGCCACACGGCTCCAAAGGCCTGCCTGTTTGTCTACCGACAGCGAGAGAATGCCGCTGCTGACTTCCCGCGCCCCGTAGGCACGGATGATGCTCTCCTTGCCGCGCATGCCGAGTGCGCGGGCGATCCGTTGGGAGGCCACAAGCTCGGCGACACCCAGCGCTATGCTGAACCAGCCGAGTTTGCTTGCAAGCATATCGGAGGCTGTGAGCGCGGTCGGGCCAGACTTTACCACCCTGGGGTCGCTTGGCGATCTGCTGAGATTGCCGAATTTGGTAAGCATGTTCATGGCTCTCCTAGGGCTTCAGTACGACTTTGACGCAACTATCCTGCTTGTCGCGGAATACCTTGTACATCTCGGGTCCTCGTTCGATCCCGACCGTGTGGGTGATGACGAAGGAGGGGTCGATCTGACCTTCTTCGATGCGGCGCAGCAGGTCGTCGGCCCAGCGATTCACATGCGTCTGGCCCATCCTGAAAGTCAGGCCCTTGTTCATGGCCTGGCCCATCGGGATCTTGTCGACGAACCCGCTATACACGCCCGGGATTGAGATGACGCCGGCCGGCCTGCAGACATAGATCATCTCCCGCAGCACGTGTGGGCGATCGTTTTCCATCAGCATGATCTGTTTCGCGCGATCATAGAGAGTGTCTGGTTGGCCAAGTGACACATGGCTTTCCATCCCGATGGCATCGATGCATTTGTCCGGCCCTTTGCCACCCGTAAGCTCATTCAGCGTTTCGATTACGCTCGCGTCCTTGAAGTTGATTGTGATGGCGCCGGCTGCCTCAGCCATGGAAAGGCGTTCCGGCAGGCAGTCGATCGCCACAACCTGCTCGGCCCCGATCAGGATGGCGCTGCGTATGGCCATCTGCCCCACCGGGCCACAGCCCCAGATCGCGACGGTATCGGACGGCTCGATGTCGCACTGAACAGCAGCCTGCCAGCCGGTTGGAAAGATGTCGCCGAGGAAGAGGACCAGCTCATCGGAGAGGCCGTCCGGTACCTTGATATGCGTGGCGTCGGCAAACGGCACGCGAACATATTCGGCTTGTCCGCCCGGGTAACCGCCGGTGAGATGGGTATAGCCAAACAGCCCGGCCGTGGTGTGCCCGAATGCTTTGTCGGCGATATTCTTGTTGCGGTTGGTGCGTTCGCAAACCGAGAAATTCTTGCGCTTGCACTGCTCGCATTCACCGCAAATGATTGTGAAGGGGACGACGATGCGATCTCCCTTCTTGAGGGCGCCGTTTACGCCGGACCCAACTTCCACCACCTCTCCCATCATCTCGTGGCCCATTATGTCGCCAGGCAGCATCGCCGGGATGAAGTTGTGATAGAGGTGCAGATCCGAGCCGCAGATCGCGCAGCTGGTCACCTTGACAATGGCGTCGCGCGGGTCCTCGATTTCGGGATCGGTAACCTGGTCGCAACGTATATCTTCTTTTCCATGCCAAACGAGAGCCCGCATGCTTCATCTCCTGTGGATGCCCATCTGCAGCGCCGCCGGCAACGCCCTTGACCGAACTCCCGCGCAAACGGGTGCTGAGAAACGGCTGCTTCCTTCATTCCGGAGCCAACCCCGGCCGCTTTCCTTCGGATTATGGAGGTTTCTTGCGCCGAACCCGTGAGGCAGCATCGATGTTCCCGCGTCTTTAAAAAACTCGGCCCCGCATTATCAGAAGAGTCGGTTTTCGCGGAGCACCAGGGTCCTTTCACAGCCGTCGCTGCCCGGTTGGGACATGGACTCCGGCTCAGCGGTTTGTTTCACCGGGTGTGGCGGCTTCAGGCCGAAGGCCTTGCCCTGGACGCAGCCGAACTAGGGTCAGTGATCTGCCGGGACATCAGTGATCTTCTTCCTATGTACCCACAGGACCAGGCTGGCAGGCCCATCTCACCTTCACATCCAGCAATCGCAGCTAGCGCCAAGGCAGACCTGGATACTCGAGGGAAGTTGCCCGGACATGGACACAGGGATTTTCAAATCGGGATCGGCAGATATGGATGTCATGCGCTGGGTCCGGACGTGTCGGTGCACAAGCCGCGAACAGGACACGAGCTTTTTGCACCAGAGCTGGAACAACAGCGCCGGAGCAAGGTTTGATTCCTGCAGCGTTTTCCTCCAGCTGCGTGATCGGGGTTGTCCGATCGGCCCGCGCCTATTCCCGGGCGCGGGCCATGTCAACGACCTACATACCCCGAAAATCCTATGAAGGCGGTGAAAGACCAAGCCGTCCCGTTGAACCGGATCCGTGGGCGCCGAGCAAATGCGGTTGCGCGCTGGGAACGGTGAGAAGCCGCCTCAGTCGCCCACGCGCCAGCGTGCTGGAGCTTCTCGGCGAAGCGTCGCGTGGACGTTGAAGGAAAGAGGCGATCACCTGCACGACGAGCAGCCGACTGCCACCGTGCGCAGCAATCCCTGATCCATTGCGCGCGAGCCGTGAGCAACCCCCGCCGGTGACAGAGATCGGTGCAGACTGGAACAGCACAACGTCCGCCAAACTCGAAGTGGCCACGGGAACGCGCGCCTTGCTGGCGGTTGCCGGATTGCGGAACTGGGCCTGAGCCAGGTCGACGTGGGACCCGAGGCGATTGCGATCGCATTTCGCATAAGGCCTTTGGACTCACAATGGCAGAACGTCATAAATGGGGCGGGTTCGAACGTCGGGGAGGCCTTTAGTGTAGGCGCCCGTGGCGCGAGGTCGCATCCGACATTAGCGGGTATGATCGAAGTCCACGGCGAGACCACAACTGACCGCATGGCCAGCGACCATGTTTTCGAGCTCGCGGTCTGAAATCGAGGGCGTCGGAACAATTTGCCTCGGCGCTATGAAGGTGAGCTCTGTCGAGATCAGGCGGTGGCGGCGACTTCGCGTGCCGATATATTTTTCGATAGGATCTTCACGCCGTCGCACCACACACCTCCAATTCAACTTCACCCCACATCAATTGCGGAAGTTTCTCAGATGCGCATTCACATCGGTTAACCGGACCAAAATAGACGCGCCTCCACTCAAGAATGAGCAGTTCGTTCCAGCATTGGCAGGACAAGCGAGTTGTGGGCCATGGTGAAGGAACAACAAGGCACTGGCCTCGTTAGAGCCGTACATCCATCGATAGCTTTCAACAGGAGATGAGAATGGCGACGACGAGAAGATCACAAGGCAGCTCCAAGGGCTTGGAAGACCTTTTCTACGATGGTCTGAAGGACATCTACTACGCCGAACGGAAGATTCTGACCGCCTTAAAGAAAATGGCAAAGGGCGCAGAGTCCGAGGAGCTGAAGGCCGCGTTCGAAAAGCATCGAGACGAGACAGAAGGTCAAATCGATCGCCTGCAGCAGGTTTTCGACGCGTTTGGCAAGAGGGCTCAGGGCAAGACCTGCCCAGCGATCGATGGCATGATCGAGGAGGGGCAGGAGATTTTGGAGGAATTCGGAGACGCTCCAGCATTGGACGCAGGGCTCGTGGCTGCAGCCCAGGCCGTCGAGCATTATGAAATCGCGCGCTACGGCACTCTTGTGACGTGGGCGGGCTTGCTCGGCCTAAGAGACGCAGTCCCACTTCTGGAACAGACTCTGGAAGAAGAAAAAGCCACCGATGAGGCGCTCACCCAACTCGGCGAAACTGGCGTCAACGAACGGGCAATGCAGCAGGCCGCGTGAGGTGGCGTATTGCTGGGGTGGCCAATCCGAAATTTGCAGCTTCTTGAGCAGCGCAAGGAGCGAATTCGGATTTGGCCATTTTTCTCTGTCGCTTGCCTGTCGAGCACACGTGTTTTGGCACCAACCGCATTGTACTACTGCGCGCATCCAATGTGGGCGCGCCGGTTACGCTCAGCGAAAACACCAACCCCGCCGCACGCGCCTATATCGACGCGGCAAGAAGACTCGAGGGCGAGGACCTGCCGGTCATTCTGCCTTTCGAGCGGAGGGGCCTCCTCGACCGGCTGTTGGGAAGGAGGGCAGCATGAACCTGCTCGATATCTTCAAGCGCCCCGGCAGCGCGCCCGTGGCGCGCGAACGCTTGCAACTGCTGTTGGCTTACGAGCGTCGAAGCCGCAACCAGCCCGATCTCGTCTCCGTGTTGCGCGAGGAGACCATGGCGGTGATCGCCCGGCAACGCCAACATGTCGACGTGATGGCAGCCGAATCGAAATCGAAGAGGCGACCGAACCCGGCAAAGGGCGATCGCCGAACGCAAGTGCTTGCGCCATCCCTGGCCGACAGGATGCCGGTATGAACGAGGAACCGGCTCGTCGGCCTGCGGCAGATCCTTCTGGCATAGACAGCTTTTTCATGGCTGGTTTCGAGTGTTCCTCGCATCGTCGTGCCGACGGGGTGCGCCTTGATCTGATCCGGGCGACCTCACATGACACCCATGCATCCGGCGACTATCGCCGCTGTGCCGAGCTTGGGCTTCGCACGATCCGCGACGGCTTGCGCTGGCACTTGATCGAAACAGCGCCGGGAGTCTTTGACTGGTCGAGCTGGATGTCGGTGATCGAAGCAGCCCAAGCGGCCGGGGTGCAGGTTATCTGGGATATCTTCCACTATGGTTCGCCAGACCACGTCGACCAAGGTGGCCTCGGCTTTGTCGAGGCCTATGTCCGTTTCGCCGCGGAAGCTGTTCGGGTTCATCGCTTAGCCACCGGAGTGGCTCCCCTGGTATGTCCGATCAACGAAATTTCGTTCTTTGCGTGGGCGGTGGAGGTCGGCTATTTCCCGCGCGTCGGGCAGAACAAGCGCGGATGGTTCAAACGCCACCTTGTCAGGGCAGCGATCGCCGGGATCAGAGCAATGCGGGAGGCCGAACCCAGTTGCAGGTTCATCTGGGCTGAACCGCTCATCCATATTGCTCCTCGTGACCGCACTCGCGCCGAGCGGCGGCGCGCCGAAAATGCTCGTCAGGGCCAGTTCGAGGCTTACGACATGCTGGTCGGGCGCGCGGAGCCGGAGTTGGGTGGCAGCGAGGACCTTGTCGACGTCATAGGCCTCAACTTCTATCCGCACAACCAATGGTACTTGAATGGGCCAACGATACCGATGGGGCACCACGAATACCGGGCGCTTTCGGAAATGCTGGCCGAGGTCGACGAGCGCTACAAGAAGCCGATGTTTATTGCCGAGACCGGCGCCGAGGGCTCAGGACGGCCGGCTTGGCTCCATTATGTTTGCGACGAAGTGCGCGATGCGATGAGCCTCGGAGCACCTATTCAGGGCATATGCCTGTACCCGGTGACGGCCTACCCCGGTTGGGACAATTCGCGCCACGCCGAAGTAGGCTTGTTCTCCACCATTCATGCGGACGGTTCGCGCACTCTTCACAAGCCGCTTGCCGACGAGTTGGAACGCCAGCGCCGATTGTTCGAGGCCTTCGAAAACGAGCCAGCAGGCGCGGTATAGCCCGCCGATAGTGCGCCGCGCTTTACTGGCATCGGCAACGCGGTAAGCCTAAATCTGTCCGCCGAGATAGATGCCTCCTTCCAGCGATGATCGCCTCGCGTGCGACCCTTGGCGGCTTTTCGCTGCGCAGGACGGCAAGGCACGCCTCGATTGTTGCGAGTCTCGACTTGCAAGCCGGCTCCGGCCAATCCTTCAGCAGAACCTGGGCCGCGTCCGTTACCGACACAACAAACCTGTCGCGATCGATCCGGCTGGGTTGAGCGACTATCGGCTTTGTGAAACGTCTCGTACGCACGACCCCTCCAACGGCATATTAGGTTCGGCTGATCTTTGCGCCATCTCAAATGTTAATGGTCGCCTCGAACGCAGCTTAATCCCGGCGCATCGTTCACTCCGCCGCCTCGCGCTGCGTCGGCATCTGCCCGATGCCGTTTGCCGGCATGCTCTTTTGAATGCGCGCGAACGTCGCCAAAGCCTGCCCGACGACCTGATCCATATTGTAATAGCGATATGTCGCCAGACGTCCGACGAACCAGACCTGTGGGCACGCCGCTGCCAACGCTTCGTAGCTCTTGTACAACGCCTCGTTTTCGGGCCGCGGCACCGGGTAATATGGATCTCCGATGTCCGAGGGATATTCGTAGGTCAGGCTGGTCTTCGGACTCTTCTGTCCGGTCAGATGCTTGTACTCGGTGATGCGGGTGTAGTTTTCCGTCTGCGGATAGTTGACGACGGCGACCGGCTGAAACTCCTCGCAATCAAGCGTCACGTGCTCAAAGCGCAGCGAGCGGTAAGGCAAGCGACCCAGCTTCCAATCGAAAAATTCGTCGATTGGCCCGGTGTAGATCATCCGCTGGCACGGAATCTTGTCGCGAATCTCACGATAGTCGGTCTGCAGCATGATCTTGATCTTGGGATTATCCAGCATGCGCTGGAACATGCGCGTATACCCGCCTGCCGGAATTTTCTGGAAAGTGTCGCCAAAGTAGCGATCATCCCGATCGGTCCGCGTTGGCACCCGCGCTGTGACTGATTTGCTCAACTGGGAAGGGTCAACACCCCACTGCTTCCTGGTGTAGCCGCGGAAGAATTTCTCGTAGAGCTCCCTGCCCACGGTGCTCACGACGACGTCTTCGGCTGTGCGGATTTCTTCCACCGTCTCTCGCCGGGAAGCGAAGAACTCCTGCAACTGCTCGGATGTCAGCTTAAGGCCGTAAAGGCGGTTTATGGTGTCTAGATTGATCGGTATCGGCAGCAGCTTTCCATCGACCAGCGACAGCACGCGGTGTTCGTAAGACCGCCATTCGGTGAACTGCGACAGGTAGTCGACGATCGATTGGGCATTGGTGTGGAATATGTGCGGCCCATAGCGGTGGACCAGGATCCCCGCCTCGTCATAACAGTCATACGCATTGCCGCCGACGTGATTTCGTCTGTCAACGATTAACACGCTTTCTTGTCGTTGCGATGCGATGCGTTCCGCCAGCACGCTGCCGGCGAAGCCGGCGCCGACGATCAGCCAGTCGAACATGCTCACGCTCCCCTCAGCAACGGCACGACGCTCTTCATCGCCTGGGCGCGCTGGATGTGGGCCGCCATCGCATTCCAGGTCTTCTCCCAGGACATGTCGGCGAGGTAGGCGTCGGCTTTCTCCACCAGGAAATCGCGGGGACGCGCCAGGATGGATCGAAGCTTGGCTTCGATATCCTCGGCGTCGACAATGTCGACCAGGCCTTCGGCGCCGTAGGTGCGCACGACGTCGACGATCGCTGTGGAAACCACCGGCAGTCCTGCCGCCAGGAATTCAGGAGTCTTTGTCGGACTGATGTAGCGTGTCGCCTCATTGAGCTTGAAAGGCATCCAGCCGGCACTCCAATGCCGGAGGTAGCGTGGCAGGTCGGCATAGGACTTGCCGCCCAGCCAATGCAGGTTGCTTGCCGTGGGCAGCCTCGCCGGATCGATCTTGACCACAGGGCCGAGCATGACGAATTGCACGTCCGGCATTGCTGCAGCCGTCTCCGCTACCAATTCGACGTCGAGCCGCTCGTCAATGACCCCGAAATACCCCACTCTCGGGTGAGGTATGTTGGCCTGGTCGAGTGGGTCCTCACCCGGCTCTCTCGCCTGATGGA
The DNA here is from genome assembly GCF_040322295.1 of Mesorhizobium sp. M0159. Classification (NCBI taxonomy): domain Bacteria; kingdom Pseudomonadati; phylum Pseudomonadota; class Alphaproteobacteria; order Hyphomicrobiales; family Phyllobacteriaceae; genus Mesorhizobium; species Mesorhizobium sp. M0159. The sequence goes on from NZ_JAMYTF010000016.1 coordinate 27,719, forward strand.
AATGTGCAACGTCGATGCTGCTTGGGAAAGGAAAGATCGAACGATGCAGGCTTCGCTTGGCCTCGTAAAGGCTCTGCCCGCCCGTGAAGACGATATCGGCACGTTGGAACAGCGCCTTTTCCAGCTGATTCAACTCTGCGGGTGCGTTCTTGAACGCGGAGAGTTCATCCATGCAGTCGTAGACGCAGACGTCATAGGCGAGATGGTCGCTGAAACGTAGTGCCATGGGCGTGTAATACCACGCGGTTAACCGTTCATGCGGCGTAGAGGCGACGATCTGGTCGACGAATCTGCGCTGGAGCGCATCCGCCTTGGTCGCGGACGTGCCGACTGGAATAACCGGCGTCACAATTTTGATCGTAGGTGAAACATCGTTCACCCGCATCGAAGCGTGGCGCCTTTCGTCGAAAATCGGCTCCTCGAAATAAATTAGCTGCTGCTGTTTTGAGGCGAGCGTCAGGATCTGTTGCGGTCTTTGGAATACAAAATTCCATCGGAGGTGGGAAAAGCAAAGTAAAATTGACGACTGTACGGTGGTATCTGGTTTTAGGGGGGTGCCCACCGCCATTTCCATATAGAAATCCTTCGTTACAATTAGAAATTGCCTCGGATAACATACGTTAATCGAGGCAGCTTCGATGAAATTCGTAGCCATCTCTATAACTTTCATCCCAGTAAGTTGTTCCATAGTTCCAAACTGTCTCGGGCAAGGCCAGCGATCCGCGCCATTCCGGCCATGGCTCAAGAGAGAAGGTCAAGCCGGACGACCCTGCATCCGGCTGACATGATGGCCGCTCCAGAAGCTGAAGCCCCGCGCCGTGCGTGACCTCACCCAAAATGTGGCGCATTGCCACAGAACGGTTGAAATCGTTCAATCGTTCAACAACCGTTCATGGGCGGAGTTATAAATGAGGGCTGCGAATCGATTCGGCTGAGTCACGCAGACGGTCCAAATCAAAGGGGTCCGCGAAACAATCGCGGGAATGCTTGGGAATGAAGATCGACTTTGAAACCAACGTCTTTCCATTGTTTCACCCGCAGGCGGTGGATGATGTGAAGGACCCTTGTCCGGTGTTCGATGGCACGCTCTGGCACGTCTTCGGCTCCAGCGGCACCGTCACAACCGAGAGCTGGAAAATCCTCCACGCCACAGCGCCGGATCTTTATGGACCCTGGATAGAGCACGAGGCGATCGTTTTGCCGGTAACCGGATCGGGCATTGCGGCGCCCGGCGTCATTCATGAGTGCGGCGTCTTCCACATGTTTATCCAGACCGAATTCATGAAGTCCGGCGGACGTTGCGAGCACGCGGTCTCCAATGACGGCTTTCATTGGGTCGTGCTCAATCCGGCGATATTGTCGCTGCCCGACACCGATGAGGACGGCATCTACGATCCCCACCCCGCAATCATCGGCGGCAAGCGCTATATCGTCTATTCAGGCATGCCCAAATTCACCAGGGTGCCTCAGCCTGATGTCTATCTGGCGCGCAGCCAATCCGATTCTTGGTTCGGGCCATGGAAACGTCTCGGCAAGATACTCGATCATCTCGACGTGCCGCATCACAATGCGCGCGAGCACCCCGATTACGAGTGGGGGATAGAAGGGGCGCAACTGGTTGAATTGCCGGATGGCCGCGTGCTTCTCAACGCTACCTGCTTCCTCCCCGACGGCCCCCGTGGAAGCCGTCAACGCGTTTTCTTTGCTATCGCCGATAGGGTAGAGGGTCCTTATGTCTCTGTCGGCCCCGTCCTTGATCCTGGCGAGCCAGGAGAGAATGGCCATTCGACCGTAATGATCGAAGGCCGGCAATTGACTTTATTCTACCAGAGCAGACGCGAGACGACGAACCACCGCTGGCGATATGGTCTGGCCAAGTGCGACTTGGATCGGCACATACTTTCCAGAGTTGCCTAGAGAACGTGATCCAATCGTAGCCGCTGGGCTACCCACCTCGTCCAGGTCGCATTGCCCGACGGACGCCGACAAAAACCCAAGAAAGGCACAGATTAAGCTCGCTCATCACAATGGTGCTGCCAGTCGCCGTTTCTGATCGATGGTCGTCCAGCGATAACCGATGGGCTAGATGTCCCAGGCTGATGACGTAGGCAGTCGGCGAAGCCTGCGACGAGGCAGGTTGAGAGTAAAAAAGGTAAGTTGGTCGCGTCAGATAATATATTTAAATTCTCTCGTCGAACTCCTCGGTGAGACCAGTCGTGCCAATCGGTTTCTCAGCGCCGGTGACAAGATAGCCGCAAGTCTGACAATTGGATGCCGAGTTGGCTCAATGAAAGGAAGCAGCTGAAATTGAGTCACTATTTTTCTAACCGGGGTCGATGATATCAACCGGTTTTGATCCTGAGCAGGATGTCCTGATCGTAATTTCCAAAGCCCTTGCCGAAAATGTTGATGCCGCCGGGGCGCTTGGCGTCGTCCTTGACGCCGATACGGATACGGATTGAATGATGGTTCTTCAGGTCAAGTGCGGCGAGGCCGGTTTCGGAAATCCTGACCCCGTCGATATAGGTGCCTTCATTGACAATTCGCCAGTTCTTGAGCTTGCCGTATTGCGAGCCCTTGAGCTTCCACCATGAGGGCGTAAAGACGCCGCGCTTGTCGCCGAAATCGCCCGGCGACGTCCAGGTGCCGACATCGACGCCATTGATCGTCAGCGTGATGTCAGAGGGCCAATCGGCGCTGGTGCCCGGCACCTCCGAGGACAGCTCAATCGCCACTTCGAGTTCGGTGATCTCGGCATTGGCGAGCTTGGCATTGTTGGGGAACTGGTATTCGACAAAGCCGCGCGTGAACCACAGCAGCCCGGCTTTCATGCGGGCCGGATCGAGGAAAGTGTTCGGCACATCGAGCAGACCGATGATGCCGTCCGGCGAACAAAGGCCGCAGGGCGCGGTAACCTCGAAGCCGGTATAAAGCCCGATCGGCATCGACACTTCCATCGCGTCGTTCTTGACCGCACGATATTCGCCCTTGAACACGACGAGCACTTCTTCGGCGGTCGGATAACAGATTTTCTGATTGCCTTTCTTCGCCTTCCGGTTCTCGGTGCGGATCAGCCCCGCATCCTCCAGCACCTGGATGTTGGTCGAGACGGTCGATTGCGGCAGCGACAGCACGGCGGCGATTTCGTTGACATTCATCGGCCCTTTCTCATGCAGCAGTTTCAGCATCGAGATCCGCGCCGAGGAGGCAAGCCCCTTGAGCACGGCAATGCCTTCCTCAGGTTGGATCACCAGAAAATTGCCACTCATGAATTTGCCAGTCTATGCTCGTGGAAGAAGCTATCGCCTCGCCAATTCGTGTTCGGTAAGCTTGCGTTGGTGGGCGGGACCGTTGCAACGGCGTTGAAGGAAACGCCGAGCCGGCAATTTGGTTACATGCACGCGGCTACACCTTCGGTACGCATTGAAGCCACACCGCAACAAGGATGTTTGGCTACAGGTCTGAAATTGTTCGCCGCGCAATGTTGGCGTCCTTGGCTGCGGTAATGGACGCCTTACGCGCTATTCTTGGTGGCTTTTTGCAGCGCAGGTTGGCAAGGCACGCCTCGATTTGCAGCAAGCCGCGAGTCGCAGCGAGGCTTCGGCCAATCCTTCAGCAAAACTTCGACCGCGTCCGATACCGTGAAAGCGGTCCTTAGAGCTGCGGGCCTGGCGAACTGATCGCATTGCTGTTCCGTCCGTTTCCTTTAGTTCTGGAACACGAAGTCACAATCAAGGTTCGGCGGCCGCAGCAATGTCTCCCTCCCAATGCATGGCTGCAGATCGGTGCGCACCGATCGACCCTCGCCCCCTTCGGGAGGCCGCGGGCGCGGGGACAGCTCTTGTGGCGCAGATCACGACACGCGCGGTGCGCCCCTTTCGACGCAAAACGCAGGTCACGCGGAGACGCGTCGGCCGGCAAGTCGCGCCTGTAGGAGCACAGCCGCCAGCAGAAAAAACCGCGGATGACGCTCTGCCAATAGGCTGAGAGGGAAATCCAGCCCAGGCCGTTCTCGAAGTTCAGAACATTGAACAGGATACCGAGCAGCAGCACCCCGGCTAACGTCGTGATCACCGAGCCGGAGCCGCCGGTCAGCACTGTGGCGCCACAATAACCGCGGCGACGGCAAACAGCTGCCAGCCAACCCCTTATGGGCTGCCCGGCACCAAACTGGGCGGCAAGAATGACGCCGGCCAGCCCCGCGAGGCCGCCACTGGCTAGGTAAACCATGAATTTGGCGCGATCGGCCCGGAGGCCCATCAGCCGCGCGGAATGTCCTGACAAGACGGCAGCGGGCTGGGAGCGGGTGGGCAGACCGGCCGTGAGGACGCGTCACACGCGATGAGCGCCGGACGCGCTAGTCGTTAGCCGGCCTGAATTGGTTTGCCCTTCTTCTTCGGGGGCAGCTTGGTTTCCGCGTCCGCAGCAATCGGCTTCGACGGCGATGTTTCAGCGCTCAGTCGCTGCTCGCGCAATCGCGCAGTTTTCGCCTGGCGTGCAAGACGCTCGGAGTCGGTCAATGTGCGAGCTGCGATTGTGGTGCGCTCATATCTTTCCTTGTCGATCCGTCGGGTGCCCACGCTTTGCCCTGCCGCTTTTGCTTGCCTCGATGGCCCGCGCCTCTCGAAAACGCGGGCCGATCGGGCCCTTCAATCTGCCAGCAGTGAGTGAGGACCGCTGCCGGCACCGAACCACCATTGCGGCATTGTGTTCCTCTGCCTCCAAGAAAAACCAGTATATGCAAAGGCTGAACGTGAGAGGCCGTAGCGGCGTCGAGCGGCGGCCCACGCGGGCCAGTCAGGAGCTATGGACCTGCATATCGCGCCGGCGCCATCGGTTCGGGCCGACCACAATTCGCCTGGCTCATCCACATTCCTTAACGGCGGCCGCAACAATGCGTCCGACTTAAGTTCGGCTGCAGTCACACGCATTAGACCGACAATAAACTGCGTTCCCGGGCAGGGTGGAAACGCCGAGTATAGCCCCATAACATCATCAAGACCCTTCTGAGGCTCTGGCTGTAGCTGAGGCGGTGGGGGTATTCGCGTCCAGGTTCGCTGATGAACTGATAGCTTTCAGAACGCGGCTATCTGCCTAGCTCCGTTCTGCGCACCAGCGCGTCCCGATGACAGCCAGGCGAATGCCGGCCGTGCCGCGGACGCTACCCCTTGACTGCCGAGCCGACGATCGAATCCACGAAGAAGCGCTGCAGGAAGGCGAATAGCACCAATGGCGGCAGCACGGCGAGCGTGGCGCCGGCCATGACCAGTCCTGTATTGAGGGCGCCTCTGTTGTAGCTGAGCAGGCGGCTGAGGCTAATGACGATCGGATAATCCTCTGCATTGCCCTGCAAAACTGTCAGCGGCCACAGATAGCTGTTCCAATGATAGACGAAGGCAAACAGCGCCAGTGCCGCGATCGCGGGCGCCACGCTCGGGGCGACGATCTTGAACAGGATCAGAAGTTCCGACGCCCCATCCATCCGCGCGGCATCGATCAAATCGTCCGGCACGCCGGCGATGAACTGGCGCATCAGAAAAATACCGAACGCATTGGCGAGGTTGGGCACGATGATGCCGGCAAGGCTGGCATTCAGGCCGATCGATCCGACGAGACGATAAAGCGGAATCAGCGTGACGATCGGCGGCAGGAACATGGTGGCGATCAGCACCGAAAACAGCAGCGAGCGGCCGGGAAAGTGGTGCTTGGCGAAGGCATAGCCAGCCATCATGCTGGTCACCAGAATGCCGGCGGTGGTGATGGTGGCGATCACCAGCGAATTCCACATCGAGCGGCCGACATTGATCACGCCGGACACTTTCTCGTAGGCTTCGAGGCTCGGCGTGCGCGGTATCCACACCGGCGGCACCTGCATGGTTTCGGCCGGCGTCTTCAGGCTGGAAAGCATCATCCATAACAGCGGGAAGGCAGAGGCCACGGCAACCAGCAGCATCACCGTCGCGAGCAGCGCCCTGCGGCCCGCCGGGCGTTTGCGCGCCAACCGGCTCGACCATCCCGAGCGGCCAGGCGCGCTCATTCGGCGTCCTTCCGGTCGGCATAGGCGAACAGCGCGCACACGACGACGATCAGCGCCAGCATCAGCATCACTGCCATGGCCGAGCCCAATCCGCCTTGCGCGCGCTCGATGCCGACACGGCGGATATGGTAGGTCAGCACGTTAGTCGAGCCGACCGGGCCGCCTTGGGTGATCAGCGCAACCGGCTCGAATACTTGCACGGCGTTGATGATGGCGATTACGGCGCTGAACAGGAGCGTGCGCCGCAGCAGCGGCAAGGTGATGAAGCGGAACTGTTCGCGCCGGTTGGCGCCGTCCAGCGTCGCCGCCTCGTAAAGGCTGCCCGGGATCTGGGTCAGCCCGGCAACCGCCAGCACCGTAAAATAGCCGATCTGCTGCCAGACGTTGAGGACGACGATCGAGATCAGCGCCGAGCTTGGCGAGGATAGCCATGGTTGCGCGCCGATGCCGATCAAACCGAGCATCTGGTTGACCGGCCCTTCGCTCGGCGAATAGAGCTTCGACCAGACCAGCGTCACGGCGATCATTGGCACCATGTAGGTGGAAAACAACACTGTCCTGAGTGCCGTGCCGCCTGCGACATCACGCTGGTAGACCATCAGGCCGAATGCTAGCGAGAGCGGCAGGATGAGGACCACCGACAGCGCCGTGTAGATCGCGGTGTTGAGCAGCGCTCTCTTGAAATCCCGCCCGACCGAGGTCGGGCCGAATATTTCGCGAAAATTGTCGAAGCCGATGAAGCTCGCATTGGAAAAAGGCGTCTGCGTCGACCAGTCCTGGAACGACAGCCAGATGGTGAGCAGCATCGGCAGCAGGATGAACACGCCGATCAATGTCACCGCGGGCGCCAGCATGATGCCCGCCGAGGCACGATAGGTCTTGATCATCGCTCTGCTTCCAAAGCGCCGAGCTCTCGAAACAGCGCCTTCACTATTTGGCGGCACGCTCCAGGATCGAAACGGCATCGGCCTGCGCGTTCGCCTGCGCATCCTTCGCCGAGAGCTGCCCATACTGCAACGCTTCGAGCGTTTGCTGCAACGACTCGCTGAACTCCTGGCCACCCGGCACGACAGGGAAGGGCTTGGCGTCGGCAAGCACGCTGACATAGCCGGACAGGAACTCGGAGCCGAGCTTGTCCTTATGGGCTTCGATATCGGAGGCACGCGACGGCAGGATGCCCATCGACATCAGAATATCCGACATGGCCGAGGCGCCGTTCTTGCCGGACTTTGGATTGTTCAGCCATGCCAGGAAATCCCATGCCGCTTTTTGCTCGGCCTCACCGGCATTGGCGTTGACGACGGTCATCCACGAATAGGAGATCGAATGCGGCTTGTCGCCGCTCGGACCGACCGGGATCGGTGCGGTGGCGATGTTGGAGAACTTGTCGCCCATGCCGGTCTTCAACGCGCTTTCCCACCAGTTGGCCATGATGATCATGCCGGTCTTGCCGGAGACGAAATTGTCAAGGAAGGGACCGGTGGTGTTGGCGTCGGCGGTGGCCATCGCCGGATCGCTGGCGCCGGACTTGATCAGGTCCTCGTAGAGCTGGAAAGTCTCGCCGGCTTGAGCACTGTCGAGCACCGGCTTGCCGTCCTTGACCAAGTCGCCGCCATTGGAGACCAGCAGCGAGGCGAAGGGATGGACGACGCCCGCCGCCCAGGAGTTGATCATGCCGAAACCTTGCTGGCCGGCGTCTTTCCTGGTCAGCTTCTGGGCCGCATCCTTCAATTCGGACCAGGTCTTCGGTGCCGCCGTAATGCCTGCCTGCTTGAACAGCTTCTTATTGTAGTTCAGCGCATAGACGTCGATCTCGTTTGGAATGCCGTAGAGCGTGCCACCAACGGAGGCTGCGCTGACGACACCGGCCGGCCACGCACTTTTGACCTCGCCGGCAACCGTGTCGGGGGCTGGCGCGACCAGCTTGTCTCGCGCCAGTTCGGGCAGCCACAAATCGTAGATGCCGCTGATCGTCGGCCCATCGGAACTGCCGCCTTGGGAACGCAGTGTCGTCAGGAGGTCGCCGAAGGGAACGGCGCGGACGGTGACGGTCACATCCGGATTGGTCTTGACGTAGTCCTTGGCCGCGGCGTCCAGCAACGCCACCGTCTCCGGCGACCAGTGGGTCAGATAGGAGATGTTGACCGACTGAGCCCAGCCGACGGTGGGCGATGTCAACAACCCTGCAGCCAGTGCCAGTTTCGAAATCCAAGCCAAAGACATCCGGATCCTCCGCGTAGCCGCACAGCGATATCAATGACGTTATGACAACCTGAAGCAATGATGCAAGCGCTATCTTCCTGGAGAGTTCCTGCCGGCGCTGCGGCGATTTCTTACTTCAATCTATAAAGTGCGAGATCGCATTTTAAAAACAAACAATTATCTGAAACAGCTCAAGCTGTTTCTCCCTGCCGGCCAGGCCCAAACATGCCGCGAGGCTCTTGCGATCGAAGTCATGTCGTTATAATGACATTAAGCCACAGGGATGCGGATGTCGATAAGACGGGAGAATTGAGCATGTTTTCGATTCATCGACACGACGCGCTCAGTCTGCTCGGCGGCTTTGCCGCCGCGTGCACCGGGGCATGTACCGCACTGCCGACCAGAGTCGCCGACACCTTGGGGAGCTGGCGCACCGAGGAGCGGGCGGCCGCCAGTCGGGGCCGCTCTCCATGACACGCGTTCTCGCCATCGATCTCGGCGGCACCAATTTGCGCGCCGCTATCCATACCGGCGATGTTCGTTGGCTGGAGATGCTGGGCCGCGAGCCTGCGCCGGCAAGCCTTGATGCCTTCGTCGCCCGTATCGGTGCGTTGCGAGCCGAGGCCGGTCCGGTCGACGCCCTCGGGCTTGCGGTGCCCGGACTTGTCGAGGGCTCGGTCTGCCGCTGGATCCCGAACCTGCCCTATCTCGACGGCATCGACATGGCGGCCTTGTTTCCTCGCCTGCGTGTCGCCATAGGCAATGACGCGCAGGTCGCCATGCTGGCCGAAGCGGTCGAAGGTGCTGCAAAGGGCCTCTCCGATGCCATCCTGCTGGCCATCGGTACCGGTATCGGCTCCGCCGTTATGGCCAATGACCGCATCGTCGCCGGCGCACGTGGCGGCGCCTGCTCATTCGGCTGGGCCTGCGCCGACGTCGAGGATGAAGGCGAGGACCGCAGCGGCTGGCTGGAGCGCTTCGCTTCCGGGCGGGCGTTCGACGCCGCGGCGCGTCAGATCGGGTTGGCCAATGGCGGCAGGTTGGTCGAGGCCGCCCGGGCTGGCAAGACGGCCGCACTTGACGCGTTGGAGCTGCCGGCGCGCCGGCTGGGCACTGCCCTTGCGGGTGCGGTCGCGCTGCTCGATCCCCAGGCAGTCCTGATTTCCGGCGGCCTTGCCGATGCACTGGACGTGATAGGGCCGCCGCTGCTTGCGGCATTGCGGCGTCAGCTGCCGCCGCATCTGCGCGATGTCGTTCTGCGGTCCGGCGAATTCGGCTCTCGCGCCGGTCTCGTCGGCGCCTCGCTGGCCGGTCTCGCCGGAGCACAGTGGAGGCAGATAAGGTGAGCGCGCCGAGCTTTCAGCAACCGGACCGCAGCAGGCCCGAGCCGCTCTGGTATCAGGTGGAGGAAGCGATCCGCACCATTGTCAAGAGCGGCGAGTGGGCGACCGGTGACCAGATTCCGGCCGAAGACAGATTGTGCGCCTTGTTCAGGGTGAGCCGCATCACGCTGCGCCACGCGCTGCGCAATCTGGAGGAGCACGGGCTCCTCAGGCGCGAACATGGCCGTGGCACCTTCGTGCGCTCCACCACGCTGGTCGCTGGCACCCGCGAACTCACCAGCTTCACCCAGGAAATGGGCAATATGGGCGTGGTCGCCGGCTCGCGCTTACTCGACTGCAGCCTGACCACCGCCAATGCCGCCGCGGCCGGAGCGCTGGAGATCGAGGAGGGTGATCCGGTGGTGCGCATCCGGCGGCTCAGGCTCGGCAACAACGAACCGATCGGTATTCAGACGGCGCAACTCTCGGCCGCGCGCGTGCCCGGCTTTCTCGATGCCGGCCTGTTGCAGGGCTCACTCTACGAAGCGTTGGAACGCCATTACGGCATCGTGCCGGTCGCGGCGCGCGAAAACTACCGTGTCGGCGCTGTCGGGACGGCGGATGCCGAGTTGCTCGATCTGCCTGCGGGGAGTCCCGCTTTCGTGGTCGAGCGCATCACCACCGACGAGCGCGGCCCGTTCGAATTCACCGTCTCGGTCATGCGTGGCGACCGCTATGAAATCCGCTCGACGCTGCGCGCCGGCCGCGCCCCGCCAAACGCAAGAAGCTGAGCCATTACCGAAGCCGACACATAACAGGAGTACCGACGTGTCCGATCTTTACATACCTCGCCTTGCCGCCCTCATCGAACAGGCGTCCAAAGCCAATGCCGAAGCCTTTGGCGTGGCGGCCAGCCGCTTTGCCGACACGCTCGAGAGCGGCGGGTTGGTTCATCTTTACGGCTCGGGCCACTCGGTGTTGCCGGTCCAGGAAGTGTTTCCGCGCTACGGCAGCTATGTCGGTTTTAATCCGCTGACCGACCCGCGCGTCATGTGGCACAACGTGCTCGGCGCCGGTGGCGTGCGCGAACTTCTGTGGCTGGAGCGAACCGAGAAATACGCCGAGAAATTCCTAGACCACCAGCCACTGAACAAAGGCGATTCGATCATCATCTTCGGCCACAGCGGCCGCAATTCGTCGGGCATCGACACGGCGCTCTATGCGAAAAAACGCGGCATCTTCGTCGTCGCGGTGACCAGCAAGAACAATCTCGACAAGCCGGCGACACACTCGTCCGGCAAACGGCTTGCCGATGCCGCCGACCTTGTCATCGACACCTGCTCGCCGATCGAGGATGCCATCGTGCCGGTCGAGGGCTGGAGCCGGCCGGTCTCCGGTTCGTCGACCGTGCTTGCCATGATCCTGGCGCATGAGCTGATCGCCCGCACCGCCGAGGCGCTTTCGAAACGCGGCATCGAACTGCCGGTTTTTGCCTCGCCGACAATTGCCGGCGTCACACTGCACGACACCGACGTCATCTATGGCGTCTATCGCGAGAAAATGCTCGAGGCGCAGAAGAAGCACCTGCCGACCTTCCAGGCGACCATGCGCGGCGAATGACAACCGGGGAGGGCACGCAAACCGCTGGGCCCCCCAAGCGGTAATCAGTTCCCAATGCAGGTCGGCACCCCTCGATCCGCTGAATCCGGTCAGCGTGTGCTTCGGGTTCGGGGTGCAAGATCAGGCGGAGCTGTTTCCCGGGACGGCGGCGAACCAACCACCATGGCAGGGGCGCCAGACTGCTCACCACGTTGGACCTGTTTTTCGGGGCTCATACCTTGGTGCATCTCCGGAATGGTGAAAACCGGCACCTCGCCCTTGAAACCCTGGAGCTCAAAGGCGCCCGCCTGGACGACCGGCATCGATGCTCCTGCCGCAAAGCCGGGACCAAGCACCAGGGGGATACCCAGCTTCTTGGTCGTCGACTCGAGCCGTGCCGTGCGGTTCACCGGCGAACCGATCGCGGTGTAATCGAAGCGCCGTTCGGAGCCGAAATTGCCTACCGAGCAAATGCCCGTCTCGATGGCGACGCCGATTGCGATGGAGGGGTGGCCGTCCGCACTGAAGGCGGCGTCTTCACGCTTCACCCGTTCGATCAGGGCAAGCCCCGCGTCGAGCGCGCGCTCGCGATGGTCCGGCTGATCAAGCGGCGCGTTCCAGAAGGCGAGCACCGCATCGCCCATGAACTTGTCGATGGTGCCGTCGCGCTTGAGGATCTCATCGGTCGCAATGCCGAGGAAGTGGTTGACCACCTTGGCGATTTCCTGGGTATCGAGTTGTTCGCTCATCGTTGTGAAGCCGCGTATGTCGCTGAGCAGAATTGTGATCTCGCGCTTCTCGCCGGACAGGATCGCTTCGGTGTCCGAGCTTGCGAGGCGCTGCACCACGGAAGGCGATAGATACTGGGAGAATTGCCGTGCCAGGGTGGACCGGCGCTGCTCGCTGCGCCTGTAGAGGACATAGCCTTCGAAGCCGGCTACCAGGATCGTCGCAAGCGCCGGCTGCAGCGGGTCATAGAGTGCACCCTGCAGGCTGTATTCGAGAGCGCCGAACACGAACGGCGTGACGGCCAGCAGCACGAGAGCCAGGGCACCAAGCACGACACGCCCGGCGAGCACTCCGGAAAGTCCGATGAAAACGATGGCGCTGAGGACGAACCAGAGCCGCTCGAGCATGCGCGCGTGCGTTGGCTCTGCCAGGTAGCGCCCGGCAAGCATCTGGCCGATCGCTTCGGCGTGGATATCCGCGCCTGGTCGCGCTGGACGCGTCGGGGTGGGCAGGTACTGCGTCAGTCCCACAGCCGACAGGTCGACAATGGCGATGGCGTCCCGCAGCCGCGGATCGCCGGCGCCCGAAAGGATAGTGCTGGCAGACAGGCGGGGCGTATCGGTGTTGGTTTCCCAGAGGCGGATGCCCCCCTCCGGCTCAAGCGGCACAATGGCGCCGGCCATCCTGAGTGCGTCAAACCCGGCTGCATTCATCCGGGCTATGTAACCATCCTGTCCGGCGTAAAGGCGCAGGAGCTCGAGTGCGAAGGACGGCCACAGCTGCACGCCTTGAGCGGTGTTGCGAAGCCAGAGCAGCGGCACATGGCGCAGTACGCCGTCGGGATCGGGCAAGGTGCGAATCACGCCGAGGCCCGCGGCGGCGTTGGAGAATTCGGCAAGCGAGCCGGTCAGGCCGGTGAAGCCGGGAAGTGTGTCGGGTACCTGCCCGACGATCGACCAGCCGGCTTTGGGTTCTGCTTCTGAAACCGTCGCCTCATTGCCCAGGCTGACGGCAAGCGCCGTTCGATTTTTGGCCAGTGCCATTGCCAGGCGCTTGTCTCCGGCGATGCCCTCAGGCGAGGTGTCGGCCTCGGGGAGTACCAGCGCAAGCCCGACCACCGCCGCGCCGGATTCGGTGATGCCATCGACCAGATCGGCCAGTAGGCCACGGTTCCAAGGCCATCGCCCATGTGCCTTGAGGCTGGCATCGTCTATCGAGACGATCACGACAGGATTGCTCGTCGCCTGGCGCGGGGCCAGAAACTGGTAGAAGTCGTAGGTACGCTCACGCAGGCGCGACAACGGCCCGTCAAAAGTCAAATGGCAAGCGAGCAGCAGGAGCACGATCACAAGGCCGGATATTTTGCGCCTGCCAGCTTGCCGCCAATCAGCCCAGCGCCAACCGACCAAGAGGCTCATGTCATGCGGCCAGGCCTAATTGCAGTAGTAGCAGCAACCCTCACCCTCACACTCGCCCTTATCCACGCCCCCGCCAACAGGTGGCGTTGGGCTGTCAGGGAACTCCATGACCACTCCTGGCAATGCACCGTCCGTGGAATCGCAGACTTTGAGCGAGCCGCCGAGTGCCGACGCACAAATCGCGCTTACGTCCAATCCAGGACCCGGTGCGCCTGGCAGGCCGGTGCCGGCTATCCGGTCGATGCTGTCCAATATCGGGAAGGTGTCGATTCCGCCGTAGCCGGTCAGCAGCTTGCCATCTTCCGATGTGCAGGCGTAGCCCGGGTTTGTGATGACCAGCCGTTTGCCATTGATCGTGCAGGTCATGCGGCCGGCGCGCAGTATGCCGACGGTCTGGCCGGCTGCCACCAGCACTTCGATGATGCCGCCTCTCGCGCCGAGCACCATGTGCGGCGTCGCAACCTGCATGACGCCCCCTTTCGAAACCTGGCCGCCATAAAAACGGGCCAGGCCGCTGTTCATCCCGATGTCGATCTTTCCCGATCCGGAGCCCGGATTGTAGACGAATTCATCGATCGTCAGGCTGGTGTTCGGACCAATCTTGGCGCTCGATTCATCCCGGAACACCAGCATTCCAAGACCGGTGGGATTGCTGCGCAGCTGGTCGCCGAGTTCGACGCCGGCACCAACGTTCATTGTCCCGGCGTTGTTGCGGACGATGTTGGTCTGATAGGCCGTCATCGACCCGACCGTCTCAGCGGCGGATGGTGCCGCGAAGGCAAGGCAGGCAATAAAAATGGCGATCTGACGGTACGGGGTCCTCATCGCGGCCTCTTTCAATTGAGCGTCAACGTATAGCTCATGAGCATTTCGAACGATTTTCGGTCGCGGTTTGCGATGTCGAAGTTGGTTTCGCGATAGGCGAGATCGACGCTGATCTTCTGCGCCTCGGTGAGCTGGAAATCGCTTTCGGAGGCAATGCGCCAGAAGTCGCTCTTGATATTTGTGCCGATGCCGACGGACAGATCGGGAGTGTCGCTGTGGCCGGCCGAGAAGGCGATCTGGTGCGACCATGCGAAAAGATCCGGTACGTTCATCAACAGGCCGCCATAGCGGACTTCGCCCGTGTAGCTGCGGCCGATTTCGCCAGATCCGGAAGCGAAGTCATTCGAGCCGACAAAGCGCAGTCCGAGCGCCTGGCCATTGCGGAAGCGGTAGCTGCCGCCTGCCTCATAGAAGACCCTTCTATCGGCGAAAATGCCTTGCGAGGCGCTTAGATCGATGTAGCCGCCGCCGGCGAAAAGCGTCGTTTCGACCGTCGGGCGCACAAGAAAGCGCCCACTGACGCCGATACCGGTCTCGTGGATATCGCTGTCGAAACGATCCGTAACTGTGAACGCCGAAAGCAGCAGGCGCAGCGAATCGATCCCACTGTTGGGTAGCCCCTTGTCCCAGGTAATCGCTGCGTCGCCGTGGATGAAGGTCTTCTCGCTGCCCGGAACCGACAGGTCTTCCGTGAAAAAGCGCTGTGTCGCCGTCAACGACCCTGAAAGGACGAGAGCGTCGGCACTTGGCGTGCCGAGGTCCCACCGGACAAAGCCTTCCGCCCGCCCATAAGGCGAGACGAAGCTGTCGTCGTCCTGCGCCCCGCCCGGCTCAAAATCGGTAAATGCGCTGAACACGCCGCCGGTCAGGGCGAGTTCCCAGGTGACGCCACGCAACGCGCGCTCGATGCGGGCGAGCAGGTGAACAGCTTCCTGTTGCTCACTTGCGGTCAGGCCGCCGACTTCGATGCCGTACTGCACCTGCCGCCGGGCCAATTCATAGGAGCCGACATGATAGTACAATCGGCTGGCCGCCAGTCGGGCGCGCGCATCGCGGGGATATTTGATCAGATACTGCTCGATTGAGGAGATCGCCTGATCGTACTGCCCGGCATTGACGGCAACCGTGACGAATTGGGCGAGCGTTCCGTTGTCGGCCGGACTGGCGATGCGGGCTGAAAACGCATCGTCATAGGCCGAAAAAAGACCCTGCGCGCCGGCCGGCAATAAGCCGCTATAAAGCAGCGCCGCGGCGCAGCCGACGATCGTTCGAAACGAAGATTGCATGCCGAGAACCCACCCCAAACCCGACTAGTGCGAAGGACTTAGCACGACCACAAGAAAAAGGCGACTGAACTGTCATCGGACCATGCGAGTCTCAGCAGCTGTTGCAGCGGCGCAACAAACTATCGGGTTGATTCGTATTTCGGCTGCGCTGGTTATCAAAACATCTTCTCAGCGTTGCTGTACATAATTGAAGTATTCGGCACCAGTGGCAACTAACTCAAATCATCATCAGTGGCGGATCGCATAGCCGACAAGATTAATATTGTTTGCGTGATTCTGCGCGTATCTGGTCATCGAATGAGGCTTCAAGGTCACTCACGGCTCATCCAAAGATCTTCCGTCGCGTTGCGCAAGGGGTCGGAGAGCTGCCGGAAGGTGCTTCTCACGACGCGTGCGCGATGCGGCCTGGCTCTTGCTATTTCGTTGAACGCGACGAGGTCAGCTTATCGCCCCGACTCCCAGGGACGCGTCACCGGACGCGTCTTGCTACAGCACGAGCATGGTGGCCAGCCCCAGCATCAGGCCCATGCCTACAATATCGGTCACGGTGGTGAGGAAGATCGCCGAAGCGACCGCCGGATCGGCGCCGACCCGGCGCAGGCCCAGCGGGATCAGCACGCCGGAGATTCCGGACATGAGGCACGATCCGGACATGGCGAGCAGGATCACAAGTGCCAGCATGGGTGCCTGGGCCGCCGACTCCGGTTGCCGCGAGGCGTAGAACCACATCGCCGCAGCCGCCACAAGACCGACGAGCACGCCGTTGGCGATCCCGAGCGCGCCCTCCCTCATCACTAGGTGCAGCTTCGGTCGTTTGTCCACATCCCCCAGGGCAAGGCCACGCAGCGTCATAGCCAGTGCCTGGCAGCCGGTGTTTCCGCTCTGCCCGGCCAAGACCGGGAGGAACGCCGCCAGGGCGACGATCTTCTCGATCGTGCCTGTGAATGAACTGACTACGAAAGCGGCCATGAAGGCCGTCAGCAGGTTCAGCTGCAGCCACGGATGACGCTTCAAGAAGGCTGAAAACAGCGGCGTAAAAGAACGCTCCTCCTTCTGGACACCCACCATCTGGCCAGACTGGGCGGAAATCTCGATGATTTGCTGCTCGAACAGCCGCCAGCCGCGAACCTGCCCGAGCAGCCGGTTATTCGCGTCCACCACGGGATAGACAGGGTAGTGACGGCGTACCGCCGCCTTGCAGGCGTCGCTCAAAGACAAACCGACGTTAAGGGCGAACGGCTTGGGCAGCATGATCTGATCGACCATCGCGTCCGGTTCGCTCAGCATCAGATCGCGCAAGACCACCAGGCCAACCAGCTTATCGCCCCCCTCCGTGACGTAGAGGTAGGTGAGCTCGGTCGGCACCTGGGCACTTCTGACGGTCTCCACTGCGGCGGATACCGTCGTCCCGACTGGAACGCTGGCGGGAATCGGGTCTATCAGTTCGACGAGCGAATCGGGGATCACGAAATCCTTGCCATCGCTATCAGGCTTGATAGGCCTCATATGCGCTGGCAAATGCTCCGCCACCTTGCGAGCGTGCCCATGCGGCAACAATTTTAGTGTGTCCCGGATGAACTCGGGAGACTCTCGGGCAAGCAATTCAGCCGCGTCATCAGGTGCTCGAGCACGCAGCGTGCGCACCAACTTCTGAACGTCGTTCTCTTCTTTCATCTGCCGCCGCCCCCAAATTGCTAGTGTCTTGCCTGACAGTATGACACGGATCGGATCGCTCTGTCTGGCGCGCAGTGGCCCAAGCGCCTCGATCCCGAAATCTTCGCCTCTCGGGCCCGAGTGGACCGAACCCAGACAGATCTGCGTCATTGCGTGGGTGCATACAGGCGGGCTGTAACGTCAGAGTGTCGCCGAGAATTTGACGTGTTGCGAACTTCACCGGTCTTTTGGGCTTTGCGAGCACGCCGCACCAATGAAACTTAAACCCGGAAATTCTGCAGAGGCAGGGTCTCCGGCGTTCGAATTGATTGCCTCATCCGGCGCATCTTGCCAGTTTCACCAGCTATTGACGCCACGGCCGGTTAAGATCTGCGACTGCTTGCACAGAAGGATGTGGAGCACGAGCTCCTTCGAGGACGATTTCATGACGGTCTTGCACCAAGGCAAAAACTCGGCAAGTTCGTTGCGTCTTGGGAGAGGGCAACAACAATGAAATTATCTTGCGTAGGCATGATGCCGGTCGCGGCAATGGTGATTTGCGCAAACTCGTTCGTTCCAACCGGCGCCCGCGCTAACTCGGTTGCCTTCGATTATGGATATCAGATGGCGGCTTATTTATTTTGCTCTCAATCGATCTATAACGACAGACGTTTTGGCGACTTTCTTGTTGAGGATGGGAAGTATGACAAAACGAAAGAGTACAATCGTGGCGTTGCCGCTCTGAAAGCCGCGCTCAAAGGCCCCCACCCTAGGAAAGTGTGCTTCGATGCCGCCCGTGCCAGCGGTTGGTGGACCGACCGCTGACGGCTTTCGAACTCGGTCTTTAGTTGGTTGCTTATCGGCTTCGGCTCACCGCCAATCGGCAGGCCGTCGAAGCCGTGCAACCATGCCTCGGCACGCTCGCTGGCGCGGCGGTGGCAATCCGGCTACACGATTGACGTCTAGGGATCTCGAAGCCGGCAACTCGGATGTGCGGCGTGCGCTCTGCGAGGCGGTATCGGGTCTGGTGATCCGCTTCAAGGGCAGGGACAAGGTCAAGAGCTGGGGTGAGGCGACCGCCAAACGCTCCTGCCACCGCAGAGGCGGCGTCGCGGTGGCCCCGCAAGCTGGCGGTGATCATCATCGCCTTCGAGAACCTCTTCGTAATGGAACCGGGTCAGTGCCGGCAGACCCCGGCCGAGGTGGCGCAGACGGTTAAGGCGGTCGGCCATCCGAACTTGGTGGCGCTTATCGATTTCAGTCACGCCTATATTGAATCCACCCATCGCGGCCTGAACTTCTGCGGGCAATGGCGCCGGTGGCGGGGCACCTGCATGTCCATGACTCCTTCGGGCGCCCGCAGGGCTTCCACAGAACCTATCTCTCGCAGGAGGATGCAGCGCTGGGTATAGGCGACCTGCACATGCCGCTTGGCTGGGGCGATATCGAATAGGATGGCATCTTCAGTGAGCTGGCCTTCTTGCCCGGGACCGTCCTCATCATGGAAATCGGGCCCCGCTATCCCAACGAGCAACCCGATTGCCTGGCCCGGGCAAAAAAATCTCGTCACGTTGAACGATCGCGCTGAGCGCGGAGCGGCGGAGTAAAAACGGAGAATCCGCGGCTGTTGTGCTGCCAATGTCGGCCAGAGCTGCCGAACTCGTTGGCAGCGAGCCGTTCCGCATTGGCAAGGTCGAGTTTTGTCGGTCTGTTTCGATGAGATTGTAAGAAGAGTTCGCCTGCCGGTCCACGATACGACGGCCAGCATTAGTTGGCTTGTCCCTGGTGGTCGAGCGCGGGCAGGGGCTGGAAACATACAAGTCATCCACCCGTTCGCCAGCCGGGCCATAGGCCGATTTCTGCTCCATGTGATCGCATGCGTGCTCGCCAACCCGGTACCTTGGCGGCGTCCGCCAGCTCCCTTCTGACTATTCCCTTTCCTTCGCACTTATCTTGATTCCGCGCCGTTCCGCGTACTCGATCAATGCGAGTTCTATCACCGAGGTGATAGAACGCCGCTCCGCGTCTGCAAGCTGTTGCGCCAAGGCCAACACCGGCGGATCAAGGCGGGTGGTGAACGGCTTTTTTGTCATTTTCGCTCTGCGGCTTGATATTCAGTTTCAAAAGGCGTATAGATATGCACGTGCATCGCACTTGCATCGCACGTGCGGCGGCTGGCCAGAGTGCGCCAACACTCCAGTCAGCCTGACCACAACCCAAGCTGATTGGAGCTCGGATCATGGCTGATTCCGACAATACCACGACTCTGCCTTACGTCACCCGCAGGCGAGTACTTGAGGGAACAGTCGTGGCCACCACCGCGTGGACGCTCCAAGGCAACGCGCCCGCAAGCGGCGCCGGAAGCACGAATGTGCGTTCTGATCCTGCACTGGCGCTTTGGCGGGAATGGGAGAGAGTCTACAAACAGACCGAGCGGCTTTGCCGGAGGCAGCAGCGCTTGGAGACAAGGCTTGTCGAGAGCGTCGGCTTTCCCTGTGTGACCGTCCGCCTGACCGAGGGTGAGCAGGTGACGGTCCATTCGATCGAGATGCTCAATGAAGTGCTCGGCAAAGCGCCGGATATGGCGGCTCTCCGCGATAAAGCCGAAGCTGATCTCGCGGCGCATCAGGCACGCTGGGATTCGGCTGCGGAGGAGACAGGTTACACCGCTGCTCTCAGGGCCGAACGCGAGGCTTGCGACCGGGCGAAGGATCTTCTGGGAGCGTTCTCAACCACCCACGCGACGACTCTTGCCGGTGTGGCGGGCAAGCTCGATGCCGTGTTGCGCGAGGGTGAGGCGTGGGAGGAATGCTCCGACTTCCCTTGGCCGCAAATCCGCACAGCGCTCTGCGATCTAGTGCGCATCGCCGAAGGCTTTGGTGCTGAACGGGCGCGGCGCCGAAGGATTCGTCATGACCAAGCTGAAACTCTCCGCCATTCCCGATAACCGTCCGGTCAAGATCTCCGTCGAACTGACCGGCACGGTTCATCGCGATCTGTCGCCTATGCTGAATTGCTTGGCCGCGAGACCGGACAGATAACCGCCCATCCGGCAAAGCTGATAGTGCCGATGGTGACCCGGTTCATGACAACGGACAGAGCGTTTGCCAGAGCCCGACGAACGCTGAGGCCGAGATAACTATTTGGGTCATCGCGATCGGACCGCCGTCAGGACGAATACCGATCGCGCAGGAACGCGATGAAGACCGGCAGGGCAGGATTGGCGTTGTCCGGGCGCCAACGGGCAAAATTGGAGATCTGGATCGGCTTGCCCGCGATCCGCAGCTTACGGCAGACGGCGCCTTCAGGAACGCTGTTGGCGTCTCCATCGTGGATCAGAGCGACACCGAGGCCATTTCCGACAAGGCGCAGAAGGATGCCCGCACAGACGTGATGTTCGACGATCGCGGGAAGCTGCACGCCATTTCCAACAGCGTCGGCGAGCAGAAATGCTTCGCCCCTGCGCACGAGCAGCGTCTCCTGGCCTAGCTCCGACCACTCGATCACGGGACGGCTTGCGAGAGGATGACTGGAAGCGAGAACGACGGCTAGGGTATCCTTCCACAATTTCAGTTCGAATGCGCCGCCAGTGGATCGGGAGGAGGAAGTGACGGTGACGTCGACCTGCGTGCCGCCCATCGCAGCCCTGGGCTCAGGATGAGAACCTTCTATCAAGCTGACAGTCACATTTGGATAACATTTCCCGAACTCAATGATTGCACCCAGCGCTCGCCCGGCGAGGATGAGTCCGTTGGAGCCGATGGAAAGCCTTTGTTGTTCATCCTTGATGCCCGTCCTGGCCAGCGTCAGAGTATTGTCCAGTTCGAGCAGCACGGAGCGAAGACGATCGAGGAAACGCTCGCCGGCCGGGGTTGGGCCAACGCCGCGGGCATGGCGATGAAATATCCTCGTTCCCATCTCGTATTCGAGATCGCGGATGCGCCGGCTGAGCGCGGTGTGATCGATCCCAGTGCGCCGTGCCGCGCGCAGAAAGCTGCCCTCCTCGGCGACTACAAGCGCATAATTGAGAGTCGCTAGTTGAATGGAGTTCCGCATCTCTGCTCGACGTCAAGGCAACGACAAAATCGCAGACGTTTGAGCGCTTTTGGCCGCGGCGGGCTATCACCAAATCTCAGTATTGACTCAGATGAGGCCACCGACGCCTCTTATGAAAGAAACAACGGACGGTCAGGTGGCGTGCAGCAATCTCTCGCGATCACCGGGAGCGATCCCTGAATGCGCATCGGAGTAGACGAGCTCGAATGTGTGTATGGTTTGCGCCGCTTGACCTGAGGGGAACCTTATCGAGTGGCACTCATGGTCGGCCACGGCGCCTCGCCGTCATTCATGCTGCGTCGGTACGGTGGGTCAGCAGGGGAGGACTCGCACGAGCCGATCAGCGATGGTAGGGCGCACGCAGCGATGATCCCGAAGGACACTCACTCGAAAGAGACCACTCCGTTTTCTCGCTCATCTAATGGAGGGGCTCGCCCGCTAGCTCCAGCGACAACACCGGCCAAAACATCTATCTCGGAAATCCGGTGCTTGAACAAAGACGGAGCGGCGGACCGGCTCGAATGAAGGTCCGCCGCTCTGGCTCTTTCAGATCACAAGGAACGAACCTGCTGCAAGCGACAGACCTGGAGAGAGCGTGGCGAACTGTATTTGAGCTGCGCCGCCGATCCCGTCGCTGTCGAAAGAGAGCGCTCCAGTTGAACTGTTGTAGATGATATGGTCGGAGCTGTCATGCGCGGCCGTGCCAGCGAAGAAAGCATCGGATGAAAGGCCACCCAGCTTTAGGCCGGCAAAAACCGCGTCGTCGAGTTGGATCTTGTCTTGGAGCTTGTTGAAGTCCGTGATCCTGTCGATATTGCCGGCTCCAAGAGCGCTGTTGAACACGAATGCATCATTGCCCCCGTTACCGGTCAAGATGTCGGCACCGCCGCCACCGTTGATGATGTTCGCGCCGGCATTGCCTTGGATGGTCTGGGCAAAGGCGTTGCCGGTCAGGTTGATTGCAGACGTACCGGACGGATACCTCGTGGCGAGAAGCTCGACCTCCGAGCCGGCCGCAAGCGCATAGCTCACCGTGGTGGCTATGTTGTCGCGACCGCCGCCTACCGCTTCGATCACTCTGTCGCCGACATTGTCGACATAGTAGCCGTCGTTGCCCCCATAGCCGACCATCGTATCGGCACCACCGAGGCCATTGAAGACATTGCTACCGGCATTGCCCTGGATGGTCTGGGCGAACTCGTTGCCGTTGAGGTGGAACGGCGCCGTGCCGGACGAGTTGCTGGTGGCGAGAAGCTCGATGTGCGAGCCGGCGGTAAGCGCATGGCTCACCGAAGTGATCACCTTGTCGGTGCCGCCGCCTACCGCCTCGATCGTTTTGTCGCCAGCATTGTCGACATAATAGGTGTCGTTGCCGCCATAACCGATCATGGTGTCCGCGCCGCGTCCGCCGTTGATGACATTGGCACCGGCATTGCCCTGGATGGTCTGCGTGAACTCGTTGCCGACGAGATTGATTGCGGCCGTACCGGAGGGGTTCGTGGTCGCAAGAAGCTCGACCTGCGAGCCGGCCGAAAGGACATAGCTCACCGAGGCGAGCACCTTGTCGGAGCCGCCGCCAGCGGCCTCGACCACTTTGTCGGCAGCATTGTCGACATAATAGGTGTCGTTGCCGCCATAGCCGGTCATGGTGTCGGTACCGCCGAGGCCGTTGATGACGTTCGCGCCGGCATTGCCCTGGATGGTCTGGGCGAACTCATTGCCGGTGAGGTTGATTGCCGCCGTGCCTGATGCATTGTTGGTGGCGAGAAGCTCGATCTCGGAGCCGGCCGCAAGAGCATGACTTACGGAGGCAAGTGCTTTGTCGGTACCGCCGCCCACCGCCTCAATCTCCTTATCGCGGACGTCATCGACATAATAGGTGTCATTGCCGCCATAGCCGATCATCGTGTGGCCGCCGGCCCCGTGAAACACATCGTCGCCGCTGGTGCCATACAAGGTGTCGCTTGTGTCGACGGGAGGCGGAGCGGTCCCAGTCGTTGCGAGATTGTGCTCCCGGAAAACGGCCTGCAGTTCCGAGGAGCTCTCAAGTGCGGTGTCGCCTCGCTGCGAACCCCAAGCGTATGCGTAGTCGAAGGCGGGTGACGGAACCAGCTTGGCCCAGTGCTCCATCATGGTTTCCATCTGGGCGGCGGTGGGCACCACATATTTGCCACCCATGTCGGTGTTATACTCGCCACCTCCAAACGCCTGGTAGCCCGGAACGATCTGGCTCGTCGGGATGCCCGATGCCTGAGCGGCGGCGACGAATTTATCGATCATGTTGTAGTCGACCGGGCCATCCGTGCGGACCGGATAGACATCTATGCCGTAGTAATCGATACCCGTATTGGCGGGATTGTACGTGCCCCTGAAATCCGGATTCGCCGACGTCCCCAAGCTCATCATTGTGATGTAGGTCTTGGCGCCTGGAAAATGCTCATGGATCCAGTCGGATTCTGCCTTCAGATTTGCGGCAGAGGCGTAGGTACCCCATTGGCCGGTGGGATCCGGCTCGTCAACCAGGAAGAACCCAAATACGTTCGGATTGCCGAGGAAAGGAGTAACCTTGTCGATAAAGGATTGGGTTACTCCGTTGGCCTCGTCGAGGTAGACCAAGCCTTTCATGCCCTCTGGCAGCTCGTTGACCTGGTCGACATATTGCACGCTAGCCAGATTGAATCCGGCTTTTGCAATGTCCGTGCCGGATCCGCCCGACGTGTAATGGAGAGTCGCCATCCATAATCCCTCATTTTGATTCGATAGCGCCCCGCGGATGCCTGCCTACTAGAAGGTGTATATTAGCGCCAAATCACATACCTGCACGCCCTGATAGAATGATTGATCGGCGGCAGGATTGTCACATCGCGGCGAAAAATATACTTAGGGAGAGTCGACATTGTGCGATAAAAGAAAATTTATCTTCAGAGATGCCCACGTTGTTTTCCGATAGATACTTATTGATATTTCTACTACATTCTACTTGTTGCTGACAGCATAAGATAACATGATCGATGCCGTCTAAAAAAGAAATTGAGTTTTATTAAAATTAGTTTGATGATTGGCCGGTTGCTACTAGAGAGGCGTTGGAGGCGCTGATTTATCTGAAGAAAAGCGACAAAAAATCCAATGTTTTGGATTATAAAAGTCTCAAACTATAAGATCGAACGCCAAACCGTGGCAGAAAAACTGCTTTCTCCACAAGATGCATTTGACTGCCGGCCAATTGAGTCGACATTAAACTAAGATGCCAGCCGCATCGCGCTCTCTGCCGGAGACACCAATTTGTTGTGGACAGATACCGCAGATACCAGTCCTCGACCTAGGTGTCTGCAACTGAGATTACGACTCGGAAGATCGTCAGAATTGGAGAACTGGCTGGGGCGCCAGGATTCGAACCTGGGAATGTCGGTACCAAAAACCGATGCCTTACCACTTGGCGACGCCCCAACAGCCGGAGCCTGCCCGCTGTGCGCGCGGCCTTATAGGACGAGCCGGGAGAAAGCTCAATGCCGACTATGCGCGACCGATCCACCATTTTGCAATCGCCACTTTGAACGGATCTATTCACCCCATACCGCCATTTCATTGCCGGCCGGATCGACGAAATGGAACCGCCTGCCGCCGGGGAATGAAAAGATCGGCTTGACGATGGTGCCGCCGGCATTTTCGACGGCGCTCAGTATTTCCTCCAGCCTT
This sequence comes from Mesorhizobium sp. M0159, assembly GCF_040322295.1. Classification (NCBI taxonomy): domain Bacteria; kingdom Pseudomonadati; phylum Pseudomonadota; class Alphaproteobacteria; order Hyphomicrobiales; family Phyllobacteriaceae; genus Mesorhizobium; species Mesorhizobium sp. M0159. Next base: position 52,542 of record NZ_JAMYTF010000016.1, read on the forward strand.
TCGGAATAGAGCACGGGCAGCGGCTTGGCCGGCGCATCTTGGCCATCCGCCTGAAAACCGCCGTCCAGCCCTTCGGCAAAAGCTGAATAGGTCGGCCCGTAATCGGTGAACGACCATGAGAAGGCCGCGCTGTAGAAAGCCTTCACGCTGTCCAGCGTCCGCCCGTCGCCGGCATTTCCAGATAATCGAGCTTTCCGGTCATCTTTCCAAAAAGCAAGTCTTTTCGGCCCCGCTTTTCATTAATCGATTGTAGAGGCCGGCCGGCTTGGTCGACGCCTTGCCTTTCGCACTGCAGCATCATATCGCTCGATTTGTCCGTATTTCCAATCTCCTGCAACCGGGGAGCAAGCATGACCAAATGGGTCTACACTTTTGGCGATGGCGCCGCGGAAGGCCGTGCCGGCGACCGCAATCTGCTCGGCGGCAAGGGCGCCAACCTGGCCGAAATGTGCAGCCTGGGCCTGCCGGTGCCCCCGGGCTTCACCATCACCACCGAGGTCTGCAACGCCTATTACGCCAACGGCCACAAGTACCCGGCTTCGCTGGAAGCGGACGTTGCGGTCGCGCTCGACCATATCGGTCGGCTGACCGGGCGCCGTTTCGGCGATCCCTCGAAACTGCTTCTGGTGTCGGTTCGCTCAGGTGCGCGCGCCTCGATGCCGGGCATGATGGACACCGTGCTCAATCTCGGCCTGAATGACGAGACGGTCGAAGCCTTGGCCGCCGATTCAGGCGATCCGCGCTTTGCCTATGATAGCTACCGCCGTTTCATCCAGATGTATTCCGATGTCGTCATGGGTCTCGACCATGAGGTGTTCGAGGAAATCCTCGAAGATCAGAAGGGCGGCCTCGGCCATGAACTCGACACCGACCTGACGGCCATCGAATGGCAAGGCGTGATCGCGCTCTACAAGGCCAAGGTCGAGGAGGAGCTCGGCCAGCCGTTTCCGCAGGATCCGCACGAGCAGCTCTGGGGCGCCATCGGCGCGGTGTTTTCCAGCTGGATGAACAACCGCGCCATCACCTACCGGCGCCTGCACGACATTCCCGAAAGCTGGGGCACGGCGGTTAACGTCCAGGCCATGGTCTTCGGCAATATGGGCGACACCTCGGCCACCGGCGTTGCCTTCACCCGCAATCCGTCGACCGGCGAAAAGCAGCTTTATGGCGAGTTCCTGGTCAACGCCCAGGGCGAGGATGTCGTTGCCGGCATCCGTACGCCGCAGAACATCACCGAGGCGGCGCGCATTGCCGCCGGTTCCGACAAGCCGTCGCTGCAGAAGCTGATGCCTGACGCCTTCCAGGCTTTCGTCAGCATCTCAGACCGCCTGGAAAAGCATTACCGCGACATGCAGGATCTCGAATTCACCATCGAGCGCGGCAAATTGTGGATGCTGCAGACCAGGTCAGGCAAACGCACCGCCAAGGCGGCACTGAAGATTGCCGTCGACATGGCCAGGGACGGGCTGATTACGAAGGAGGAGGCCGTCGCCCGCATCGATCCGGCCTCGCTCGACCAATTGCTGCATCCCACGATCGATCCGAAGGCGGCGCGCGATATCATCGGGGTCGGCCTGCCGGCATCGCCAGGTGCTGCCACCGGCGAAATCGTGTTTTCCTCGAACGACGCCGAGGAGGCGAAGGCGCAAGGCCGAAAGGCGATCCTGGTCCGCATCGAGACCAGCCCCGAAGACATCCATGGCATGCATGCGGCCGAAGGCATCCTGACGACGCGCGGCGGCATGACCAGCCACGCAGCTGTTGTGGCGCGCGGCATGGGTAAGCCTTGCGTTTCGGGAGCCGGCTCGCTGCGCGTTGACTACAAGGCCGGCACGCTGATGGCGATGGGCGCGACCTTCCGCAAGGGCGACATCATCACCATCGACGGCGGCAACGGCCAGGTGCTGAAGGGTGCCGTACCGATGCTGCAGCCGGAACTCTCGGGCGATTTCGCCGCTATCATGGAGTGGGCCGACGGCGCGCGCCGCATGAAGGTGCGCACCAATGCCGAGACGCCGCTGGATGCGCGCATGGCGCGGTCCTTCGGCGCCGAAGGCATCGGGCTTTGCCGCACCGAGCACATGTTCTTCGACGGCGATCGCATCATTGCCATGCGCGAGATGATCCTGGCCGATACGGAAAAGGACCGCCGAACGGCGCTGGCCAAGCTGTTGCCGATGCAGCGCTCCGATTTCCTCGAGCTGTTCGAGATCATGGCCGGCCTGCCGGTGACGATCCGCCTGCTCGATCCGCCGCTGCACGAATTCCTGCCGAAGACCGAGGAGGAGGTGGCCGAGGTCGCCGCTGCCATGAACGTATCGCCGGACAAGCTCAGGCGGCGCACCGAAGCGCTGCACGAGTTTAATCCGATGCTCGGCCATCGCGGCTGCCGGCTTGCCGTCTCATATCCCGAAATCGCCGAGATGCAGGCACGAGCCATTTTCGAGGCCGCCGTCGAAGCCGGCAGGAAGGCCGGCGCGCTGGTGGTCCCCGAAATCATGGTGCCGCTGGTCGGGCTGGTGAAGGAGCTCGACTTCGTCAAGGCACGCATCGATGCGGTCGCCAAAAGCGTGATGGAGGAGACCGGTGTCAGGATCGATTACCTCACCGGCACCATGATCGAACTGCCGCGTGCCGCGATCCGCGCCCAAATCATCGCCGAGGCGGCCGAATTCTTCTCGTTCGGCACCAACGATCTGACCCAGACCACCTTTGGCATCTCACGCGACGATGCGGCCTCGTTCCTCGAGACCTACCGGAAAAAAGGCATCATCGAGCAGGATCCGTTCGTGTCGCTCGACATAGAGGGTGTCGGCGAGCTGGTGCGGATGGCGGCCGAAAAGGGCAGGGCGACGCGGCCCGACATCAAGCTCGGTATTTGCGGCGAGCATGGCGGCGACCCGGCCTCGATCCATTTCTGCGAAAAGGTCGGCCTCGACTACGTCTCGTGCTCGCCATACCGGGTGCCGATCGCCAGGCTGGCCGCCGCGCAAGCGGCGGTGCAGGCTGCAAAGAACGGCCGCGGATAGGAGTTGGAGTCCACCGGCATCTGACCTTACCGATTTGTAACCGAATTCACGCGAACGTGCGTCTGTCGGCTCCAAATCCCGACATCGTTTCTGCCCAGTTTCCGGCCCCCGAACCCGCCCCGGTGCCAGAAACAGATGTTGCAGAACCCGCCCACGCACGTCCGCTCGATTCTCATCCTCCAGACGAAATTCATCGGCGATCTTGTCCTCGCCTCCGCGCTCGCCAGAAACCTGCGCCTCCAATATCCAAAGGCCAGGATAGTGTTCCTTTGCGAGGCGAACTTTGCCAGTTTCCTGTTGGCTCATGGCATCGCCTCGGACGTGGTGGCGTTCCGACGCGTACGGATGCGTGGCACCCCTGTGCAGCGTGGTCGCGAGCTTTACGCCATGGTGCGCGCTCTGCGCCGGTTCCGGTTTGACCTGACCATCGACCTGGCCGATTCCAAAACCTCACGCATCATCGTCAGGCTCGTCAACGCCAAGACCCGCGTTGGATATGATCCTCCCGAAAAACCGTTGCGCTGGCTGGAACGCCAGCCCGCCAACGTCCTAGCCAAGCCGTTTGGCTTTGGTGGCCAGCATTATCTCTGCCGCTATCTTTCGCCGCTTGAGGCGCTTGGCGTGGAGTTGCGTGCGCAGGTCCCAACGATTGAGCCGCTGCCGCTGGAGACCGCCAGGGCATTGGCGCTTCTCGACCGGCATCATCTCCGGCATAACGCCTTCATAGCCGTTCATGCAGGAGCGAGCTTCCGGGGGCGGCAATGGCAGCCGGAACGTTTGCGCTGGCGATCGACGAGATCTCGCGGCAGACCGGATTGGACTTCCTGCTTGTCGGCGGCCCCGATGAACGGGCATCTGCCGAGCGCATCGTCGCCAAGGCCGCTTCGCCGGTCGTCAACGTGGTCGGGGCGCTGTCGCTGCCAACGCTGCTGGCGGTTCTCGGCCAGGCACGCCTGTTTCTGGGAAACGAGAGTGGCCCGATGCACATGGCCGCCGCCGCGGGAACGCCGGTTGTCGGCCTGTTCGGCCTGACCGACCCGGCCGTCTGGGGCCCTGTCGGCGTGGCCAGTGTTACGCCGCGGCCCTCCATGCCTTGCGAGTGCATAGCCAGGGACCTGTGCCGCCGACCCGATCCGAGCAAGGCTTGCTGCGTCTGGCGACTTGAGGTCAAAGCGGTGGTCGACGCGGTGCTCGCGATCCTTTCACGTAAGGTTAAGGACGTGGAGCACGCATTGTGACCTCGCGCTTGCCAAAGGTCAGGCCGGCGGTCAAATTGCCGCTGCCGACGCTTTTGCAGGGGCATCGTCCCGATTTCCGCCTTGATGACGGTCTTGGGGTCGCCGCTTCAACTTTGATCCGGCCGACCTGGAAATAATCGATGCGCCCGTTCCAAAAGTATTTTTGCGCCATTGCGATATCGCTGTGGGCTGCCTCTCCCGGCAACGCCCAGTTGCTCGTCGCACCGACGCTGCACATCAAGGCCGAGGCGGGCAGCGGCCGCGTCGCGCTGACGCTCGATGCGTGCGGCGGAAGGACCGACACACGGATTCTCTCGGCGCTGGTGGAAAACAAGATTCCTGCCACCATTTTCGTCACCGGCATCTGGCTGAAGCACAACGCCGCCGCCGTCGAGATCATGCGGGCGCATCCCGAACTGTTTGAATTGGAAAACCATGGCGGCCGCCATGTCCCGGCTGTCGACACGCCGCAAAAGATCTACGGCATTCGCAGTGCCGGCAGCCCGGAGGCCGTGCTGGCCGAGGTCGAATCGGGTGCTGCCGCTCTTGCCGTGACCGGCGAACCGGCGCCGAAATGGTTTCGCGGCGCAACCGCCGAATACAGCCCGTCGGCAATCGCGATGATACGCAAGCTTGGTTTCAAGATCGCCGGATTTTCAATCAACGGCGATGGCGGCTCATTGCTCGGCACAAAAGAGACCGCCCGGCGCATTGCCGCGGCGAAGGACGGCGACGTCATCATCGCTCACATCAACCAGCCGACCCATGCGGCCGGCGAAGGCGTGGTGCAGGGACTTCTGGCGCTGAAGGCCAAGGGCCTCACCTTCGTGCGTCTCGACGATGCCGACGGCGTCGGCGATGAAGGCACCACCGACTGATCAGTCGGGCGTGGCCTCTATGGTCACCTTGTTCAGATAGAACGCGCCGTGGTCGCGGATATCGGCCATCTCGTCGAACGGCCGCTCATAGGCCCACATCGCATCCTTGCCTGCATCGCCGGCGGGCAGCACGCTCCAATAGCTGGCATCGCCCTTATAGGGGCAATGGGTCGAGTGTTCGGTCTTGCCAAGCTGTTTGAAGTCGATGTCGCCGAACGGAATGTAGAAAACCGGGGGGTAGGGCGATTCGGTCAGCACTTTGACCTTGTTGGACGAAGCGATGACGACATCGCCAGCGCGCACCGTCACGGTGCCCTTGTAAGGCTCGACTGTGATGACCTTGCCGGGATTGCGCTGAAAGCCGGGTGACGGATTTGCGATCTGGTCCATATCGGATCTCCTTGCCTCAACCCCAAGATGTGTCTGGCAAGAGCCTTGCGCAAGACCTGCCTGCCACCAGGCGGGCGTCGCCCGCGGAGAGAAGTCTCGCCTCTTTCTTCCGCTTCCCCGGAAACTCAGGCGGCGGCCTGGAACGCGTCCATCAGCCCGGCATACGCGGCGGCAATGCCGGCCACCGGATTGGTGCTTTTCGAGGTGGTCTCGACCTTCAGCGCACCACCGCTGGTCGGCAAGGTGAGCAGCAGGAACTGGCGATTGCCGCCGTCGCCGACGCAGGCGGCAGCGACGTGCTGACTTTCGCCCTCGTTCTCGACGCACATCTTGAACAAGAGCGTGCCGCCGACCGCTTCGAGGGCGCCACCGACGATCTCGACGAATTCATCTTCGGAAACGGCTTTGGCGTCAGGCACCAGATCGGCCTGCGCGACGTCGGCCGCCACCAGATCGGCTAGACTTTCGGCAAGCGTATTTTCGAGGGCTTTGTCGTCGAGCTGCGCGTCCATGCGAACCTCTTTCATTCGCCAATCGCGCCCCGCCGTTAATCAACGTTAACGCCGAGCATGGCCGGATTGTGGCGAATTCGGCTTCAATTGGCTCCATGCCCCGCTCCAGCCCGATCCTGGCTGGACAATCCGCCGGTTCGTCCCACAATGGCGAAAAAATAACGGGAGGAACAAGATGCTCGGGCTGATGCAGGAATGGCCGCTGCTTTGCCATAAGCTGATCGACAATGCCGAGAGGCAGCACGGCAGCCGCGAAATCGTGTCGCGTTCGATCGAGGGGCCGATCGTGCGCAGCACATATGCCGAAATCCATGATCGTGCCCTGAAGGTCGCCGAGCGGCTCGAGCGTGACGGCTTCGGGCTTGGCGACCGCATCGCAACACTGGCCTGGAACACCGCGCGCCACATCGAGGCCTGGTACGGCATCATGGGTGTCGGCGCGATCTATCACACGCTCAACCCGCGGCTCTTTCCCGAGCAGATCACCTGGATCATGAACAATGCCGAGGACAAGGCGATCTTCGTCGACCTGAGCTTCCTGCCGCTGCTTGAAAAGATCGCCGGCGCGGTCAAATCGCTGAACCAGGTTATCGTGCTGACCGACAAGGCGCATTTGCCGGAGACTGCGCTGCCCAAGGTCGTCGCCTATGAAGAATGGCTTGCTGAAGCCGACGGCAACTTCGCCTGGAAGACATACGACGAAAACACCGCCGCCGGTATGTGCTACACCTCGGGGACCACGGGCGACCCGAAAGGCGTCCTCTACAGCCATCGTTCGAACGTGCTGCACGCCATGATCGCCGCCATGCCCGACGCCATGGGCCTGTCGTCGCGCGATACCATATTGCCGGTCGTGCCGATGTTCCACGCCAATGCCTGGGGCCTTGCCCAGAGCGCGCCGATGGTCGGCGCCAAGCTGGTCATGCCCGGTTGCAAGATGGATGGCGCTTCGCTCTACGAGCTGCTCGACACCGAGCAGGTGACCTTCAGCGCCGCCGTGCCGACGGTGTGGATGATGCTCCTCCAGTATCTGGAAGAGACCGGCAAGAAACTGCCCTATCTGCAGAAAGTCGTCATCGGCGGCTCGTCCTGTCCACGCGCGCTCACGACGAAGTTCCAGGACCGTTACGATGTCCAGGTCGTCCACGCCTGGGGCATGACCGAGATGTCGCCGCTCGGTACGCTGTGCACCCTGAAGCCGGATTACGCCGGGCTGAAGGGCGAGGCCCGCCTCGGCGTCCAGCAGAAACAAGGCTTTACACCGTTCGGCATCGAAATGAAGGTGACGGACGACGTCGGCAACGAACTGCCATGGGACGGCAAGACCTTCGGCCGGCTCAAGGTCCGCGGGCCGGCCATCGCGCGCGCCTATTATGGCGGCATCGGATCCGAACAGTTCGATCAAGACGGCTGGTTCGATACCGGTGACGTCGCGCATATCGACCCCGGAGGCTATATGCAGATCACCGACCGCGCCAAGGACGTGATCAAGTCGGGCGGCGAATGGATCTCGACCATCGAGCTCGAGAACCTCGCGGTCGGCCATCCCGATGTGGCGGAGGCCGCCGCCATCGGCATTCCGCATTCGAAATGGGGCGAGCGGCCTTTGCTCGTGGTCGTGCGCAAGCCGGGCAGGGAGCCGACCAAGACGGATATTCTCGCTTTCATGGACGGCAAGGTGGCGAAGTGGTGGATGCCGGACGACGTCGCTTTTGTCGGCGAAATCCCACACACCGCTGCCGGCAAGATCCAGAAGATTACCTTGCGCCAGCAGTTCCGGGATTATCACCTGCCGACGGATTGACCGGAGATGCGGCGTCTTTGCGTCTTCAAGCCGCCGCTGAAAGGCACTATGCCTGTGTTCGGGTTGGGGCAGCGCGGATACCAATGAGAATTCCCGAGCGACAAACGTCGAGGGCTGCCGGTTGGTCGCGGCGCGCCGGCGCGTTTTCGGCAGTCCTGCTGCTGACCGCTCTCATCGGCCATCGCTATGACCTCGTCGAGACCCAAGCTTTCCTATGGGTGCTTGGCATTGTCGCCTTGCTGGCCGCGTTTGCGCTTTTGTTTGCCGGGTTTGCCTTCGCGCGATTGTGGAACTTCGGTGATCGTGGCGGCCAAGACCTGACCGCCGGCGCCTTGCTGGCGTTTCTGGTGCTCATCCCTTACGCTGTCGGGGCCTATTGGGCGGCGACCTATCCGCCGCTGCGCGACATCTCGACGGATTTCGACGACCCGCCGGCGCTCGATATTTCTACCCGGACAAAGGCTATGAACGAGCTTTTGCCGCCGACGCCCGGCGAGCAGCGGCTGCAAATCGAAGCTTATCCGCTTGTTACCGGACGCAGCTATACCTTGCCTTTCGATCGCGTTCTGGAGGCGGTCAAAACCGTGCTCGATCGGCGCGGCTGGCAGCTCACGGCGCCGTTTCCCGACGCAGCAGGGCAAAGCGACGTGACGGTCGATGCGCTGGCCAAGAGCTTGCTGCTTGGCCTTCCCGCCGATGTCGCCATCCGCGTGACCGATGACGGCGATGCGGTCATCGTCGATATGCGCTCGGCCTCGCGTTACGGCCGCCACGATCTTGGCGACAATGCAGCGCGCATCACCGATTTCCTTGCCGAACTCGACCAGGAAGTCGCCGGCCAGGTGGGCGTGGCGCCGGCGGAATGATGTCGGGAGGGTACTACTTTGCCGGCGAATAGATGCCGTCGATAGCCGGCGCGCCATCGGTGTGGACCAGGCCGCGCGCCACCAGGTCTTCCAGATGGGCAAGCACCGACAGGCCGGCCGCGCCATGCAGGCGCGGGTCGGTGTCTCGATAGATCGCGTCCACCATGTCCTTGATTGTCCGGTCGCCGCTGTTGATCCGCTCCAGAATTGCGCGTTCGCGCATTTTGCGATGCGTTTTCAATCCGCGCATGAAGCTGCGCGGCTCGGTCAGCGGCCCACCATGACCGGGCAGCAGCAGCCGGTCGTCACGTTCGATCAGCCGATCGAGCGATGTCATGTACTCGGCCATCGCGCCATCCGGCGGCGCGACGATCGTGGTTGCCCACGCCATCACGTGATCGGCCGAGAAAAGGATGCCGGTTCCCTCCAGCGCGAAGGCCGCGTGATTGGCGGTATGGCCGGGCGTCAGCACCGTCCGGATCGCCCAGCCGTCGCCGTCGATCACCATATCGTCCGGCAGCGCGATATCAGGAACAAAGTCGGTGTCGGCGCTGGCATCGAGCGGACTGACCTCGCCGGTACGCAATGGCCGCGCCGGGCGATGCCGGCCTTCCGCCAGAACCGCCGCACCGGTATGCTGCTTTAACCGAGCCGCCAGCGGCGAATGGTCGCGATGCGTGTGGCTGACGAAGATATGGCTGACCGGCCTGGTCCCGATCGCTTCGAGCAGTGTTCGAAGATGTGCCTCGTCATCCGGTCCGGGATCGATCACCGCCAGCGTCTCGCGCCCGACGATATAGCTGTTGGTTCCGTGATAGGTGAACGGGCTTGGGTTCCTGGCGGTGACGCGTTGAATACTAGGCGCAACGGCTACGCCCTGGCCATAGGCCGGATCGAAGCGTGTGTCGAATTTCAGCGCCATGCGAACGTCGCGACCTTTTTTGGGGCGAGGGCAAAACCGATTGCCGCATAGCACGGAAGCCAATATAGGAAAACGCAAGGCCGCGTTCGGCGGCAATCCGGAACGGGGAAGACTATGGCAATTGCAACGACGATGCGTCCGCTCATTTCTCTCGCTTTGCCTGAAAAGGGCGCGGCCCGGCTGGCAGGACAGCTTTTGCTGGCGATCGCCGGAACGTTGCTGCTGATCTTGTCTGCCAAAACCAAGGTCATGCTCGGACCGGTCGATATCTCGATGCAGACGCTTGCCGTCTTGCTGATTGCCGCCGCCTTCGGCATGCGCCTCGGCGTCGCCACGCTGCTTCTCTACATGGCCGAGGGCGCGTTGGGCCTTCCGGTCTTCCAGAGCACGCCCGAAAAGGGCATCGGTATCGCTTACATGCTCGGTTCGACCGGCGGTTATCTAGCCGGCTTCGTCGTCATGGCGGCGATCGTCGGCTGGGCTGCCGACCGTGGCTGGGATCGCCATCCTATCAAGCTCTTCAATGCCATGCTGGTGGCCGAGATCGTCATGATGGCAATGGGCTTTGCTTGGCTGGCGCTGTTGATCGGCCCGGAAAAGTCCTGGCAGTTCGGGGTGGTGCCCTTTATCGTCGGTGATCTGATCAAGGTTGCGCTGGCCGCGAGCCTGGTGCCGGCTGTCTGGTCGCTGTTGAAGCGTTCGTGAAGCCGGTCGAGCGGTGATAACCTGTTCTGCGCGACAGTGATTTTTCGCCGTAGTTGGTGTGGCCGTGCAGGATCTTTGTCGCTGGCGGCAGGCTTGTGCGCGACGCCATCCGTCACATTAGCTTCAAGTCGACGGACTAAGTACCAGAACCAACGGGCGATTCGTCACGACCAGCGTAACCAAGCACCTACGCATGGAAATAAATTGCTCGACATAGCATCTCAGCCAGCTGAAAAAGAAAGCGGCTCGATGATTATTTAGGCACAGCTAAATTTCTGGACAATGTGTAGGAAATTCTTAACCCAACCGCCTTGACTCTAGTGGCTTGGTTGCTTGCTGGTATCCACACACTGTCGTAACCGTTGACCTGAGATCATGCCGCCGACCGCCGAAGGAAGACACGTGAGTAGCGCGGAAAAAACAACGAGCAAGGCAACAGCCCTGTCGCCTGAGCCGACCGCCGCGCCGGCAACGCGCTGGTATGCGGCCAGCGTCTTTCCCGGGAAGGAGCATGTCGCAGAGCGGCATCTCCGGATCCAGGGATTCGAGCCCTTTGTGCCTCGCTGCGAGAAAACCGTGCGTCATGCCCGGCGGCTCGAAACACGGTCCGCAGCTTATTTCCCGGGTTATATGTTCATCGCCCTTGACGTCGCGCTGCAACGTTGGCGCTCGATCAACGGAACGTTCGGTGTGCGCTCCCTCGTCATGCAAGGGGACCGGCCTTTGCCTGTCCCCTCCGGTCTGGTAGAGCGCTTCATTGCGTTGACCGGCAGGCACGGCCTGCTCGACTTCAGTGGCGGCCTCGCAGCCGGTGCTTCGGTTCGGATCCTTTCCGGCCCGTTCGCGGAAATGATCGGTCGCCTTGACCGGCTCGATCCAGCCGGAAGGGCTCGGGTTCTGGTTGCGATCATGAATGGCGAGATACCTGTCGACCTTGATACCAGGGATCTCGTCGCCATCGCATAGTCGTAAGCATCGAGGTGCGGCGAGGCGATGCAAATTGTTGTAGGATCGGCTCTCGGGTTTTCACCCGGGAGTGCGGTAGCCGTTCTTCGGTGGGACTAGGCGCTGTCTGACGAGATCGTCTCGTCGGCGCTAATGAGAGTACGCGCTATGCGAATAACAATGATTGGTGCCGGCTATGTAGGGCTCGTCTCGGGCGCCTGCTTCGCCGACTTTGGCCATCAGGTCTGCTGCGTCGACCGGGATGCGGAAAAGCTTGCCATGCTCAAACTTGGCAAGATACCGATCTATGAGCCAGGGCTCGACGACCTCGTCACCACGAATACCGCGCAAGGTCGCTTGCGTTTCGACGACAATCTGGCCGATGCCGTTTCTCAATCGGATGTCGTCTTCATAGCCGTCGGCACGCCGTCACGGCGTGGCGATGGGCACGCCGATCTGTCCTTCGTTTACGATGCGGCCGCCGAAGTTGGCCGCGCGCTCAAAGGATTTACGGTCGTGGTGACGAAATCGACCGTCCCTGTCGGTACCGGAGATGAGGTGGAACGGATCATCCGCGAGCAAAATTCCGCCGCCGATTTTGCGGTGGTCTCCAATCCCGAATTTCTTCGCGAAGGATCGGCCATCGAGGATTTCAAGCGGCCCGACCGCATTATTGTCGGGACCGATGCAGAACGGGCCAAAGCCGTCATGGGCGAGATCTACCGTCCACTCTCGTTGAATGTCGCGCCGATATTCTATACGAGCCGGCGTACGGCTGAGCTTACCAAATATGCCGGCAACGCATTTCTGGCCATGAAGATCACCTTCATCAACGAAATTGCCGATCTCTGCGAGCGGTTGGGGGCAGATGTGCAGGACGTCGCGCGCGGCATCGGCATGGACAATCGCATCGGTGCAAAGTTTCTTCATGCTGGACCGGGCTATGGCGGCTCCTGTTTCCCGAAAGATACGCTGGCACTGGTCAAGACCGCGCAGGACGCGGCAAGCCCGGTGCGGCTGATTGAAACGACGGTCTCGATAAACGACCAGCGCAAACGGGCGATGGCGCGCAAGGTGGTTGAGGCCTGCGGCGGCTCTGTGCGCGGCAAGTCCATCGGCATCCTTGGCCTTACGTTCAAGCCGAACACCGACGACATGCGCGACGCCCCCTCATTGGCCATCATTCAGGCACTCCAGGATGCAGGCGCTTCGATCAAGGCCTATGATCCGGTCGGCATGGAGCAGGCGCGCAAGATGATAGAGGGCATTGAATTCGGGGAAAGCGCCTACGCGGTGGCCGACGGCGCGCACGCGATCGTCATTGTCACCGAGTGGAACGCGTTTCGGTCGCTGGATCTGAAGCGGCTCCGTGCAGTCATGGCGACGCCGGTGATGGTCGACCTGCGAAACGTCTATCGCGGCGAGGACGTCGTGAGGGAAGGCATAGCCTATTCGAGCGTCGGCCGAGAGCGGCATCCTGTCCAGTAAGCGTCCAGGTTTTCATGGAGCCCGATTCGCGGGATTCAAATTGATCGCCACCACCATCCATTTACCCAACAAACGGCATCTCCTGCTCCGGATGCGCTTTCAGCTGCTTGGCGGATTGACATTCGCTATCCTGCTGCCGGCGTTGTTACGCCTGTCGGTTGATCAACAAGTGATCTGGCAATCGAACATGCAGGTTACGATCTTCGCAGCATTCATCGCCCACACAACAGGCTATCTGTTTTACAAGCGCATCGGCAATTTCCCGGGCGTTGCAGCGGCTGGCTACATCCTGCCAACCTTCGCCCTGACCTACGGCCTCGTGTTCGCGACGATCTTCTTTTTCAGATTCGACTACAGCCGGTTCCAGGCGGCAGCGAGCTTCATTCAGTCGACATTGTGGTATTTTGGCTTGAGCCTGGCGACGCGTAGGCTGGATGTATACCGGCTTGCGATAATTCCCGGCGGAGACGTCGACAGGCTGGAGAGTGTACCAGGTGTGAGCTGGCACAGGATTCATTCGACCAACACGGTTGTCGAGCACGCGAGCGGCGTGGTGGCCGATCTTCGAGCCGACCTTTCGGATGAGTGGGAGCGCTATATCGCCGACCGCGCGCTCTCGGGAACGCCGGTCTACCATGTCAAGCAAATCAGCGAATCGCTCACCGGCAGGGTAGAGATAGAGCATCTTTCTGAAAATACACTGGGTTCCCTGAACCCAAACCAGGCCTATCTGAAAATAAAGCAGGCAATAGATTGGGCTTCCGCGTTATTTGTGCTTGTTGTTTTCTCGCCATTGCTGTTGTTCGTGGCAATTGCTGTAAAGATCGATTCGCCTGGACCTGCGCTGTTTAGACAGAAGCGAATGGGCTACCGAGGGCATCCCTACGAGGTCTACAAGTTTCGAACGATGAAGCTCAGCGACACGTCTGTCGACGAGAAGGAAGCGGCCATGACGAAGCCCGGCGATACACGCATCACCCGTTTGGGGCAGTTCTTGAGAAAGTCCAGGATCGACGAGTTGCCGCAGGCCTTCAACATCCTGCGCGGCGAGATGAGTTGGATCGGACCGCGGCCGGAAGCACTTGTACTGTCGAAATGGTACGAGGCGGAGCTGCCATTCTATCGCTACCGTCACATCGTTCGGCCCGGCATTACCGGATGGGCGCAAGTCAACCAGGGCCATGTTGCAGCCGTGGACGACGTCCTGGAAAAGCTTCACTACGACTTCTACTACATCAAGAATTTCTCCCCTTGGCTCGACGTGCTGATCGTGTTTCGTACCATCCGAACCATGCTGACGGGATTTGGCGCGCGTTGACAAGGCGGGAAAGATCGCTACTCGACGTAGCCAAGCCGCCGCTCACGAGCTTCGCAGGGTGGGGATAACCCCAGCTTTCTTAAAATGGGTATTTTGGAATGTCTAAAGTTACGCTGATTAGCGTTGAAAATACCGTCGTATCGACCTCGGAGAAAGCACAATGACTAGGAAGACCGCGCTCATTACCGGCATCACCGGCCAGGACGGCGCCTATCTGGCGGAACTTCTCTTGGCAAAGGGCTATGATGTCCACGGCATCAAGCGGCGGTCGTCGTCGTTCAATACAGGTCGCATCGATAATCTCTATCAGGATCCGCATGAAAAGAACGTAAGACTGTCGCTGCACTATGGCGACATGACCGATGCCACCAACCTCATCCGCATCGTCCAGGAAGTGCAGCCAGACGAGATTTATAATCTCGCCGCACAATCGCATGTCCAGGTGAGCTTCGAGACCGCGGAATATACGGCGAACGCGGACGCGATCGGCACATTGCGCCTGCTCGAAGCCATTCGGCTGCTTGGCCTGACAAAAAAGACGCGTTTCTATCAGGCATCGACGTCCGAACTCTACGGCAAGGTGCAGGAGATACCGCAACGGGAGACGACCCCCTTTTATCCCCGGTCACCTTATGCGGCGGCAAAGATCTATGCCTATTGGATCACCGTGAATTACCGCGAAGCCTACGACATCCATGCCTCCAACGGCATCCTTTTCAACCACGAGAGCCCGATGCGCGGCGAGACCTTCGTCACCCGCAAGATCACGCGCGCGGCTGCCGCAATTAGCCTCGGCCTTCAGGACAAGCTCTATCTCGGCAATTTGTCGGCTGAACGGGATTGGGGACATGCCCGCGACTATGTCGAAGGCATGTGGAGAATTCTTCAGCATGAGGTGCCCGACGATTATGTCCTTGCAACTGGGGTCAAGAACTCGGTCCGCCGCTTTGTCGAGCTTGCGTTCAACGAAGTCGGGACCGAAATCCAGTGGGTTGGTTCCGGAATCGAAGAAAAAGGCATCGACGCGAAATCCGGTGCGGTTCTGGTCGAAGTGGATCCGCGCTATTTCAGACCGACTGAAGTTGAGCTTCTGATCGGCGATGCCTCGAAAGCGGAGCGCGTTCTCGGGTGGAAGGCAACAACGTCGCTGGCGACAATGGTCCAGGAAATGGTCCAGTCCGACCTTGAGACGGTAAAGCGGGAATCGGAACACCGGCGCCTTGACGAGGATAGCGTTCGCGTTGCGGCCCAGTAAGCAGCGTCGGACCGGATTGACATGAAGGTCTCGGTTCTGACGGTCTGCCGGAACTCGGCCGCGACCATCAAGCATACGATCGACAGCTTCTTTGCCCAGAACTATGCGGAAAAGGAACTGGTGGTGGTCGATGGCGGATCGTCAGACGAGACGCTGGCAATAGTCAGGTCCTACCCACAGGACGAGATCCGGCTGATCAGCGAACCCGACAGCGGAATGTATGATGCGCTCAACAAGGGGCTGCGCCTCTATACCGGTGACGCGGTGGGCGTGCTGAATTCAGATGATTGCTTTCATGACCTCACGGCGCTCGGACGCATCTCGGAAGGGCTCGAACAGGCTGATATAGTGCATGGCGACCTGGATTTTGTCGAAGACCATGTGAGCAAGCGGGTCGTGCGCCGGTGGCGTGCTGCTCCCAAGCCGGCCAAAGGTTTTCGCACCGGTTGGATGCCGGCCCATCCGACGTTCTACGTCAGGCGGAAGGTGGCGGAGACCGTCGGCACGTTCGACCTCAGACTCAAGGTGGCATCGGATTACGATTGGATGCTGAGAGCGGTCGAGCTACATGGATTCAAAGCCGTTATCACCAACCACGTCTTGGTCGACATGATGGTCGGCGGGGCCAGCACGCGGAGCCTTGGCTCCTATATCGGGCACAACTTTGAGGCGCTGCAGTCGCGACGACAGTGGCTGCGCTCCGGACCAATCGACTATGCGCTTGTTGCCAAGCCTGTTCGCAAGCTGGGGCAGTTTTTGTCCAAAGCGCAGCGAAACAGCGGTCCCCTTGTTTGAAGGCAAGCGAGCCGTGGTTGAAGGTCCGTTCCTTGATCGTCCAGCGCTTGATTGGAATCGGGCGAGACGCCTAGCGGACAATCGCCGACGCGTATATGGATCGAGTCGCCGCGATCTTTTGACGATCATGTATCAACAACATTCCCAAGTGGCAGAAGCCTGACGATGAATGACCCGAAGAGCATTTTGGAGCCGATCGGAGGCTATGCCCTCGACCTCATTGCGAAACTGCGCAACCGACCGTTTGTCCCGCATTCGCTGACGAAGTTGCACAATATGAAAACCTGCAGAGACATGACTGGCGCCATGACTGCAGTGGAAATCGGTTCCTACAAAGGTGTCACGACAAAGCGAATGTCTCACCTGTTTGAGAAGGTGATCTCTGTCGAAATTGACGAAGCACTATACCTTCAAGCCAGCAAGCGCTGTGCAGGACGGAAAAATGTGGAATTGCTGCTCGGCGACGGCGCCAAGCTGCTGCCTGAAATAGCCGCGCGGGTGAACAAGGCGCTTATCTTTCTGGATGGGCACTTCAGCGGTGGCGAAACGGGACAGGGCGACGAGCCAGAGCCGGTGCTGAAGGAGCTCGATCTCATCGCCCCCTTCATTTCAAATTTCGTTGCGGTTGTGGTCGATGATTTCCGACTCTTCGGCGTCGAGCCGGGATGGCCAAGGAAGTCGGAAGTGATCCAAAAGCTGGAAATCCTGCTGCCGGAAACACAATGGAGACTTTCCGTGCTTAATGATCAGTTTTTGGCCGTCCGAAAGCTTGGCTAGATTGGCATCCAACGACGAACTGACCAGAGGAGGCCCGTGGCATCTGCCGGTTCTTAGCCGGTGGGATGTAGGGGTCATCCGCTCACCAGGGCCCGGGCTGGGCAATCTTCTCTTTCCGATCGCGCGCGCCTTGATCGGGCAGAAGGTTCGCGGCGGTGTCTTCGTTCATCCGACTCTGAGACAGCTCAAGTTAGGAACGTTCCTTCGCCGCGAGCGGGACACGCGAACTTACGGCAGCGTGATACGCGGCCGCACGGGTGCTGAGTGGCGCGATTGGGCGCACGCTCAGTGGTATCCGAAGGTCGACGAAGATGACTATCGTGGCGAGATCGGCGTTGCGGTGCGCTATTCAGGCCTAAAGCGTTATTTCCACGACCTTACCGGCCATAGCGAAATCGTGTCGGCCTGGCTCGAGGATACGGTCCGCAGCGTCGGAGTCATTAACGACGCCTATGACATCGGGCTCCACATCCGGCTCGGTGATTTCGCGCAGTCTGGTAGCGCTCCCGGGGGCAATAATATCCGGTTGCCCTTCGATTGGTATCGCGCCGCACTCGCAGAAGCACGGCGGCTCCTTGGCACTGCGACGCCGCGAATTACGCTTTTCACGGATGGCAACGTGGACTTCGTCAATCGCGAATTGGGTATACAGGATCTTACGATTGATCCGAGCGGCAATGCACTCACCGCGATGCATAACCTATCACGGGCGCGCGTGGTGATCGCTTCCCGCTCGACGTTTTCGATGTGGGCAGTCTATCTCGGTGGCATGCCGGCGATCTGGGACGAGAAATTTGACCTTCAACGCAGCTTTCCGGAACGGTCTGGTCTCGACCATCGACTTTAAGGCGGCCGGATAGGGGATATTCGTTGACTCATTTCGGTATGACAGTGAACTCGACTGACAAGTTTGCAGATCAGAGCGCGCTTGAGGCGCCTGCAATCTTCGGCCGGCTGATGTTCGAAATAGCGCTTTGCCACTGTTCCTCACAACGTAATCCTGGAAGCGCCGATGGCCACCGGGTTCGTCGGCGCGATCTTCCTGTTCGGGCACTTGACTCCGGCAATTTTCTCGGCCTTTTCGGTGTCGTCGGGACGACCACACTTCGATCATCGCCTTTTGGGGCCATAACCTTCTTCAAGGAACTCGGACAAGCCATGTTCTCCGGTGCCATTTTGGGCCACTCCGGCCTTTGGATGACGTTCTGCACGATCGTAGGAATTTATGCCGCGCAGCAGAGCGAACTCGGCAGATTGCGACGGATGTCATATGGCTGGATGCTGGACCATGCTACGGTTCCACCGATCCGGCCCGGCAGCAGATATTCAAGACCAAAGTGAGATCAAGTCTCCCAACCTCCGCGGACGAAATCGTTGCGCGTGGCTTCGTAACCGTGGGCTCGCCCGGTGGGCACCGCGAATCCTATGTTGAGACGTTATCTGGTATAACGGGGCTCACGCGGCTGATCGAACCCCGCGGCATTTCGACATTGAGGACGCTTTTGGCCGCGGACGCAGTGCTGTTTGCCACGCTTGAGGACGACATTGCGTTCTTTTTTGGCGTAGCCATTTTGCGCGCCGTCCTCAGTCGCGACACAGTCGCGGTTTTCATGAGCCCGCGACGCTGCTTCACCCCGGGGTTTTATTCCGTGGTACGGCGCCACGCCTTTCGCTTGCTCAAGCGGCTACGCGGTGTGACCTTGCTCTCGATCCTGCCCTTTTATCTCGATCAACGCTTCGCGAGCGTGGCGGACGACTGGATTTACGATCCGCAGTTTTGGGATTTGGACAGTAGGATCGAGAACGCCGATTGGCCTGACAGCGCACTTGCGCAGGACGTGAAACGGAAGGCCCAAGGTCGCCCCATCCTCTTGTTTCTTGGCGGACCGTCCGTCATGAAAGGTTTTCCGTTCCTGGCCAAAATCTTGCAAGCTAAGCCTGCCATCACCGACCGGCTGATGATTGTCGTCGCCGGCAAAGTCCCGGAAGATCAGAAGCGGTTCGCAGAGCTAGTGAGCGAGGCTGGCGGCCTGGTGATCGACCGCTATCTGACTGATGACGAGGTTTTGTCTGCGAAGCTGTGCGCTACGTGCCTATGGGCCTGCTACGACCCGTCCTATGATTCCTCTTCCGGGCTGTTCGGCCGCGCCATGCAGCTTGGCAAACAAGTCATTGTCCGGCGGGGATCGTACATTGACAGCATTGCATCGCATCTCAACTATCCGGTTCACCGTTGCGCATTCGATGATATTGACGAAGGCGCGGCGGTTCTCATGGAAATCGGCGAAGCGGATGCGCCGCCGCAGCCCGACTGTATGGCAATGACATGCCGGGACCAATCGGTGGCACGTTTGCGTGCCGCATTTGCAGATCGTGACGGTGCTTTGCCGAAGCAACTGGCGGGAATGCCGAACCGCGCCGGTAATGGCAGAAACAAGAAATCCCGAGCTTAAAAGATGGAATATCATGGGTCCGCAGACTAAACAGGCTCTACGCGACGTTGGCCGACGGTTTGGCCTGGATATCCGGCTGAACGGGCTGAATTCGCGCGATGACCTTCGTTTCATTCATTTCCTGCGCATGCACAGGATCGATACGGTTCTCGACGTAGGCGCCAATCGGGGGCAATTCGCCCAGCAACTTTTCAAGAACGGGTTTGAGGGGCGCATCCTCTCGTTCGAGCCGCTGCCTGACGAGCACGCGCTCTTGATTGAAGCGGCCGCGGCGTTCGGGGGCCGGTGGTCTGTCGCGCCGCGTTTGGCGTTAGGCGACAAAGCGGGCAAAGCGACCTTTTATGTCACACAGGGCTCTGCCAGTAGCTCGCTGCTCGAGCCGCTTGGAGGCTTCGTCGAGGCGGCCCCGCAGGTCAAGGTGGACAAGCAGATCGAGGTCGAAATCCAGAGACTTGACACGCTTTGGCCCAACCTTGATCTGACCGGTCGCAATGTCCTCTTGAAGATGGATGTGCAAGGCAGCGAGGCCCTGGTTCTTGCAGGCGCGAGCACAATCCTGCCGTACATCCAGGGCGTTCTCGTCGAGCTTTCACTGGTCGATCTTTATGCCGGGCAACCTTCGGGGATCGCGGTACAGCAGTGGATGGCCGAGCAGGGTTTCGGCCTGTGGGACATCTGGACCGGATTCCGCAACCCGCAAACCCATCGGCTTAATCAGATCGATGCGCTCTTCTTCCAGGATGGCCACGGCACTACCGGCGAGGCTGCCCAGTGAAAGTCGTTCAAATCGTCGGTTGCCCCCTTCATTCGGGAGCCGGCAGGGGCATACGCGCATTGCACGAAGCCCTTCTCGGGCGCGGTATAGACACGCGCATTATTGGTCGTGTCGAATCCAATCTGCCATCAGGTCTCAAAGCCGAAGCATCTTCATTTTTCGCGCGGCTTCCCGTCAGCCTGCGAAATCGCCTTGGGCGGTGGCAGATCAAGCGCCGGTTCGGACCTCTGCCGCCGAACTTTCAACCCATCGCTCATGGCCTCAGCCTCCACAAATGGCCCACTTACCGGGAGGCGGATCTGATACACATCCAGTTCGTCGGAGCAACGACGATTGGGCCGCCGCTTTGGCGTGCGCTCCAGGCGGAGACGCGCCCTGTCGTATGGACGCTACGCGACATGTGGCCGTTCACCGGGGGCTGCCATTTCTCGGGCCAGTGCGAACGCTTTAGTGCCACTTGCGGCTGTTGCCCAGAACTCGACGGCGCTCCAGATGACGACATTACGCCGCACGATCTAGCCTTCAAGGCGGCACATATCGGCAAGAACATTACATTCGTTGCTATTAGCAACAGCATCGCCGAGAAGGCGCGGTCCAGCACCGTTCTGAAGGGGCACGATATCCGTGTCATTTCGAATTCTGTGATGCTGGATCGCTTCGTCCCAATTGCCAAGGCGGAGGCTCGGGCGGCACTGCGGCTTCCGGACGACAGAATTATTCTGGCCGCTGGAGCGCTTAATCTGGCCAATCCGCGCAAAGGCAGCGCGACGCTTGCCGCTTTGTTCGAGGCCTATCGTGGAGATCCACGCGTGCATTTTGCGATCTTTGGAGGAAATATCGAGCAGCTTGTCTCCCCGGCGCCGGACAATTGCACGCAATTCGGGCTATTGGACGATGATGTCAAGCTCAACAGGGTATATGCGGCTGCGGACCTCTATCTTATGACGTCCTTGCAAGAGTCTTTCGGCAAAGTGACAGTCGAGGCGATGGCGTCGGGCACGCCTGTAATCGCCTATGATGGCACGCCGGCGGTGGACATGATCCGAAACGGCGAAACGGGGTGGCTGGTACCAAATGGAGACCATGCCAAGTTCTTGGATGCCGTAAGACAGGCTTGCGCATTTCCGCGAAGCGCCCTTGCCGAAATGGGGGAGCGCGCGCGCGCGGACGTTGTTGAGAGGTATTCGCTCGCTAGCGCTGTAGAACGGCATATTGAACTTTATCGGGAGCGTTTGGACGGCAAGTCAACGCAACGGGAAAGTGTAAAAAGTCCGGTAAACTGATGGCCTTGTCAACAAATGACTGTTCGGCAGCCGGTAATCGAGGCTGTGACCAACCGAGATGCTGTGACCAACCGAAAAGAGTGCCATGGAATGTCATTGTGACGAAAGCTCTGTCCGATCATCCCGATACGTCGAAAGGCTCTCTGCTGAGCAGTGAGCATCTGACGCGCGATCTCAGGAGACGCAAAGCATCCGGTGGGACCATGGCCGGTGGCGCGCAGGTTTTGATCCTTCTCGTACAAATCGCCTACATGGCGGTTGCACCAATCGCTCGTTGTCGCAAAGGCTGAAGAATGTTAACTCAAAAAGCGACAATTGGGTCTTCCCCGACCAAGCATGACAAACTCGTCACGATGCTTGAATCTCATCGTGCGTAAGAGCTTTACAGCCGCCCAGACGTTTTCAAGTCTGGTTAGACGGTACTGGAAGTATGTTTCAAACTCGCTCTGGTTGATTTCCGACAGGCTGCTAGTGAGTCTGATAGGGCTTTTGGTGGTGGCCGCTGTGGCCCGTTATCTCGGGCCGAGCGAATTTGGATTGCTGTCCTATTGCTTCTCAACGGCACTGCTGTTTGCGGTTGTCGGACAACTTGGGCTCGACGGGCTGGTCATTCGAGAAATCGTCAATCGCCCTGACGACGTGCCACGTGTTCTCGGCACAGTCTTCGCCCTTAAGTTCTCCGGGCATTTGCTGGGAGCCGCGGGCATGGTCGTCTATGCGCTGTCTGTCAGTGTGAACTCGACGGAGCGTGCCATGTTGTTTTTGGCCGCGGCCTTCATCCCCATGGCGTCGCTCACAGGGTTCCTCGGGCTCTGGTTTCACTCGCGTGTCCAGGCCCGATACAGTGCCATTTCCTCCAGCGTATCGGCGTTATTGGTTGGCCTGGGAAAACTCGGGCTTGTATGGATCGGGGCCGCGGTGATGGCGTTCGCCGCTGCAAATGTGGTCCAGATGTTGATAGCGGCCATGCTTTCGTTCCGCTTCTACAAGCAGCAGAAAGGCCCCCCCTTGTCCTCCTGGCGGTTCTCTCCGACCTTGGCAAGGGAACTGCTTTCCGAGAGCTGGATGCTTTTTCTTGGGTCGATATTTGCGCTCATTTATCTGAAAATCGATATGATCATGCTTCGCTGGCAGGCAGGGCCGGCAGAAGTTGGCACCTATGCGGTGGCGGCTACCCTTTCCGAGGCGGCATACTTCGCGCCGGCCGCATTGGTCGCTAGTGTGTTTCCCAAGCTGATCGAGTCCGCAAAAACCAATCAGGATTTGTTTGAAAAGCGGCTTCAGTCCGTTTTCGATGTCTTGTGGCTCGCGGGGCTTGGCATGATCGCCACGATGTTCTTGCTCGGCGGGCCGCTTATCCGGTTTCTTTTCGGCGTTGAATACAATGCATCGGTTCCGGTGTTGATGGTCCATGTCCTGTCCGCGCCCTTCTTGTTCATGCGCATCGCATTCACGAGATGGACGATCATCGGAGGTGGCGCGACGTTCTTCATGTTAACCGAAGGCCTCGGTGCGCTTACGAATGTGGCCTTTAATTTCCTTCTCATTCCCCACTATGGGAGTATTGGTGCCGCGCTTGCGACGCTCGTTTCATATGCCATGGCCACCTACCTTGCCTTGTCCATCCTGCGCCGAACGCGGCCGATTTTCCTAATGATGTCGCGCTCCATCTTTATGCCGTGGCGCGCGCCCAGAGAGTTCTTGAACTATGTAAGACGAGGCGCCTATGCCTGACCGGCCGTTCTAACGGCGGGATCACGTGGCCTTCGATGCGCATGGGCGGCAAGCGTCCTTGACGGCGATATTTCAATTGCAGATGCAGAGCGGAGTTTTGAGCGCATGACGGTGCTTAACAGGATGGCGACAAAGTGGAACCGCTTTGCGCAAGTTTCCAATGATACGCGAGCCGCGGTAGAACTATCCCGGCTCGGCCTGCCATACTTGCCGTGGTCGGATGCGTCCCTGCTTCCTTCAGCCCTGCAGGTCGTGCTCAACGAAATCGAAATCAACTCCCGCAAGACAATCGTGGAATTCGGAAGTGGTATTTCCACGATCTATATCGCCCAGATCCTGTCACGGCTTGGTGGTCGGATTGTCAGCTTCGAGAGCGACGCGGAATGGGCAACCTTCGTCGAGAATCGCCTCGCAGCGTTTAATCTATCCGAATTCGCCTCAGTCATTCACGCGCCGATGGGGCCTTGCACTTTGAGTAAAAATGGCCTGCAATGGTACGATCAAACGGTCGTCGAAACGGCCGTGCAGAACCTGTCTGTTGATTGTGTGGTCGTCGATGGTCCGCCTGCCTACAAGAAGGGATTTGAACTGGCGCGCTATCCCGCACTTCCAGCCATCGAGGCACGCCTCGCGCAAGATTACGCCGTGTTTCTCGATGACATCCATAGGCTTGGTGAGCAGGAGATACTGCGGCTCTGGGCCGATCTCTTCAGCGTCAAATTTGTTCCCTATTTTTCCAAAGGAAATTTAGCCAGGGGTATCCACGGCGTGGCACACTTTACCGTGTGAGTCTTGAATTCATGATATTGACGGGAGTGATTGGATCACTGCCGGTTGCGGCTTGGTATGGATACCAGGCTTGTTGCCAAGACTAGCTTGGAGATTCGGACTCATTAGATGTCGAGCGCAGCGGCCGGTATGCTAGGGCCGTGGGCTTGAGCCCTATTTCGATGGGCCGCCAACTGATTGGCCGACGAATCACTATCAGCGCTCCCGCGACTGAATTCCAACAGGAACCAGCCATGCGACTTTTTCAAAACTCCGGGATTTCACCAAGCTATCGCACCAGACTCGCTGGTCTTGTGGCGGGGATTCGTGGGTTTGACCAGCAGAAGGAAGTGTTTTTGAACGACCGCTACGGGGCGGCGCATATCCTGTTGCCGGTCTACGCCGGCAACCCTGAAGCTTTCTTTACAAATGGGGACGACGAATCGCTGCAGCGGGCATGGGCGCTCGAACACGGCCTTGGCGAACATGCGTCGTTGGCCGATATCCTTCTTGCCCAAATCGAGCATCACAAGACGGATATCTTCTACAATCTTGATCCATTTCGTTACGACGCCTCTTTCGTGCGGCGGCTGCCGGCGCATGTGAAGCGAAAGATTGCTTGGCGCGCAGCACCCGGCAAGATTGACTTTTCGGGTTATGATCTCGTCGTCTGCAATTTCCCGTCAATGCGCAAGATTTGGGAAGAGCAGGGCGCCAGGACCGCCCACTTCTTTCCTGCCCACGATCCGGAACTCGATACCGTCGCCGCGAATCGCGACAGAGACATCGATGTCCTCTTCTTCGGCGGCTACAGTCGCCATCACCAGCGTCGGCGGCAGATTTTGGAGGCTGTCGCAGGTCTTTCCAGCCGTCGCCGCGTCGTCTTCCATTTGGACCTATCACGCTATACACCGCTCGCCGAAACGCCCCTCGGCTGGTTCGGTCCCCTGAGAATGGTGCGCCGCCCGAGTGCGATCCGCGCAGTCAGTGCTCCCCCCGTATTCGGGCGCGCGATGTACGAACAGCTCGGAAGGGCCAAGATCGTCGTCAACGCCTCGATCGACATGGCCGGCCCAGACCGTGGCAATATGCGCTGTTTCGAAGCCATGGGAGCCGGGACTCTGCTTGTCTCCGACTCCGGCATTTACCCCGCCCCTATGCGCGACGGTGAAACCATCGCGGTCTATGAACACCCGCATGACGCAGCTGAAAAAATCGAAAGCCAATTGGACGCTGGAAGCTGGGACGAGATCGGCCGAGCCGGTCACCGCGCGATCCGTGAGGAATTTAGCAAGCAAAGACAATTTGAGCGGTTTCTCGAACTGGCATAACGCACAATTTGATCGCTTTGCACTCAATGGCGACGGATAAGCCTTGGGCACACGGCGGCCATGATGCGAGAGCTTTAGGCGCCACACATCAGCTGGCTGGCGCCGGCCCATTGTCTCGATTGGAAGAGACATGGTATCGATGTTGCTGTTTCGAAGGTGCCGTCATCGTCATGCATGTCAGCAGACCCGTTCCGGTCTATAAGGATTTGTGGGCTTGGAGCTTTGCCCTGGCGATTGCCGGCTATCCACTGGTCGCGATCCTTTCATCTTTGACCGCAAGAGAAGATGGACAACTTTCGATCGCCTTTCGCCTTCTGGTAATTTGCCTCTGTGGGCTGTCGCTTTTGTTTTCGGATCGGCAAAAGGCCTGGCGCTTCGGAAATATATGGTTGTTTTATTTTGTCGGGCTTTACATGTTGAAGCTTGGCCTTGATGCCAACGCCGGGATAGGCAAGGCGCCGGAAGGTCTTGTATTCGCCACGACTACTTCGATCGTGCCCGCGGCTTTTCTAGCCCTGTCGACGAACAGATGGTTGGAGGTCAACGTGGCTTGGGCCATTTTTGCTGTCGGGGCGTTGACCGTGGCGGGTATCGTCTGGTTTCAGTATACTGGTTCGAGTGCCGTGCTGATCGACAATTCGGACCGGCTTTCTCTCGAACGTTTGAACCCCATTTCCATAGGCCATGCCGGTCTGACTACGCTTATCGCCTCATACACTCTGATAAGAATCCCCCAAGGAAAAATTCTTAAATTCGCAATTTTTGCTGTAGCCGTGGCATCGGCGTTCACCATATACCTCGCTGCTGCTCGCGGTCCAATTGTCGCCCTGGCTTGTTGCATCATTTTGTTTCCCATGCTCCGCCCCAGGCTCATGACTATCGCCATGGGGTGGTTGCTTCTCGCCGCCGCAATATTTGTACTGGCGACGATGGACATGACTCCATTGCTCAACAAGTTTCATTTGACGGGGACTGGAACTGCAGCAACCAACTCGACGCTGGCACGTGTGGAAGCGTTTGGGTATTCGTGGGAATTGTTTCAGCAGAACCCATGGTTCGGCTACGGGACGCAACTGCCTTTCTTCTCATATCCGCACAACATGTTCATGGAGATCCTGCAAGCCGTGGGGCTTGTCGGCATGGCGATATTCGTCCTGGTTTTCGCGAGGATAGCAGTGGCGGTAAAGTTCCTGGCCGACAGGCGCTTGGTGCTGCTGCCGCTTTTGACCGTGCAAGCCTTCATCGGATCGCAATTCTCCGGGTCGCTCTGGGGCGCCGCATTCCTTTGGATTGTCGTTACGGTAATGATTTTCCGGGTCAATGCCATGAGGTCATTTGACTTGCGGGCACGTCGACGCGTGATGGAGCGCTCATATGCCCAATTCGGGGTTTTGAGCGGAGCTAGATAAGACTGAACGGTTAGACCATATTCCCCTGTAAGCGAATGCGTCTGTAGCACCGCCAGTCTGTGGCTAAGGCGTTCGGCTATGCTCCCCCAGGAATTTCAAGGTAGCTTGCCACCACTCCGCATTTTCATCCCATTTCGCCGGCCGGTATGACGAATGTCCGCCGATAGTACCCCAGATCACGATGCCGTCAGCCAGCCTTTTGCAGGTCTCCAGTTCGGTATACCAATAATCGCCCGGCAGAAAGGCCAGGGTCTTATGAAACTGCGGCCAAAGAAAGCAGTAGACCGGTTTTCCTTGCGAGATTCTTCGTGCTTCCTCGATGTTGGCTTCCGCATAGGTCACCCATGCGTTCTTGTCGCCATAAAATGTATACAATGAGGGAAATAGCTCATCGACATAAGGGAGGAGGGAGGACGCGAAGGTGTTGTTTTGCTGCTTCCATTCGTCCAGTGCAGCAGGGCCCTGATGGCCGATCGCTCTCCAATAATCCCTGAGAGGCAATATATTATAGATGCCAAGCTTGATACTAGGGTCCGCCTTCCTGAAAGCGCCAAGCGTCTTTTGGAATTTCGCGATGGTCGAAGCTTGATCCGGGCCTATCAACGGCCAGGTCTCGATGTCGATGGCGAGATACTGATTGGTCCTCGGCAGTTTAAGGGCTTGCTGCACTTGGCGGGCGTCGGGAACATCTAGTCCCAGAACATGAGGGTCTGCGATCGTAAGATGGTCGAAACCGAACGAGCGGAAGTCGGGGTGATCGCCGTCGAACGACAGAACCTCGAAAAGCTTGAACGGTGCGCGCGTCTGCGACGTCGCGGGCACTATCCCAGCCAGAAGGCACATCACACAAAATACCGTCTGGAAAAACATTGCGTCCGGCATCCGGCGTCGCCAGTCGGCGAATTTTTGCGCGGCCGAAATTTGCACAGTTTGAGTCCCTCATAAGCCGAACTTGACGAGTCGAGAAACGGTAGCGTAGCTGGACGCTTCGGACAACGTCCTTACGGAAGCGTGATCGACGCCCATCTGAGGTGATAGACGTCTCTGGATTGGACTGGTGGATAGCCGTGCTGAGATTTTTGCGCTCCATTCTAAAGATTATTGTTCTTAAGCGGCACAACAAGGTTCGCATACGGAATGCCCTTCGTATTGTGCCAGAACGGTTGAATATAGGTGTAGATAACGCATTGTATTGCCGCTTCTATTTTGATCGGGACTCTGCTAGCATAACGGTAGGAGATAGGTGTTTTATAGGCAAAAGTCAGATAATTGCGGCAAACAAAGTAGTAATTGGTAACGATGTTCTAATGTCGTGGGGGGTTACTATTGTAGATCATAATTCGCATTCTATATACGTGGACGAAAGGCGGGACGATATTACCAATCACACAAGGCGAGTGGCTCGAGACTGGTCAAATGTGGTTTCAAGCCCCGTAATTATCGAAGACTTTGCGTGGATCGGGTTCAATGCAATCATTCTAAAGGGTGTGACAGTCGGATATGGGTCGGTTGTCGCAGCCGGTGCCGTTGTCACCAAAAGTGTCCCGCCATACTCCGTCGTAGCAGGCAATCCCGCGAGAGTGATAAAGCAGCTCGCCGAACCCAGACCAAAACATTCGATGGGATCAATCTCGTAGTGAATTATGACCCGATGACAGCAACCGAAATTCGCGAGCGGCTCGCCGGAGTCTTCGGTCCGCTGTCGGGGCTCGTCCGCCTGGCCTTGTCCCCGCTGCCCTTCAGTGCCGTTGCCGGAGCAGCAGCACTGCTGGACCGCCGGCCCGGGCGCCTGGTCTCTTTCCTTTGCCATAAGCAAGGGAAGGGCTGATTTGGTGACGCAGCTGAACGAGGCGAAGCCTGTCTGGGTGACTGGAGCCGGTGGCTTCATCGGCCTGCACCTGTCGCGATTTCTTGCCCAGCAAGGCGACCTTGTGCTCGGCTTCGGCCGAAGCGAAGCGCCTGGCTTCGCCGTGGCGACCGGCGGTGCTTTCTTTCCCGGCGGCGTGACCGCGGAAACGATGGGCGCGGCTCTGGCCGCATATGGTCGCCCGGCAGCCGTATATCACCTGGCAGGCGGCTCTACGGTAGGCCGGTCGATTGCCGAGCCGCTGAAGGACTTTGAACAAAGCGTCGGTTCCACGGCTTGTGTCCTCGATTTCCTGCGTCGCCACGCACCGGATTCCTCCGTCGTTCTGGCATCCTCCGCCGCCGTTTATGGCGGCGGCCATTTCGGCCCGATCGGGGTCGACGCCGCGCTCGATCCCTATTCCCCTTATGGCTATCACAAGCTAATGGTGGAGGAACTCGGCCGGTCATACTGCGCGGCATACGGGCAGCCGGTCTCGGTGGCACGGCTTTTCTCCGTCTATGGCGAAGGGCTGCGCAAGCAACTTCTCTGGGATCTCTGCGGCAGGCTCGCGGCAGGCAAAACCGACATTGTGCTTGGTGGCACCGGAGCGGAAATGCGGGATTGGCACCATGTCTCGGATGTCGTGCGATTGATCCATCGCGTCTTGCCCGCCAATGCAGCAAGCTTCGCGGTCTATAATGGCGGTGCCGGAGCCGCCGCGTCCGTCAGCACGATTGCCGGGATGGTCTTGGAAGCCTGGGGCGGAAAGCATCGCCTCGCGTTTTCGGGAGAATCCCGGCCGGGCGACCCTGTCAATCTGATCTCCGGTCCCTCCGGCGTCCCGGACGGGCTCCAGTTGCAGGTGCCGCTCAGCAGGGGCATTGCCGGCTATGTCGATTGGTATCGTGCTGAAATTCTCGCCGAACCGGTCGGCCGTCTGCGACGCGCCGCGCCTTGATTACCGTTGGCTTCACGCTCATTGGCCGCGGATCCTGGTCAGGCGGCGAGTCCTATCTGCGCAACATGTTGAGCGTCATCGCCTCCGAGTTGGGCGGTAAGGTTCAGGCGAAGCTGTTTCTCACACCTGAGCAGCATTCAACTGTTGGCGCGTCCTTCGATCATATGTTGGCCGCGCCGGCTATCGTCGACGACCGGGTCACTGGCGCCGGGCTCGGCAAGCGAGGGCTGATCGCGCTTGCCGCCGGAAGTGATCGCGCATTCGCGGATATTGTCGTTGCACAAGACATCGATGTTGTCTTTGAAGTCGCTCAGTGGTTCGGCAATCGGTTTCCGCTGCCCGTCATTTCCTGGATACCTGACTTTCAGCACCGTCGCCTGCCGCATCTCTTTCCGCGTCGCGCCTGGTGGCGCAGAGATCTCGGCTTCCGTCTGCAGACGTCCGGCAATCGCACGATAATGCTCTCGAGCGAGGACGCGCTCGCCGACTGCGAAACATTCTATCCAGCCTCGCGCGGCAAGACCGCCGTGGTGCGCTTCGCCATCGATCTCGATCCAGGCGCCGTCATGGCGCGCACCGAAGCTGCACGCCGGGCGCACGATCTGCCCAAGCGCTTCTTTTTCCTGCCTAACCAGTTTTGGATGCACAAGAATCACGGGCTGGTCGTCGAGGCGTTAAGGCATATAGACCGGCTTGGGGCATTGGGTTCCGTGCCACCGATAGTCCTCACGGGGCGCACGACCGACCCACGCGATCCGACCTTGTTCAAGCGTCTGATGGGCCTGGCGCAAACGTATCGGGTTGAGAGCCATTTTCGACACCTCGGATTGATCCCCTATGACGACGTCGTCGCCCTAACAGGTGCAACGGACTGTCTGATAAACCCGTCCCATTTCGAGGGGTGGTCGACCACCGTTGAAGAGGCGAAATCGCTGGGCGCGCCCATGTTGCTGTCCGACATCCTGCTGCATCGCGAGCAGGCTCCGGACGCGCTGTTCTTCCCGCCGGACAACGCCGAAATCCTTGCGCAGCGTCTCCTTGAAATCGGGCGGCAGCCGACTATTGTCCGCGACAGTGTCACCGTGCAGCAAGGCCGGCAACAGGTCCGCCGACGGGATTATGCGGCAGCACTGCTTGCCTTGTTTGAAAAGACCAAATCCGCCGCGCGTTGATTGTTGAATTGGGAGTGTGATGAATTGTCGATCGGGAAGGTGGCCGTACTTGCGTTCATAACGTTGGCGTTTGCGGGCGGCTTTCTTTTCATCGCCATCAACAAGGGAACGAATATTCGTGCACAGGCGCCGAAGCCGGCGGCAGCTCTCACATCCTTCGATGGCAAGCTTACTGTCCAATCTATCGACGATCTGCGGGTCGCCAGCCGCAAGATCGTGCTGTGCGGCGTCACATTTGCCAAGCCCCCGTCAATGCGAGTCATGGTCACCGAGTCCATGCGCCGGGACTATCAAGGACTCGCATTGACATGCAAACCCGTAGGCTTGGGGACACCGTGCGACGGCAATGTCGCGCCGAAATTCCGTGACGCCGTCGTCGTGCAGTGCCTCACCTCCGACGGCACGGATCTGGCTGCAAAGCTCGTCGAGGCGGGCATTCTGTGCGGGCAGCCCGCGCAGGCGGGCTCGACCTACAAGTCTTGCGCGCCAGGCTCGTAGTTCTTGCCTCGAATGGAAGAAGGCCGGCTGGATAGCAAATCTCCACTTTGCAACGAAGTGGTCTGGCTGTTCTTTCAGCTCCACAGGCGGCGACAGTATCCTACTTGCTGGCGGAAACAGTACGGCCCTGGAAAACTGCTATGCCTACAACTGCGGCGCAGGTGAAGCCGGCTTCCGTATCGGCGGTCACGCCGCGGTCATTGAGTGTCTTGCCTGTGATAAATTACAGGTAAAAATTATATTTTCGCTTGGTGGCGATCCTTTTGTTACCGGCACAACTGCAGTCTTCCAGGTTCATATTCTTGGCGGCAATGCCGAAGACTTTGGCCACGCGGCAATCGCCATCGAAAGCTCCGGGCAGCTTGCTATTGAAAAATCTGGCGTCGCCCGCGCTACTGGAACCTTTGTCACAGCAATCGAGATCTTGAGCGGAACCGGGTGCAACGTCTGAATACGTGACAACACCCGTTTACAATCAAGGGGGCGACCCGCAGCGGCAATTCTTATATTCAAGGTACCGGCGGTTCGTTCCTCGTTGACAACAACTCCACTACGACGACAGGGGCGTTCCCGGACTTCTATAATACGACATCTTCGCTGCTTACCGACATACGGATCTTACAGGTTCGCGGCGGTAATCTCGGCAAACAGGATTTGCAAATCTCCCGCCTGAAGTGGGGCGTGAGGCCGGCTTTGTGGCGGCAACGCCGGGAGCGCCAACTGCGAATGCGGCTACCTACGCGATGCCGACGCCGATCAATGTATTGCGAACCGCGAACACCATCGCAACCTCCGTGACCAACATAACCAGCACCGTCGCGCTGATCGACGGGCAGCAGCTCACCCTCATCATCAAACGACGCCTTCACGACGATCCGGAACCAGGTCGGCGGCGCTGGCGATTCCACCTGCTCGACAACGTCGACAAGGTTTGCGTCTCTGGCGACGTGTTGGATTTTATCAATGTCGGCGGGTTCTGGCGGCAGATAAACCCCTCGCGCAAGCTGCGCGCGCGTCTGCCACGGTCGATCCGGCAAGCATCGCGTTGGGCGCCTGCACGGCAGCCACCACTGCCGTCACTGGCGCGGTCCTCGGCGATTTCGTGCGGGCATCATTCAGCCAGGCGCAGGCCGGCGTCTCACTCTACGCCTACGTCAGCGCGGCCGATACGGTCGAGTATTATTTTCCGCGATGATGTCGGGGCAACCCGCTCGATCTCGCCAGCGGCACGTTGCGCGTCGAAGTCGCCAAACCATAGGCTACTTGGCGGCGAGATTGCCGGCCGCAGGCGAAAAAGCCTTTGCGAAAAGCGGGGCCAGAATATGCCCGCCGGCCCGCGAAAGATGGGTCGCATCGAGGTAAAGGATATCGTCGCCGACTTTGAGCGGGCATTCTCCCGGTTTGCACAGGGCTGGAATGATTGGGATGAACTCGACATTCGGCGGGAGCAGGGCGGCCAAGACCTGATTGTTCCGCCAATGCTGGGCGGCAGGCATCCTTGAGCAGGGCGCATCGTCTTCCTTCAAGAAGTTGGCGCGGATCAGACAAGTCAGAACGTCCGTCGGCGGTTCCGGCGCTGGTCCAACGACTGCGGTTTTGATCTCGTGGGCCGCGAGTTTGCTGGCGGTATCCTTTATCGAGGATGTAAAGTTGGCCTTAGACGTCTCATCAGACGGCCATTCTCCATCCTTCGAAACCAGGCTTTTGCCTTGGCGCGAATAGGTGTTCCAGCGGCCGGCCATGATCACAAGCGAGACGTGAGGATCTTCAAGAATTGACTGTAGCGCAGCCGAGTTGAAAGCCGGGCAATCCGCCCGCATCGGGCTTGGTGGAAGCATCCGCATTCCGGGCAGAGGGGCGCATCCGACTTTCGTGATCTGCCGTACACGTATCCCGGCGACCTTCGCGGCCTCGTCCAAGGCAGAAGCCAAATGCGCAGCGTGAGAGTCGCCCCACAGTACAACCGTGGGGGCCTCATCATTGTCGCTACCGATGATGCATTCCCTCGTGTTTGGGATGAGCGCCCCGCGCTCCAGGCACGAAGAAGCTTGAAACTTGGCGCTCTCTGCCCTGACGGCTTGAACCGATGGCCCGCCATCCGGACCTC
This sequence comes from Mesorhizobium sp. M0159, assembly GCF_040322295.1. Lineage (NCBI taxonomy): Bacteria > Pseudomonadati > Pseudomonadota > Alphaproteobacteria > Hyphomicrobiales > Phyllobacteriaceae > Mesorhizobium > Mesorhizobium sp. M0159. The sequence continues at coordinate 85,801 of NZ_JAMYTF010000016.1, forward strand.
TGCCGGGGAAGCCAACGCCCTTGATGATGACCAGTGACAGACCGCAAGCCGCGACCGTGACGCCGGCGGCCGGCACCATCCATTTCCAGAGGGCTGTGCTAATTCCCGGCTTCTGGCGGAACGGGCGCTCGACAAAGCGCCATGAGAGCGTGGAGATCAGCAGCGCGGCAACGACGATGCTGACCCGCTCCGAGACAAGCAGATCGCGGTTCTGGTAGATCCCGGCGAAGACCAAAAGCGGCCAATGCCAGAGGTAGAGCGAGTAGGAAATCAGGCCGATGAACGCGGCCGGGCAGATAGACAACGCTTTCGAGACCATCGTTTCGCGATGGATGCCGATGATGAGCGCCGCGCCGAGGCACGGCGGCAGCGCATGCAGGCCGGGAAATGGCGTGTCATCGTTGATCAGGAACAACGAAGCGATGATGAGCGCCAGACCGCAGGCGGATAGGAACTCTGCCGCCCCATGGCCGATATTCACAGCGCGCACCGCAGGCAGCGCGAGCAGGCCGCCAATGAGCAGTTCCCAAGCTCGCGTCGGCAGCATGTAGAACACGAATGGCTGACTGATCGGGAGCAAGCGCTGGGCAATGTCGATCGACATGACGCACAGCCCAGCGACGATGATCAAGGACCATGGCCGCAGCCAGCGCATCAGGGCCATGAGCGCAAGCGGCCATAGCAGATAGAACTGCTCCTCGACCGCTAGTGACCATGTGTGCAGCAGCGGCAGCGACGTGGCGGCTTCGGTGAAGTAGTCGGTGTTGCGGTAGAAATAGAGGTTCGCGGCTGAAAACGCCGCGGCGATCGCGCTCTTTGCAAAGGCGATCAGTTCGCCGGGCGGCAGCACGAGCCACGCCATGACAAAGCAGGCCGCCAGCATCGCGAACAGCGCCGGGAAAATACGCCGAACGCGCCGATGGTAGAACTCTACGAGGGAAAATTCGCCTTTGTCGATCCGGTCGATGATGTCCGAGGTGATCAGAAACCCGGAAATGACGAAGAAGATATCGACCCCGACAAAGCCGCCGCTGATCCATGAAAAACCCGCGTGGTACAGGACGACAGGCAAGACGGCGACGGCTCGCAGGCCGTTGATATCGGCTCGAAATTTCATCTGACCCCCAGCCATTCCAAACGGCGGGCACTCCACACTATCCGCTGATGAATTTCAATCTATCCGCGCGAGTCTTAACAACCTGCTCGCAAGGGCGGACCAACCAGGAGATACGCAATGCCCATGTGAATCCAACCATGACACCATCTTCGGCTCGCCTTGGCATGTCGATGGCAAGGACATCAAGGATCACATGACCTACTCGACGAGTGCCGCATCGCCGTCGGGCGTGGTGACGCCAACCTTCATCGGCAAGTGGCATTTCGATACCGCCGCTGCCGTCTTCTACATCTCGACCAGCCTGACCAACACCGACTGGAAAGCGGTCGTCTGATCTCGCGGCGCAACACAGGGGACGCAGTCATGACCCTTAGCAGTGGAACGAACCGCTCTGGAGCCATCACCACCGGCGGCACCGCACAGGCGCTCGCTGCGGCCAATCCAGATCGCCGCGGCCTCAACGGCCAGAACATTTCCGCCGGCGATCTCTGGATCAATGAGACCGGCGGCACCGCTGCAGTCGATGGCGCCGGGTCCTACAAGGTCCGACCAATTCCATGTTTAATGTCGAGACTGTTTTTGCCATCTCGATCCTCGGGGCCACGACCGGGCAGAAGTTCACTGCGACTGAGTGGTAGGCGATAAGGATCTGGCAACTATTCACCTGCCGGCGATCGTCTGGAACAACATCGCCACAACCTTCACCGCCCTCAAGGTCAATGTGACAGATAGGGCGAGTGCCGCCGGTTCGCGGCTCGCTGATTTCCAAATTGGCAGCGTAAGCATGCTGACGATTTCCAAAACAGGAAGCGTGCGCGGCTGGTCAACAACAACCGCTGGTACACCATCCTTCTTCTACCGAGGCACGAGCGGCAGCGCCAACGGTATATTCTCCAGCGTTGACGGTATGCTAGGTTTCAGTGCAACTGGCATCGAGCGTGGTCGGGTGAATTCAACCGGCTTCCTCACTCACCTCGCTTACCAGTTCTCAGCGACAGCAGGCGCGGCTGTTGATCTCGGGCTAGCGCGTGATGCTGCCTCTCTGGCTCAGCGCAACGGCGCGAATGCGCATAATATCAGGCCGTGGTCGACTGCAAGATCCTACGCAAAGCGTTGGAGCGATGATGATGTCGGCGGGCGACAATGAACGCTAGTTGCGGCTTCTGGCAACCCGCTCTTGCGGCCGACTGTAAAGACGATACGATTCGATATTCTAATGGTGTGTTTAATCAACCACACCGAAACCAAAAATTATCTCGCATATGGGAAGTGGGTTGGAATTGGCGCAAAAAGCTGTTACGCGCTGATGAGTAGCTTGATGGTTGGGTGGGCCTCAGGTAACGTGGGACAGAAGGATTGATGCGGATGAACCTAGTTTTGAAAAGTGCGTTGGCCGGAGTTGTTGTGTTGGCCGGCTTCGCCCCGGTGTCGTCTTTCGCGCAGGACGGGTCGTGCACCTGTGCAACCGCCTATAACGGCGTAAATCCGATTGGATCGCTCGGCCGCGTCAATGGCGACGTAATGGTCTCGCAGGTGGCTGGCTACGGCCCGGCGCAAGCGGGCGGCGCGCTGGATTTCGGCAGTCGTGTCGTGGTTGGCGCCAAGGGCTCGGCTTCGGTTCAGGTCGGTGGCTGCAATCTGAGCGTTCCGGCGAATTCGACGCTTGATATCTCGCGGGTCGAGAATAAGATTTGCCTCAATGTCCTGGGTTCTGAGAAGACCGCCCAGACGGGCAATCCTAACACAAACAACAACACGCCGCTCTTCATTTTTGGCGGCATGGCTCTTGGGGCTGGTGTTCTAGCTGCAACGGCGGACAAAGATCACGGCCACGCCGTTAGCGACTAAGTTGACGGCGTAGTTAAATAAGGCAACGGCAGCAGAGGCGTGTGGCGCTTCTGCTGTGTCTGTTGTTGGCGATAGAGCGACCCTGGCGTGTATGCTGGTATCGCGACTGCCGCATCGGTCGGATCGCGTAAGCCAAGGCGAGGCTGGCGAACACGCCGGGATGAGGGGCGAAGTGCCGGTCTATCCAGGCAAATTTGTTGAATCGCAATCTTTTGCTGCTGCGTGTTGGTGCAAGTTTCGGATACGACCAACGCGACGGTCAAGATCAATCCTGCGGAGGGCAGCATGTGTCTAGCGCTCGAAACATCAGGCGCCGCTTTTGCCGCCGGTGCGGCGCTGATCATCGGCCCGCATGATGACGACAACTCTGTCCGTCAGTAGCTGGGACCTGGCATCCATCGTATCGCGTGAACTTGACAAATGCGTCATTCGCCGTTTTGCGGGTGACGCATTTATACTTTTTGGGGATGACGTCGCCACGTTGCTTCGTTGCAGTCACAAACGCCTATGATCGATCTGCATTCCCATATCTTGCCCGGCCTCGACGACGGCTCGCCCAGTCTTGCCGAATCGCTGGAAATGGCTCGACTGGCGGTGGCCGACGGAACGACCCACATGGCGTGCACGCCGCACGTGACACCCGGCGTATACGAAAACGGAACGTCGAACATCGTTCGAGCAGTTCAAGAGCTGCACCAGGCGCTGCGCCGCGCCGCCATACCACTTGCTCTTTACATCGGCGCCGACGTTCACATAGCGCCAGATCTTCCGGACCGATTGGCGGCCGGCAGTGTGCCAACTTTAAACAGGTCCCGCTATTTTCTGTTCGAACCGCCGCATCATGTTCTACCTCCACGAATGGAGGATCTTGTTCTGCGCCTCATAAACGCCGGTTTCATCCCGATTCTTACTCATCCTGAGCGTTTGACCTGGATCAAAACGAATTACGACGTTATCGAGAGGCTGAATGCAATGGGCTGCCTGATCCAGCTTACTGCCGACTCGATTGTTGGTGCTTTTGGGCGCACGGCACTTTATTATTCTGAAAAGCTGATTGACGAGGGCAGGGTGGACATTATCGCATCAGACACTCATAGCGCCACACGCCGGCGTCCTGGACTTTCGCAGGCGGTTGCCGCTGCTGCCAAGCGATGTGGGGAAGACGAGGCCCGCAACATGGTGTTGAAACGCCCGGGCCAAATATTGGCGAACCAGCCAATTGAGCCGGTGGGAAAAGCACGTCCGAAAAAGCCAAACGCCGGCAATACCAGCCGCTTTGGAGGATTGGGCCGCTTGTTCAAGGGTGGGACCGCGTAATGGGCGGCGGTTTTAGTTTCGCAAGAAGGCATATGGCCACGATATTTGCCTTGCTCGCATCACTGGCGATCTCGGCATGCACGAGCACCTCGTCGACGGCCCCCTCTTCACCGACTGCCGTGGATGCACTTCAATTGACATCATCATCCTCGCCACTTTCGGGCGGCGGCGCTCTGCGGGTGGTGAAGGACCTGCCTGCGCCGCAAAATACACAGAACGGCAGCGAGCAGCCTTTGTCTCCAAACGATGTGCTCGATGTAAATGTGTTTCAGGTCGACAATTTGAACAGAACGGTTCAAGTCGACTCTGGTGGTCAGATTTCGCTTCCACTTATTGGCACCATTACCGCGGCAGGAAAAACCGTTCGCCAGTTGGAGCAAGAGATCGAGACTGCCTATGGCGCCAAATACCTGCAGTCTCCTGACGTCACTGTCTTCGTCAAGGAATCGATCGGACAGCGCATAACCGTCGACGGCGAAGTCAACAAGGCCGGTATCTATCCGGTGGCGAGCAATTCTTCTCTCATCGATGCGATCGCCCTTGCCGGAGGGTTCAATACCGTTGGGGATGCAAAAAAGGTCTTTGTCTATCGCAATATCGGCGCAAACACTTTGGTTGCTAATTACAACGTCGAGGAGATTCGTGGTGGCAAGAGTCGCAATCCACGCATCTACGGTGGGGACAAGATCGTGGTCTTCGCCTCGAAGTCGAAAATTGCGATGAACAATCTCAAGGACGCCCTCGGTGTCGCCTCAAGTGCAGCCCGAATTGCAGTGATCCCGGGACTATAAATCGCGGCCGGTCCGAATTATCGGAATACAGACAAACCTAGGATTACCTCGCGCCATGCTCGATCGTAACAGACAGCATCAAATTGCAGGCCCAGGACACGGCCAGGCGTTGTCCGCCGACCTGTATTACGATGGTGCGCAAAACTACAGCCCGTACGGCCACGATCACTCGGAGCAGGATGAGGGCTTCAATCCAATCAAGCTGTTGTTCTACGTTGTCCGGTATCGATGGCTGATCGTCATGATGGCGGCAGCCGGGCTTGTTGCCGGCGTTATCGTTAGCATGATGCAGACGCCAAAATATCAGGCAACGACACAATTGGAGGTGCTGGTTCCTTCGGCCAAGGTGTTCCAGGACATCGAGGTGGTTTCAGAAAACAGCGACTTGCGGGCCTTTCAAACGGCTCGAGAAAAGCTGAAAAGCCGCGCATTGGCCCAGCGTGTGGTGTTTCAACTGGGTCTGAGCGAAAAGCCGGACTTCCTGTTTCCCACGCCAGACTTTTCGCTCGGTAACATTTTCTACCGCGCGTTCGGCGTTTCCAAATCGCCCTCCGTTGAGGAGACCACTCCGGAGCAACGTGAGGCAATTGCGATCGGACGAATCCTAACTGATCTCACGGTCAACCTCGTCCCCAACACGAGCCTGCTGTCCATCACCTTTGTCGATCAGAAGCCGAAGTATGCAAGTGATGTAGCCAACCAGGTTGCGCAAAGTTTCATCGATCAACGCCTTGATCAAACCAGTGAGACCTCGGACCTTGCACGGCAATTCATCCAGGAACAGGTCTTGCAAGTAAAGCAAAAGCTGCAAAAATCCGAAGAGGAGCTGGTCGCTTATGCCAAGGATGCAGGCATAACGATAACCGGCGACGATAAATCGCTGATAGGATCGAACATCGAGGCGCTGAACACTGCTCTGGCCACAGCAATTCAGGATCGTCTCGATGCTGGACGTGTGGTGGACCAGATAGATAAAGGCCGCGGTTCGAGCTTGGCCCCCGTCCTCGAAAGCGAAGGCCTGCAGAAACTCAGTGACAAGCTGGCAGATTTGACTAGCCAGTACCAGCAAAAGCTGGGCATTCTCAAGCCCGGTTTTCCCGAAATGCAGCAGCTTCAGTCCCAGATCAAGGAGTTGCAGCGGCTCTATAACAACGGCGTGCTGGCTATAACCGATTCCCTGCGGCTGAAATATCAGGAGGCGCAGAACAAGGAGGCCGATCTCAAAGCCAAACTTGCTGAGATGGAAAAGCAGCAGGTAATCTTCAACGACAAGAACATCAAATACACGATTCTTAAGCGCGAGGTCGATTCAAACCGGTCGCAATATGACAACCTAATCGCCAAGCTGAACGAGGTCGGTGTCAGCTCAGAACTCAAGACGCAAAGCGCCGCAATCGTAGATTTTGCCCCGCAGCCGAATCGCCCATATTCGCCGCGCCTGAGCATCAATCTCGCAATCGCCCTGGCTCTTTTCATGGCTCTGAGCGCGTCGATCATTTATGTCATTGAACTGCTGAACAACACCTTCACCAATCCCGAGCAGGTTGAAAAAGAGCTCGGCTTGGCGATGCTCGGCATCTTGCCGCTGGTCGATGACCGGGAACTCGTGGCCAGTATTGCCGATCAGAAATCCGGCCTTTCGGAGGCCTATCGTTCGCTTCGAACATCGCTGCAGTTTTCCGGTGCGGAAGGCGCGCCAAGATCTCTGGTCGTCACGAGTTCGGAGCCTTCGGAAGGCAAGTCGACCACATCGTTCAAACTCGGCCAGGATTTTGCATCGCTCGGCGCAAGGGTTCTCATTGTCGACGGCGATCTCCGCAAACCGAACCTTCATCGCCTGTTTGGTCTCGACAATACGATCGGACTGAGCAATCTGCTGACAAACACCGTTCGCAAGGAGGATCTGGCGAGCATTTTCAGGGCGACGAAATATCCCAACGTGACCGTTCTAACTTCGGGAACAATCCCTCCAAATCCTGCGGATCTGCTCTCCTCACCGAAGATGGCTCTGATAGTAACCAATCTCGGCAAGCGCTTCGATCTTGTCATTATCGATGCGCCGCCGATTGTCGGCCTTTCTGATGCTCCTATTCTCAGCCGACTCGCTGAGGGCACATTGATGGTCATCTCTACAAATCAGGTGACGCGCAAGTCGGCCAAGACCGCGTTGAAGCGCCTGCGAGCTGCTGGCGCGAACGTGGTCGGAGCCGCGATGTCAAAGTTTGCGGTGAACAAGTTCGACTACAATTATGCCTACAAATATATGAACTATCAGTATTATAACTACGGGACGGACACGAATACTCCCAAGATTGAGGGCAAAGTCGATGATGGAGCAAGCCAGCCCGCTTATGCAAAGTCTCCGACATTCAGTCGTTTGGTTCGTCGCATCCGTTCTAGTGTTGGTGGCTTCCTCGATCGGGCTAAGTCGATTTCTTGAAACAGAAACACCGGCTGTTTCTCTTGTGCTGGACCCGCTGAACGTCGATGCGGTGATAAGCGAGATCACCAGCGATCTGAACGACACGAATAACGCTCCAGACCTTGAGGCCTTGCTTGCCAGGGCCAAGGATGTGCTTCGTTTCAATCTGGCCGACGCACGTCTCTACAGCCTGATCGGTGAGATCAAATATCGGCAAGGCGAGAAAGACGAAGCCTATAAGCTTTTCGATCAGGCCCTAGGAGTGTCCAAGACGGAAATCCATGCGCTCCAGAGGTCTATCGGCCACTCGACCGAGACAGGTGATCTGTCAAGGGCTGTCGGCGAGATCGACACATTGCTGCGGCGATGGCCAGACCAATTTCCGGCGATCTCCGATGGCCTACCGAAAATCCTCTCAGATCCCGATGGATACCAAGCCGTGCTGACGGCCATCAAGGCGGAGGCGCCCTGGAGGGTCAGTCTGATCTACGCCCTTAGCAAAACCTCCGAGGGGCTCGATTTCGCAAATCGGCTGCTGCTCGACTTGACCGGATCAAACGCGCCACCAAATTCGGGCGAACTCAGTGCCGTCATCAACGGCTATTTTCGCCAGAGGGAATATGGACCGGCATATCGGCTATTTCTTTTCAGCCTGTCCGATCAAGAGCGGAAGCTGGTTGGATATATTTTCAACGGCACGTTTGAGCCGGTCGCCGGCGGCAAACCGTTCGATTGGCAGACTCGCGATCAATCGGGCCTGGAAATTACATTTGCGAAATCCCAGGATGCGGTGGAAGGCGAGAGTGGTGCGACGGTCCGGTTTTTGAACACACCGGTCAAGAACACAGCCCTTCAGCAGTACGTCGCGCTGCCCCCAGGCTCCTATAGGATTTCGCTGTTCGCCTCTGCACGCAACCTGAAGCTTCCAAAGGAGTTGTTCTGGTCGATCAGATGTCTGGGGCCGGCCGGTGAGATCGCACGGTTCAACATTCCGGAGGGCACATACAACCGTCAAAGGCTGAGTCTGGATTTTTCGGTTGGGCCGACTGACTGCCCTATGCAAGCATTGACGCTGCGGACTGCCGCCATTGCCGAGAGCTGGCGATTTCGATATGTCGGAACGCTAGTAATGCACAAATTGAGCATCGAGAGAAATCCGTCTTGAACCATCGGCCGTCGGAATGGGACAAATATCTCCTCGGCTCGGTCTTGTTTGTATCGCTGCTGATCGGCGGTGGTACGGCCAGCGGCCTTTACACGGACACTCTGATTGAGGTCGCGGCAATTGTCTCGGCGGCCGCCATATTCTCGCGAACCTCTGGCCAACGAAGCCCCCGTTCTGTCTTGTGGCTGCTGATCTTCGCCGTGGCGTTGGCGGTTCTCCAAATCCTCCCGCTGCCGGCGGGCACCTTCAACGGGTTTCGGCCGGAGCTGCTGTTTGGTGATCCCTGGGTTGGAGACACCCCGTTTCGTTTCATCAGCGTCGGCGTCGGCCGCACGATCGAAAGTCTGCTTTACCTTTTGGCCGCGGCGGCATTTTTTTTGGCCGTATTGCGTTTGCGTGCCGAGCAGGTCAGCGCACTTCTTCCGTTTTTCCTCATGGGTGTTATCTGCAACGGTTTGGCGGGAGCGATTCAATATTCACTCTCTGACGATATCGCGATTGTCGGACTGTTGCCGTTTACGATCAATGCCGGGCTTTTTGCCAACCGGAACCATTTCGCGGCTTTGCTTTTTGTGTCGATCCCCTTCGTCGTTTACCATGCTCTCTTCCGTGGGCGCCTTTTGTCGGGGTTCCTGGGATTGGTCACACTTTTGCTGCTGCTTTTGGCAGCCGGTTCGCGTGCCGGTGTTCTGATTGGGTTGGCGATCACCGTATTGTCCGTGATATTTCTCTCAGCCCGTTCGAGGGCGAGCGGGTTTAGCGTTCTCCTGATTTTTGTCGGGCTTTCGATATACACGATTGGCGCCTGGACCAAGATCGACCTGGAGGCAATCGACCCGGCTTTCGGGCGAGGGGAATTTGCCCGAACCACGCTCGAGGGCATCAAGGACAATTGGGCGACAGGTGTCGGATTTGGGAATTTTCAAAACGCCTATCAAATTTATGAAAGGGAGGGCATGATTTTTAGGCAATACGTCAATCATGCCCATAATGAATATCTTGAAATAGCCTTCGAGGGCGGAGTTCCCGCCATCCTGCTGATGGCGAGTTATTTCGTATTGCTTTTCGCGGCATTGGTTAGAATTCGCCGAGACCCGCTCCAGAAAGCAGCGTTCCTCTCGGTTTCTTTTCTTCTTATTCATTCGCTGGTCGACTATCCGCTGCGAACCGCGGCACTGGCGATAACGTTTGCCTATATGAACGCGATCATCTTCCACAAAGGATTTGCGGAACGCTCGAGCCGCAAGAGTGAGATGATCGAGATCGATCACAACGGTGACAAGCTGCTTGTCCCCATCGGCACTTCATCTTAACGACATCGTTGCCACGGCTGCTCGTCGGCTGAATGAGGCGGACGACTGTCGGGCAAGCGCCCTGACCGCGGGGTCCTGGCTTTCAGCTCCCCGAGCCTAGGCAATATTTTCCTGCCGCTCCCAAGCGGATTTGGTCGCTGAGCAGGAATTTCCCAATTTTCCCGGCTGTATGGAAAATTCATTCCCGAACCATTCGGCCGCAAGCCTGTCTTGCATTGTTCTGGACCGGAACGATCTGCTAGAACGCCCGCACGAGAATAGATTGTCCGGAAGTGCAGTTTGAATCGGGCGACTGAAGGTCGCCTCCGATGCAGGCCCTTCCGTGGATCGGTACGAAAGAACGCTCGCAGTCCATGAACATCGCACTTACGCACCTTCAGCGGCTTGAGGCCGAATCCATCCATATTTTTCGCGAGGTGGCCGCGGCTTTCGCCAAGCCGGTGATGCTCTATTCGGTCGGCAAGGATTCATCGGTGCTCATGCATCTGGCGATGAAGGCGTTTTATCCGGCCAAGCCGCCTTTTCCCTTTCTCCATGTCGACACGACCTGGAAATTCCGCGAGATGATCGCCTTTCGCGACCAGATGCAGCAAAAGCTCGGTTTCGACCTCCTGGTCCATGTCAATGACGACGGTGTGCGCGACAACATCAACCCTTTCGACCACGGCTCAAACACCCACACGCATGTGATGAAGACGGTGGCGCTGCGCCAGGCGCTCGACAAATACGGGTTTGACGCAGCCTTCGGCGGCGCCCGTCGCGACGAGGAGAAGTCGCGCGCCAAGGAGCGCATCTTCTCCTTCCGCAACGCCCAGCACGTCTGGGATCCGAAGAACCAGCGGCCGGAGATGTGGAAGATTTTCAACACCCGCGTCGCTGCCGGTGAATCGATCAGGGTGTTCCCGTTGTCGAACTGGACCGAGCTCGACATCTGGCAGTACATTCTTCAGGAAGACATCCCGATCGTGCCCCTGTATCTGGCGAAGGAGCGGCCGGTCGTCGAGCGCGATGGCATGCTTATCCTGAGGGATGATGAGCGCATGCAGCTGCGGCCCGGCGAAACAGTGGAGAACCGGATGGTGCGGTTCCGCACGCTCGGCTGCTATCCGCTGACCGGCGCGATCGACTCGGAGGCCGACACTCTGGAGGCGATAGTCGGCGAAATGCTCACGGCGCGCACTTCCGAGCGGCAAGGTCGCCTGATCGACCGTGACGAAGCCGGCTCGATGGAAAAGAAGAAGCGCGAGGGGTATTTCTGAGCATGCGCCACATCATGGCCAAGAGCCTCGCCCCAACCGACGGTGTTCGCGACTATCTGGCGGCACAGGAACGAAAGTCGCTGCTGCGCTTCCTGACCTGCGGCTCAGTCGACGACGGCAAGTCGACGCTGATCGGGCGCCTGCTTTCCGACACCAAGCAGATTTTCGAGGACCAGCTGGCCACGCTCGAGCGCGATTCGCGCAAGCACGGCACCACCGGCGATGACGTCGACTTCGCGCTGCTGGTCGACGGCCTCGAGGCCGAGCGCGAGCAAGGCATTACCATCGACGTCGCCTATCGCTTCTTCGCCACGCCAAAGCGCAAGTTCATCGTCGCCGACACGCCCGGCCACGAACAGTACACGCGTAACATGGCGACGGGTGCATCGACGGCGGATCTCGCCATCGTACTGATCGATGCCCGCCAGGGCGTGCTGCGTCAGACCAGGCGGCATTCGATCATCGCCTCGCTGCTTGGCATCCGCCACATCGTGCTCGCCATCAACAAGATCGATCTTGTCGGCTTCGACGAGGCGGTTTTTGAACGGATCGTCGCGGATTACGCGCAGTTCTCACGTGAGCTCGGCTTCCAGACGATCGTGCCCATCCCTATGTCGGCCCGCTATGGCGACAACGTTACCGGCCGTTCCGACAGGACGGACTGGTATTCCGGCCCGACGCTGATCGAACATCTCGAAACCGTCTCGGTCGACGAGGCCGCGGTCGAATTGCCGTTCCGGTTTCCGGTCCAATATGTGAACCGCCCCAATCTCGACTTCCGCGGTTTCGCCGGCACCATCGCCTCCGGCTCGGTTGCGCCGGGCGACGAGGTGGTCGTCGCCAAATCCGGCAAATCCTCCCATGTCAGGCGCATCGTTTCGCATGGCGGCGACCTTCAGCAGGCTATTGCCGGCCAAGCCATCACTCTTGTCCTCGACGACGAGGTCGAAGTCTCGCGCGGCAATATGCTGGTATCGCCGGCGGCGCGGCCGCAGGTCGCCGACCAGTTCGCCGCCAACATCGTCTGGTTCGACGAACATGCGCTGCTGCCTGGCCGCTCCTACATCCTGCGCACCGAGACCGACCAGACCAGCGCCACCGTCACCGACCTGAAATACCGGGTCAACGTCAACGACTTTGCCCATGAGGCGGCCAAGTCGCTTGAAATGAACGAAGTCGGCATCTGCAACATCTCGACGCGGTCGCCGATAGCCTTCGATCCGTTTGCCGAGAACCGCACCACCGGCGCCTTCATCCTGATCGACCGCATCACCAATGCCACGGTCGGCGCCGGCATGATCCTGCATTCGCTGCGTCGCGCCGAAAACATCCACTGGCAGTCGCTCGATGTCGGCAAGCGCGCCCGCGCCGATATGAAGAACCAGCGGCCGGCCGTGTTCTGGTTCACCGGGCTTTCGGGCTCGGGCAAGTCGACCATCGCCAATCTGTTCGAAAAGAAGCTGTTCGCCACTGGGCGCCATACGTACATTCTGGATGGCGACAACGTCCGTCACGGCCTCAACCGCGATCTCGGTTTCACCGACGCCGATCGTGTCGAAAACATTCGCCGCGTCGCCGAAGTGGCACGCCTGATGGCCGACGCCGGGCTGATCGTCATCGTGTCGTTCATCTCGCCGTTCAGCGCGGAGCGGCGCATGGCGCGCGAATTGATGGCCGACGGCGAATTCGTCGAGGTGTTTGTCGATACCCCCTTCGAGGAATGCGCCAGGCGCGATCCGAAGGGTCTCTATGCGCGGGCGTTGAACGGCGAGATCAAGAATTTCACCGGCGTCGATTCACCGTATGAGCTGCCGGAAAAGCCCGAAATCCATCTCAAGACCCTCGGCAGATCGGCCGAGGAGATGGTGGACGCCCTGGAACACTGGCTGAACGAGCGGGACATTGCCGAAGACCAATATGATAGCGGCGGCGGTATCTGACGACGAAGCGATGCTCGCCGTCTTCGAGCACCTTGCCTTGGCGGCAGGGCGCGAGGTGATGCGTGTCTTTCGTGTCGGCTGTGCGGTCGACAGCAAATCGGACAATTCGCCAGTGACGGAGGCGGATCGCGAGAGCGAAAAGATCATCCTTGCCGGGCTACGCGCCGCATTTCCAGAGATTCCGTGCGTGGCCGAGGAAGAAGCTTCGGCCGGCATCATGGCACCGGATCTCGGCGACGCCTTTTTCCTGATCGATCCGCTCGACGGCACCAAGGAGTTCGTCAAACGGCGGACCGATTTCACTGTCAATATCGCGCTGGTTCGCCATGGCGTGCCTGAGATCGGCGTCGTCTTCGCGCCTTGCACCGGCCGCTTCTTTTCCGGCCGGCCGGGCCAAGCGGAAACGATCGAGATCAATAACGACTACGAGATCGTCGATCGCCAGCCGATTTCGGCAAGGGCCGGTATGGTGCCGCTGACCGTCGTTGCCAGCCGCTCCCACAACACGCCGGAAACCGACGCCTATATCCGCGCGCTTGGCGCTGCCGAGATCGTCTCGGTCGGCTCGTCGCTGAAATTCTGTCTTGTCGCCGGCGCCGAGGCGGACGTCTATCCGCGCTTCGGCCGCACCATGGAGTGGGATACGGCCGCGGGTGACGCGGTGCTACGCGCCGCCGGCGGCATGACGCGCACGCTGGATGGTGAGCCGCTCGCCTACGGCAAGCGCAACCAGAGTGACGACGAGGATTTCGCCAACCCGCATTTTATCGCAAGCGGCAAGGCTGCTGGATTTGGCTAGACGGTGATTGCGCAGTTCCAGACCCGTACGAAAGTGCGGGTGTTGCAAGTGACTTGTGCAAGCGACCTCAGATACTGCTCGAGATCTGTAAACACAGCGGTACGATCCCCATCCAGCCGACATGTGGGTCGGCGTGGCCGATTCGCTTCGTGTCCGGTCGATGCTGCGGGGCCTTCACACGGTGTATCCAAATTGCTGTATACCGATACACTTGAACGGCTATACGAGCGAGTGATGGCGTTCCACATCAAGAATCCCGAGACCGACGCACTGGCCCGCCGGGTCGCCGCGCTTAAGAGGACTGGTCTGACAGAGGCCGTCCATGCCGCGCTCAAGCATGAGCTTGAGCGCGAACAGGCTAGACCGTCCCTCGTAGAGATCGGCCTCAGGTTCTGCCGTGATCTGCGAGCCCGGGGCAAGCCTGATCACGGCAGGCCCGCCGACAAGGCGTTTCGCGACAGCCTGTACGAGAATGACTGATGTTCATCGACGCCTCGGCCCTGACGGCGCTGATGATCAAGAGCATGATGCGCGCGAACTCCTGGCCGGGACCCGGCGCGGCTGAACGGTGTTGAACCGGACTTTACTTGGCTGGCCACGGTCCAGATTGGATCACGTTCAAGAACCTAAAATGCGGCGGGCTTGCTTCGGACGGTTAAGGCCAGGAGCGCCTCCGAAAGTCGTTTCTTCGCCCGCTCTACCCCGTTCTCGTCGATTGCCTCAACATCGAGGAACAAGTCGAGGCCAGTCGCGTGCTCGCTGATGACCTGAGGGCGCTGGGCGAGTTCACCCAGAAGGCCCTCGACTTCGTAGGGGACAACCTCCCGGCTGATCCCCTTCATGGCAATCGGTGCTAATGGACGCGCCCGGACAAGGTCGCGCACGAGCGCGTAAGTCTCATAGCTGAGGCAGATGCCGCCGGGCTCGGCAATCGACTGCAGACGGGCCGCCAAGTTCGCTTCGGCTCCGATGATGGTGTAGTCCATCCGATCATCGGAACCGAAGTTCCCAACATTGCAATAGCCCGTGTTGATGCCCATGCGAGCTCGGAAGGGCCGTTCAACTCCGCGGTCACGCCACACCCTGTTTAACTGCTCCACCCGACGCTGCATGTCGACAGCCATGCGCAAGCAGGCTCTCGCGTCTTCCTCGATGCCTTGCGTCTCGGGGTCTCCGAAGAACACAAGAAGCGCGTCGCCGATGAACTTGTCGACGGTGGCGCCGTGTTTGAGCGCGATCGTCGACATCTCGGTGAAGTACTCGTTGAGGAGAAGCGTCAGGTCCTCGGGCTGGAGCCGTTCCACGATCGCGGTGAAATCCTTGACGTCGGAGAAAAAGATCGTGAGCTTCTTGCGCTCGGTCGCGATGGTGACGTCCTTCTGGCCGCTGAAGATGCTTTTGTAAATTTGAGGCGAAAGGTATTTGGCGATCTTCAATGAAATCGCGGCCAGGAAGTCGTTTGCCTCGGAAAGCTCCTTGTTGATGCCCTGAACCAACGTGGACTGCCGACGCTGCAGGAGAATGAACGTCAGGCCCGCCGCCGCTGCGAAGCCGAAATATAGAAGCAGATACTTGAAGGTCAGCACGTTCGCAGCGATAGGCTGATTGACTGATATCTCCTGGATCCCTCGGACATCCCCTACCTTCCAGTCCGTCTTGGGGCTGTCCGGGTGTGAGTTATGGCAGGTCACGCAGACTTGTCCCATTACAACAGGGGCCGCGGCGCGGACCTGCCGGTCAAACAGTGAACCCGAGACCTCGATGATCGGCTCCTTCGGGTTGGCGCGCAAAGCCAAGATTGCATTCCGCTCGAACGCATCGAGCTGGTGGGGCGCGCGACCTTTGAAGGGCAGATCCGAGACGAACCGATATTTGACCGAGCCGTCATGAGCGCTGATGCGCTTGCCGAGTTCGATCGAGAGGGTTGCTGGAATAGGGATCGCACCTGGCACGTCCCGGTAGTTGTGCGTCGCAGTCACGGCGCCGTTAGCTTGCAGCACGCGTCCCACGACGTCGCTGCCGTAAAATCCGCGCATTTCGTCGATGATGCGGCTGATTTCGCTGGCTTGCCTGCGCAGCATCCGTTCCGACAGGTCTCGGAGGTCGAGCCAGGCTGCGACGGGCAGACCGATAAGGCCGATGACCACTGCCGCCACCAGGAGCGGTCCCATGGTGCGCTGCTGGCGCGCAATCTGTTCACCCAGTCCAGCCATTGTGCAAGCGCCCGGCCGTCATTAGTATCTGAACTATAGCTCATTCCCGGCACGGTACCAGAGTCAGTCTTGGCTCGATGAAAACACGTCAGCCCTGCAACGTCGGACCGACCTTGAGCGGTTGTTGCTAAGCCCCGACCCTCACAGCGGATTCGCATTCTGGCGCTAGACGGACAGTGAATCAGTGAAAGGGCATGTCGCAACGTCGGTTGTGGCCGGAATGCGCTCCGCGATAACCGCTCAGGGGTCAAAAATTCACCTCTGGCAAGGTTGAGACTTCTGCGGTCGGAGAGCGGGTCGGAAAAGAAAGTGTCCCGCAAAACGTATCCGCGCGTCGGTCGCACTATGGAATGGGACCCTGCGGCGGGTGACGCCGTACCGCGGCGCTGCCGGCAGCATGACGCGGACCGGATGGTGCGCCGCTCGCCTGCGGTAAGCGCAACCAGAGCGACGACGAGGATTTCACCAATTCGCATTTCGTTGCCAGCGGCAAGGCTGCCACAGTCGCTTAGCCACCATGATTGAACTCCGATGCCATCCCGGCTCGTCGCCCGCGCAAATGACGCTGTCGCGTACGCGACGCCTGAGTGAAGCACTTATTTTCAGCCGAACCGTTGCGCGAGGAATAACCCTACGGTGTGGATCGTGGCAGCGGCGCTTTCGCGTGTTAAACTGCTTGCATGGAGATCGACACCGACAAGATCGACGATGCCGTTATGGGCCTGCTTTGGCTGACGCTGCATGAAGAGAGGCGCGCCTGGAAGGGGTTGGATTGGAATGCTCTGGATCGCTTGCACGAGAAGGGGCTGATCGCGAATCCGGCAAACAAGGCGAAGTCAGTGGTTCTGACAGATGAAGGACTGCGGCGTGCTGAGGAGCTATTCCGAACCCTGTTCACTCGCCCGGCGCCCTGAGCCAGAGCGCGGGACGGGCGCCTGCGAGCTGATAGCGCACATGGCTGAATTTCGACACCGGCGGCGCGCTGACCGCAGGCGGGACGGCCGCTCTCGCCGTACGGCCAAATTCGTCTACGCCAACGGGCGCATCCAACTGTTAAGGCAGTGGCAGAGAACACCGCAGCCGCGGCCCTCAATGTCAACGGCATTGGCGCGAAGTCCATCCGCAAATGCTTTCTGCCGGCGAATCGGCGTTGCCCGGGCCGAGTTGCAGGCAGGCAGCGGGTCTGCGCCCGCTGCTGGCACATGGGATGTTGAAGAGGCAGATTACCGCAAGCAATGTGTCATCATGGCTGCGGATTTCCGAAGGCAGGTTTCTCAAGCACGAGCACATGACTACCAAGAGGCGATGTGTGAGTGCTCTTCACCTGGAACCCCTCGTCAGAAAGCGTTTCGATGAATTCGCCATCCGTTCCAGGCGGAACGCGGGCAACGACGTTTGAGGTGCGCCTCACAATATTGGAAAGCACCCTTCGCGCCTTGCCTGGGCCGATGTTGCGCTGCATGTGCTGATAGACGGCCAGCAGCAGGACGATATC
This sequence comes from Mesorhizobium sp. M0159, assembly GCF_040322295.1. NCBI lineage: Bacteria > Pseudomonadati > Pseudomonadota > Alphaproteobacteria > Hyphomicrobiales > Phyllobacteriaceae > Mesorhizobium > Mesorhizobium sp. M0159. The sequence goes on from NZ_JAMYTF010000016.1 coordinate 103,480, forward strand.
GTATTTCGGTAGAAGGATATTGCCGAGGCGCCGGCTGCCGAGATTCAGGCGATCGAACCGGGCATGTACCGGGGAGCCGCTCAATAACATTTTTGCAGTCTCGATGTGCGGCTTGGCGATGTCTATCCCGTGGATCGAGCTGGGTTTCAGCTTGGATATCTCATAGGCGACAACACCCATATTGCAGCCAACATCGAGAATGGATTTTCCGGCGTAGTCGACCTTTGCGGAGAATAGTCCGTCAAGTCTGTCGTCCCACGTTCCGGCAAAACCCCTTTTGAATCTTGACCACCACAAATTATCAGCTCCTTTGGGAAGAGCCCCCTTGAGCGCCTCCTACCACGAGAGAATTAATGGTCGATACCCTTTCAACTGGAATTGATCACATTGACGAACCAAGGCAGGGACGTGTGCGGCCGCGTCACAACCCCATCACCTTGAGTGCCGCGGGAACCGCGTAGCGGCTGCCGTCATAGCGCATCCGGTAGGTCCGCTTCACAGGCTTGCCAGGATGGGACTGGCATTCGCCATTCTGGTCGGGGGAGGGATTGTCGGTATCCGTCCGCTCGACCGCAATGATGTCATGATAGCCGTGGTGGCGCGCCGGGCTCATCGTCAGCCTGACCTGGCTGGAATGGAAGGATCCGGCGCAACTGGCATCGCCTTCGCCGCCAGTGCCGGCCACCACGAGACCGTCGAGCACCACGCGCAGCGCACCGCCGGCGAGGGCATAGAGCCGCAGGTCGGTTTCAGTGAAGGGATTGGCCTGAGAATGGTTTGCCATTTCGATGCGCAGGCCGAAGGCGGTGACCTCAGGGGCCATTGCATAGCGGCCGGTGTCGAATTCCACCTTACGGATCGCGATGGCATCATCGGTCATCAGTCCAGGCTGGAGCAGGCGCTGGCGCACACGCAGCGTATTCCTGTCGACGACCAGAAGCTCGATATCGCCGACATGCAGGTCGTCGCCGTTAGCGCTGTCAATCAGCGGTACCGCGACCAAAAGCAGGTCGTCATGAGCCGGCCAGATCTTGCAGGCCAGGCCGAATGGCGCATCGCTCTCCGGGAGCGTCGAGGCGATGCTGGTATGGGGTTCAAGCGTGAACGAGGTGCCGTCGGCGCTCTTTCGGGCCTTGGGATAGGCCTGCTGCACCAGCGCGGCGGCATCGCCGCAATCGCCCGCCGCGGCCTTGGCGGGCGACAGGCTGGTCAGGCAGAGGAAGAAGACAGGCAACAGGATTCGCATGAGGTTCTCACGTCACAGCGCGGATGCGGGCAGGCATGTCTACGCGAGATTGCTGGCGGCGCACAGGGGTGCGCGGAAAGTGCGGCTAACGAGGCCTCGATGAACTGCTGAATCGAGAGAGCTCGTTTGAGTCCCCTACGACGCATGCCCCCAGCGCTGAACCCGGTCATCCACGGACCGACTGTACTGGCAGATCAAGATGTGTGGCGGGGTCGGCCGCGGATCGAGCCCTTGTACCGCCCATGAACCGTTTCACATCGGCCTCCCTCCAAAGCCGGGACCAGGCGCATTTGTCGCCAAGATAATCTCGACTAGAGGATTGCCTCTGGCGTCGGCAGCCTGAAAGAAAGCAAAGGCGCTCGCTTCCTTTCGAAGATGTAGGAGCTCGGCCTCCATACCCCTCGACCGAATTCCGTTAACGGGGCCAGTGCGCGGGTGCGGGCTGAGAAATGGGGTGCCGCTAAGGGGTTCGGAGCGACCGCTCGGCACACAAGGCCGGGATACTGGCGACCCTATGGCGCCTTGGAAAAGCAGCACTGCCTCGGCGCGACCCCGGTTTGATCCGTCGTTGTGGCTGGGCTGCTTGGCTCGTGGGTTTCGCGCGCACGACCGAGCGGAGCGACCAACGCGATGACGAGGATTCGCCAACCTGCATTTCATCGCCAGCGGCAAGGCCACCATCCGCGCTTAGCCAGCCTGCTGGACCCGCTCCCGGGGTCATCGCCCGCGCTATTGACCCAGCCGCATAAAAAGCATCCTGCCGCAGAATAGCTGATACGCAGTGGCGATGATCAGCTCTTTTGCTGGTCAGTCCAATTACCGGGATCCCAATCCCGAATTCAAAAGGCGATCTTCACACCCAGCTTGCCGCTGACGGTTGAACTGTCTTGAGACCACTTACCGCGAATTTCGCTGCTGAGCATTATCGATTGAGACATTTTCAGGTTGAAGCCGGACGACAGTGCAGCCGAAAAGTCCGCGTCGTCAAAGTCACTCTCTCTACCGTCGGCGCTTGCCGTGTTGGAATAGCCGAAGCGCTCCTGGATATCCAATCGCGCATAGGGGCTGATCACCATGCCATTGCCGAGCAGAAAATCAGCGTAGACTCCAGGTTCGAATTTGACTGCGCCAAACGACAACCGGCTCTTTCCATAGACAGTGTCAAAGCTGTCTGTGTATCCATCGCCGGTAAAGATGACGCCCAACAATCCGCCGCGGATGTCGAGTCGCACCCGATCGGTCAGGTTGAAGATGCGACCAATTGAGCCTGTCAGTGCATAGCCCTGTGTGTCGTAGCTGCCGAAAGTGCGTCCCGCCCTTTCGATGTCGGTGTTCCCAAGGAACGCAGATGCTGCCACGAGCGCATAACTTGTGCCGCGTCGAATGAGCCCGTAGCCGCCGAACATCCCACTTCTGTTGGTTGCTTCACCCTCCCCGATGAACCCGAATGCGTCGGAATCGACTTTGGCCGAGGCATACCCGGCGAACAGGCCGAGGTTCAGCCCATGCTCGCTGCCGAATCCAAAACGCTTTGCGGCATTGAAGTCGACGCTGATGGCAGCGGAGAATTCATCTACGCGGAAGCTCGGCCCATCAAGGACGCCCCAAGCTATTCGAAATCGAGAAGCCGTCATGTTCAGTGCGAGCCAACTGACCGGAAGCGAAAACACCGAACGGCGTCGACTGAGCGAGCGGAACCCCGTTCGCGAGGCCGACGTCCGCTTCGACTACGCTGTCAACTACATCACCAAGCGCCCCCAAAGACGTGTCGACAATTACGCTGTTGGTCGCACCTCCAAGATAGCAGTTCGTGTCCAGAAAGATGCCCTCACTGTCGATAATGCAGGCGCTTGCCTGAGAAGGCAGTAAGATCAATGCAGCGGCAAACGAGAACATGCCCGCTGCGCATAAGCGCCGAGCGAAGCTTTCCTTCATTGTCCTTTCCCCTCTTAACTACAAAGCTAATGTAATAAGGGATGCGATACGCAGAAGATTCTCAATGCAATATCTGGCTGTGGCAGCGTGGGTGCAACATATTGCACCGGCGCTGGCAAGAGTGTAGCAGGTTCTCGCCGCTCGGGATATGGGTTTTGTACATTGCTCGATTTCTGCTTGCTAGAACCTGCGGCGGAGCTTGCCGACCGGATCTGTCGATTGCACGCGCCAGCGCTACTTTGTCGGATGATCACTGCGTCAAGAAAGCGGGCTAGCACCACCCTTGCGCTTTCTTTGAGGTGATTTCTGGTGTAAAAAAACCGCTGCACTCCGAGACATAAGTTTCACGCGCAAGAGTAGCGTGAGCCGGTTCGACACTTCGACGACTCTGAGATTGTCGCATGCTGAAACGAGCCTGTTACATGACCCACAGTCCCTTCCTGCGCATCATAATGGTTCTGCTGGTGGCACTGGTTGGATCGGTACGCGCTCAAGCGGCGGTCGAAGATGAACCAACGCCACAGTCAAGCAAGCGGCTCGCCATTGTCATCGGCAACTCCGATTACCAAAGTGTTCGTCTCCCACACTTGCCCAATGCGGTGAACGACGCCACAAGGCTTTCCGAAAGCCTGGGAAGGCTGAATTTTGATGTGCTGCTGGGAGTGGATCTCTCCCTTGCCGGTTTCGGCAGGCTCTTTCGCCAGGCCGATGGCAAGCTTGTGGGCGCCAGCGCGGTGCTGATTTTCTACGCCGGGCATGGCGTGCAGCTTCAGGGCGAGAATTACCTGCTGCCGGTCGACACGCCCGATCCTGAAACCATCGGGGAACTGACTGCGAAAGCAATCAAGCTCAACGACCTGATCGCACGATTCTCAAGTCGGGAACGGCAGACCTTCATTTTCCTCGACGCGTGCCGAAACAACGCGATGGGCAAAGGCCCAAGTGTAATGGATGGGCTTGCGCAGGTCGAAGTGGGCGAAAACACGTTTGTTGCCTTTGCAACCCAGCCAGGCAACATCACGGCGGACGGCTCGGGAGACAACAGCCCGTTCACCACAGCCCTTTTGAAGAATGTCGAGATCCCAGGGCTCAGCATTTCGGACATGATGATCCGCGTGCGCAACGAGACTGAAGCACTCACTGTCGGTCGTCAGGTCCCGTGGGATCAGTCCAACCTTCGCGAGCAGTTTTACTTCACCGAGCAGCAAGTGCTCGACCCGGCTCAGTTGAGCGCCAGCTTGTCGCGCATCCTGTCGGATCCTGTCGCGAAGCAAAGTCTCCAGGTAGAACTTGCTTCCAACGACTTGCAGACTGCGGTGATTATCGTGGGACAGACTTTACGATCGCTGGAGGCTTCGGCGCCATCCGGCGCGTCAGCCGATGCGGTTGGTACGGAGATTGCCAGCCTCGAAGGGGCCCGGAAAAGTGTGATCTCCGGTCTCGAAACTTTGATCGTTGGCACGCAGGCTGGTGCAACGAAGCCTGAAAAACAAGCCGAGCTCGTACGCAGTGTCCAGACAGAATTGCGCCGCCTAGGTTGTTATCGAATGACCGTCGACGGAGATTGGGGCAAGGGCTCGCTCCATGCTCTCAGCACGTATTACAAGAACACCAAGCGAATAACGTCGGCCACCGAGCCGACCGTTGAACTTCTGGGGGAGCTCTTTTTGCACTCCGGCCGCGTCTGCAAAGACCCTGTGACCGTACCGCAGAGGCCCAGGCGAGCAAGTGCCGCCTCAGATGTTGCGCCCGTGCGGAAAAAGGGTGCTCCCAGCCGAAAAAATCCCAGAAACTCGCAGCCGCAATCCTCGCCTCCCGCAGCTGCTCCTCCCGATATCAATGGCGGAATTGGGATTGGCGGCGTTTTCTAGAGAAGCCATTGTTCCACGCGTACCCTTCTTGTCACGCGACCACAGCATGGCGTGATTTGGGCCCGCCTGCCGCAGCTAAACAACCTGGCTCGTACCGATCGCTGTTCCGGCGATCCGTTCCGCGTATATGAACGCGATTGTCTGGTGAGGTCTTCCGGACCGGAGAAGGTTGGATACGAGTTCCTCCCCCTCCGCCATACACTCGGACCCAACAATCTTGCCTCGGCTCGATGGTGCACGAACCGCGCAGAACCGCCGGGCTTTTCAATTCTAGCTGCCGGGACAATCGTCAAAATGCCGCTTCGCTGGGCAAGGGGAACGAGTTTGCTTACGACGGCCGCCGTAGTGCTCAATCCGGTCGACTGTACTAGCCGAGATATGGTTTGGCGCGGGCGCGAGTCCAGCTCTGTGTCGCCGTGAACTGTTCGTGACCCGGATTTGATCCGTCGCTGTGCTTGAACTGGCAGGCTCGTAAGTCGCGCGTGGCCGACCGAGCAGAGCGCCAGGGATCGGAAGAGCACGCCTGGAGGTGTGACAGACGTTGCAGACACTCGGTCCCTGATGTAATTTAGCATTCGATCAAGTGAGGAATATGCCCGCTGTCGCGACGGCTTTTCTCTCTTTCTGTCTCGGCAGATTGCATGCTCTCTGACGGACCTTGCTACCACATGCTGTGTTCTTGTGGGCGAGGCAATAGCGTTCAAGGGATTTGCCATGCTCCGACTTTGCGGAATCATCGCAGCCTTCCTCCTCGCGAGCTTCACGACCTTTGAGGCTAGCGCCGACCGAAGGGTCGCCTTTGTCATCGGCAACTCGGAGTACCGACAATTCCCGGCACTCAAAAACCCGGCCAGGGATGCCGAGGACGTATCGAAAACGTTTCGACTGGCCGGTTTTGAGGTCTTCGTCGCAAGCGATCTGACCAAGCTGCAGTTCGAGGAGCAGTTTCGCAACTATCTGGCCGCAGTCGACGGCGCCGACCTAGCCGTCGTCTACTATTCCGGTCACGGCTTCCAGATCGGCGGCGAAAACTTCCTGATTCCGGTCGATGCCTCCTTGAAGCAGGCGGCAGACATCGAAGTCCAGGCCATCAAGCTCAACGATGTGCTGGAACAGTTGCGTTCGAAATCGAAGATCCAGGTGATCATCCTCGATGCCTGCCGCAACAATCCGTTCCCACGCAAGAATTACTGGCTGAGAGACCAGCTCATTACCGCCGGCAACGCCGGGCTCGCACAGGTGAGAAGCTCGCTGAACACCCTGATTGCGTTTGCCACCGAACCCGGGGCGGCGGCTTATGACGGCGCCGGCGAACTCAGTCCGTTTTCGGCAGCGTTTTCCCGTCGCGCCCTGGCCCCGAACCAGGAGATCCGCACCGTAATGGCGGCGGTGCGCCGCGATGTGGTGGAAGCCACAAATGGCCTCCAAGTTCCCTGGGAGAACTCGTCGCTGATCGACGAGGTCGTGCTAATGCGCCGCAGCAATCGCCCCTCGCTGCCGCCGGTGCTGGAGAAGGTCGTGCTGTCGGGAGTGGGACCCGTCGGCTTGGGCCTGCCCGAACCGATCGACGTCGACGGCGGCACGATCACATTGAGCATCGAAAGACCGCCTGCCTTGGGGCGCCTGATGCTGGACGGCAAGCCTGTCGAGGTGGGCGTGCCGATCCAAGGCAAGGACCTGCCCCATTTGCAGATGGATGTTCCCAAGGGTGTCGCTACGCAGGAAGAGGTGGATATGCTTGCCTATGCCACGCATGACAACTGGGGAGGCCAAACCCAAGGCATCGTGGTATTTCGGGTCAAGAGCGGCGAAGGCGCGCAAGGCGAAGAGATCATGGCCTCGCTCGAAGCCGAGCAGAAGCAGAACGTGCTGGAGCGCGGCATTCATATCACCGGTGCGGCCGAGGCGCTCGAAAACCGAAATTTCAATGTTCCCGTGGGTGTCGGTCCGGTTGCGCTGAACCTTGACTTCCCGACCGATGATCCCGCCGTCAGCCTGAAAGTTTCGGGTTATCCGGCAACGGGAACGCTCTCGCTGCCGGATCGAACCCTGGCGCCCGACTCAAGCCTGAGGTCCGGTGAAGTCGACCGGCTGCGCTACGAACCCCAGATCGGCGCCGAAGCCACGGTCGAGGTTGGCTTCGAAATCCGGGCGGACAGCAGATCATCCAAGCCCGCCACAATGAAACTGTCGCCAACAGTGGATCCGTGCGATACGGCTGCCGGCGAACCTCTCGACCTGCAAGGCGTCGTCCCCGGCTTGCTGCCGAACGAAATAGGCACCAGCGCGGTAGAGCTTTGCGAGGCCGCCGTGAAGGCTTATCCCGCCGTTCCGCGCTTCCGCTATGAACTGGGGCGCGCGCTCCTTGCGGCAGGCAAGGTCGACGAGGGCAGGACAGCCATCGAGGAAGCCGCCAAGAAGGGACACGTCCGTGCCGTATTCGAGCTCGGCTACATGTATGCGACGGGAACCGGAATGGCCGTCGACCGCGCACAGGCTAACGCGCTTTACGCGGCGGCGTCGGACAAGGGGGACCCCTATGGCATGACGTCGTGGGGTCGCGCCTTGTTCAATGGCTATGGCGTCAAGCCCGACACCAGCAAGGGCTTGGACCTGCTGCTCAAGGCGGCGGCGATGGGGCACACCTATGCCATGAACGATCTGGCCGCGATCTTCACCGAGGGCCGCAACGGCGTGACCGCCGATCCGGCCCGCGCCGTTGCGTTTCTGCAGGCCGGCGTCCAGCGGCAGGACATGTATTCGATGAACCTGCTCGGCCGCAATTACTTGTCTGGGCAGGGCGTTCAGAAGGATCCGAAAGAGGCGCTGGCGCTTTTTCAGAAGGCAATCGATCTCGGCCAGCCCTACGCTCCGGGCAGCCTCGCACGCATGTATCGGGACGGCGTCGACGTGGAACGGAACCTAGCGGAAGCGCAAAGATTGTTCGAAATTGGGATCGCGCGGGGCGATCAGTTCGCAGCTTTCGATCGCGCGGCCCTCGAATTGCAAAAGGGCGACAAGGCGGATCAGGCCGTTGCAGTGCGTTTCCTCGCGTTTGCGGCTGCGCTCGACCTGCGCAAGGAACTGCCGGACGCCCAAAGGACGCTGGCAAAATTCGGATCGAAGCCGAAAACGGCGGCGTTGAAGCAGCTGCGCCAGGAACTGAAATCGAAGATCCCCGGGTCCGGTTCACTCGATACTCAACTGGTTCGCGCGGCCAGACGAGTCTGGGAAGAAGCCAATCCGCGTCGGGACTTGTTTTGATCAAGGAGGAGGCAATGGTGGAAAGGGCATTTAAGCGAGCAATCATCGGAACAACGCTATCCGGCGTCCTGGCGGGCCTCATGGGCTGCAATTCTCTGACACCCAAATTTGAACCGACGGCGCTGGTCGGCACGCCCCCGCCGAAGGTCGTTCGCAGGGTTCCTCCGCCAAAGGTCGTCAAGCCCGCTCCCAAACCCAGGGCCGCCAAGAAAGTGATTATACCGGTTGAAGAGGAGCCTGTTCCTGCGCCTGTCATCATTCCTCCTTCGGGCGGGAGCGGCGGGAGCGGAGGCGGGGGAGGCGGCTGGGGGGGGTGATCAGGTCAGGGTGTGAGGGCCAAAGAAGGATCGCACGACCGTAGCGTTCCGTGGCCTTTGATCGATTCCGGAGGACCAGTAAGGCACCGCCGGACGAAACGGGCGGCAAACAGATATGTTCAACCTACCGCCACCGCGCCACACCTCGACTGTACCAGATGTTCCGGTTCCTGAACCAGGAGGTTGCGCCATTTCCTGACGCCTAAGAAAGAGAGACAAAGTCCGGATCGGCACATATTGTCATTCGCAACGTCGTCCCGCTGGATGCTTGCCCAGCTGACCTCGACTCGCACGTTGCCAAAGCGCTTCTTTCACCTCACATGTCTATTTCCGCGCTGTCGCCGTTATCATGCCCACCTGAAGCGACATGGAGCCGTCCACCACGAACTGCTGCCATTGCGCAGATGTCCCGCTCGAGCGCATCGCGTTTCACCGGGTCGGCTTGAGCGACCAACACGCGCTTTATGATTGCTTCAAGCTCTGATCGGGCGCGTTGCCCGACCGGCTCGTTGTGCGGGAGGGACTGATTTGACTCTATGGCCCAGCAGGAGCAGTGGCAGCCGGAGGGCAGCGCCGCGGGACTCTACAAGCGCTACCATTATGACGGCAGGAACGAAGAAGCAGTAGTAGTCATGGACCGAAGCTATGCCTTCAATCACGCCCAGCATGGCGCGGACATAGGCGAACTCCCGCGAAAGGTTTGACAGCGCAGATCAGCGCAAGATGTCCGACAGGCTCTCGGGCTTCTTCTCGCCAAGCGTCAGATCAAGGCCCGACAGCAGGTCGACGAGATGGCTTCGCATCAGGTCGGACGCGTCTTTTGCGTCGTGCTTTTCGATGGCATCGACAAGGGCGTGATGGGCCTGGCTTTCGCAGGTGGTGTCGCGGCGGCGCCAGTAGAGCGCGATGATCAGCGACGACCGCGACAGCAGGTCTTTGACGAAGCCGGTCAGGATCGAATGGCCGGCGATTTCGGCGATGCCGACATGGAATTTTGCCGACAGCATAATGGCGTCGCTGTCGCGGCCGGCATGCAGGGCCTCGTGCTCTTTTTCGAGATGAAGCCGCAGTTGCGCAATCTCGGCCGGCTTTGCCAGTTCGGCGGCAAGCGCCGCGACCTTGGGCTCGATCAGCGCCCGCGCTTCGAACACCTCGCGCGCTTCCTGCTTGGTCGGCTGGGCGACGAACGCGCCGCGGTTCGGCTCGAGCCGAGCCAAGCGGTCATGCGACAGCGCCTGCAGCGCCGCGCGTATCACCGCGCGGCTCACCGAATAGATCGAGGCGAGTTCGTCCTCGGGTAGTTTTGTGCCCGGTGCGAGGCGGTGGCTGACGATGGCGTCGCGCAGGCCGGCATAGACCGGAAACCAGCGCATCGTCGGCTTGTCGCCATCCCGTGGCTTTGGCCCAAGCAGGTCCATCGTCTCATTGTCCCGGCGGCCGGACCGCATAGCGGCGCGAACACCGCGTTTCCGGCCGCACATCGAACATCCTGTGTGGGAATGTCAACAATTTTGCACGCATCAGGACACACGGCCGGAGGGCGAAAAGGGCGCAAAGATTCCGGCGAAGGATTTTTCGAGTGGAACCTGGTAGCCGCCGCGCTTTGAGGTCGACAGGCCAAGGCCGACGAGGCTCTCGCAGAGTTTTACTGCGCAGGCGACGCCGTCGAGCACGGGAAGGCTATGTTCGCGGCTGAGCGCGGCGGCGAGGTCGGCCATGCCGGCGCATCCCAGCACAATCGCTTCGGCCCGGTCGTCGCGGATGGCGCGCTCGATCTCCTCCGAAATTCGATGGCGGGCGTTGGAGCCGGGCACTTCGAGCTCCAGAACGGGAACGTCGCTTGCCCGCACCCTGGCGCAGCGGCTGGCGAGGCCGTAGCGCACCAGATTGTGCTCGATCGCCGGCACCGAACGCGACAGCGTCGTCACCACGCTAAATTTGCCGGCAATCAGGCTCGCCATGTGAAACGCCGCTTCGCCGATGCCGACCACCGGCATCTCGCCGACGCAGCGTACTGCGTCGAGGCCGGTGTCGTCGAAGCAGGCGATGACGCAGGCGCTCGCCGCCGGATGTCTCTGGATCTCGCCGATCATTCCCGGGATGGCGAAGACCTCGTCGAAATAGCCTTCGACGCTCGGCGGCCCGTCCTTCGGATTGACGGCGATGATCCTGGTGCCGGCCGAAGCCGCGCGGCGCGCCGCCTCGCCGATCTTTTCGGTCATGGACGCGGTGGTGTTGGGATTGACGACGAGTACGTCCATTTGCGCTTTCATATTTCGCCGCCGAGATAGAGTTTCTTGACCCGGTCGTCGCCAAGCAGCTCAGCCGAATGTCCGGCCAGCGCGATCTTTCCGGTCGTCAGTGCGTAGGCGCGCTGCGAGATGCGCAGCGCCATGCGCGAATTCTGCTCGACCAGCAGCACGCTGACCTTTTCGTCGCGGTTGATTGCGACGATCGAGCGGGCGATGTCCTGCACGAGCTTCGGCGCGACGCCGAGCGAGGGTTCGTCGAGCAAGAGCAGCTTCGGCTTGGCCATCAGCGCCCGCCCGATCACCAGCATCTGCTGTTCGCCGCCGCTCATCGTGCCCGCCATCTGCGAATAGCGTTCCTTCAGGCGCGGAAAACGCCCGAGCACCATGTCCAGCGTCCTTGCGATGTCGGCCTTGTCGGTGCGGGTGAATGCGCCCATCATTAGATTGTCGCGCACCGTCATGTAGGAAAAGACGCGCCGCCCCTCCGGCACCATGGCGATGCCCATCCTGACCAGCTCATCCGGCCGCGTTTTGTCGATGCGACGGCCCTGGAAATGGATCTCGCCGCTGCGGACCTTTTTCAGGCCGGTGATGGCGCGCAGGACTGACGATTTGCCCGCACCGTTCGCGCCGATGAGCGCTACCGTCTCGCCCTCGTTGACGTTGAGCGACACACCCTTCAGTGCATAGACATGGTCGTAGTAGAGTTCGACGTCGGAGACTTTCAGCAGTTCGCTCATGGCTAAAATCCGATCGTCTCATCTTCGGCGCCGAGGTAGGCCTCGATGACCTTTTCGTTCTCCTGGATTTCCTTCGGCGTTCCCTCGGCGATTTTCACACCGAAGTTCAGGACGACGATACGGTCGGAAATGTTCATCACGGCAGGCATGTCGTGCTCGACGAGCAGCACGGTTACGCCGCGTTTGCGGACGCCGCGCACCATCTCCACCGTACGCGCGGTTTCGTCGTGGTTCATGCCGGCAAAGGGTTCGTCGAGCAGGAGCACGGTCGGGTTGGTGGCGAGGCCGATGGCAATCCCCAGCGCGCGCAGATGGCCGTGCGGCAGCGTGCTGGCGATCTCATGCCGTTGCGCGCCGAGATCGAGGAAGTCGATGATCTCGTCGGCGGATCGCCCGAATTCAGCCTCGTCGCGCCGCGCTGTAGTCGTGCCGAGATAGAAGCCGGCAAGGGTGGCATTGGAACGCAGGTGATGTGCGATGATGACGTTGTCGCGCACGGTCATGCCCTTGAAGATCGTCGTCTCCTGGAATGTGCGGACGACGCCCTTCCGGGCGACGATATGCGGCGCCAGACCTGAAATCCGCTGTCCGCGAAACAGCACCTCGCCCGAGGTCGGACTGATGAAAGAGGAAATCAGCTTGAACAGCGTCGATTTGCCGGCGCCGTTGGGACCGATCACGGAGAGGATTTCGCGTTCCCGGACGGCGAAGGAAACATTGTTAACCGCGACCAGCCCGCCGAAGCGTTTGGTCACTGCCTTGATCTGGAGAAGCTCGGTCATGGTCCTAGCCCTGCTTCTTACCGAACAGCCGCAGGCTGAGCAGGCCGTTGGGAAGGAACAGCATCAGCGCGATCAGCACCGACGAGAAGATCAGCAACTGGAACTCGCCGGTCTCGAACAGGAAATCCCAGCCGAAATAGAGCACGAAGGTGCCGATCATCGGCCCGAAGACATAGCTGAGCCCGCCGAGGAAGCAGTTCAGCATGAAATTCACCGAGTCCGTGACGGTGAAGCTCGACGGATAGATCGACTGCGAGATGGCGACGAACATCGCCCCGCCGAGACCGCCGAGGAACGAGGAGATGGCGTAGGCGATGACGCGCAGATAGGCGATGTTGACGCCGATCGAGGAGGCCAGTTCCTCGTTCTGCTGCAGCGACTGGCAGAGCTTGCCGATGCGCGAATGGACAAGGCGGTAAAGCCCGGCAAAGCACAGCACCATCAGCACCACCGAGACGAGATAGAACGCCGGGCGTGGATTGGCGAGCGTCGCGAAATCGGGAAGGATGGTCAGCCCGACGATCGAAATGCCGCCGGGGAGCGGAATGCTCACCATGCCCTTGGCGCCGTTGGTGATCGGCAGCGCCAGCGCCAGCAGCCGCGCCACTTCGGTCAAAACCAGCGTGACCATGGCGAAATAAACGCCGCGGAGCCTGAGGATGGGCAGTCCGATCAGCACGCTTGCAGCGGCGCAGAACAGCCCGGCCAGCGGCAGTGTCAGCCAGAACGACACACCATACTGGACGACAAGGATGGCCGAAACATAGCCGCCCATAAGCGCGAAGGCACCCTGGCCGATATTGATGCGGCCGATGTAGAAGGTCACCCACACGCCGGCGCTGGCGATGCTGAGCAGCGCGACCGAAGTCAGCGTATAGTAGAGGTCGAGCCGACCGGTCGCCTCGATCAGCCAGGGCACGCCGATGAGTACGACCAGCAGGAAGACAGCGACGGCGAGGATGTTGCGTGTACGCTTCATGTCCATCACCCCCACGGCTTGCCCATGAGCCCGTTCGGGCGGATGCTGAGGAAGACCATCAGCGCGGCGAAGATGACGAGATAGGTAACGTCGCCATAGTGGCGTAGCACTGTCAGGCCGACCGATTCCATCATGCCGAGGATGAAGCCGCCGGCGATTGCTCCGCTGACGACGCCGGCCCCGCCGATCATCACCATCAAGAACGCCTTGATCGAGATCGGCCCGCCGATGCCCGAATTGACGCCGGTGATGGCGACCAGCAGCCCGCCGACTATGCCGGCAAGCATGGCGCCGAGCGCAAAGCCGATCATCGAATAGCGGTCGACCTCGACGCCCATAAGCTGCGCCGCGACCCGGTCCTGCGCCAGCGCCCGCATGGCGCGTCCCGGCTTGCTGTACTGCATGAAAAGCACGAAGGAGGCGATGAACAGTATGGCGAGTGCGCCGACCAGCAGCCGATCGTAAGGCATTATGAGGCTGTCGGAGACGAAGACGCCGTTGACGATCTTCGGCACGCCGCGCTGCTTTTCACCGAACAGGAGGAGGATCACGGCGTCGAGGAAGAATGCGACCGCCGCCGCAAGAAGCATCGTACTTTCCTCCCGCACGCTTCGCCTAATCACCGTTCTGAAAAGGAATTTCTCGACCAGCGCTCCAATGACCAGCAGCGTGATCCCCGACGCAACGAGCGCGACGACGAAAGGCATGCCGAGCTGGCCATAGACGGTGTAGGTGATGAAGCCGCCGAGAACGTACATCTGCCCATGGGCAAAGTTAAGCACGTTCATCAGCGCGAAGATCAGGGTCAGACCGAGCGCGATCAAGGCGTATTGCGCGCCAAGATAAAGCCCGTTGGCGATGACTTGTTCCATCAGGATGGTTCCCCGGCCATTCAGAGGCTCAAGACGAATGCACGAGCCTCTGCGGCAATCCGCTTCAGTGCGGTTGCGTCAATCGACTTGAGCGACGAAGAGCGTCTCGAACTTGCCGTCGCGGTATTCCGTGACCACCATCGGTACCGAAAGCTGGCGCTTCTGGCCGAATGACGTCATTCCGACATAGGTCAGCTTGGCATCGTCCTTCAGATACGGATTGGGCGCCGAGAAAGTGTCGATCGTCTTCTTGAACTCCTCGACATTGTCGATCGCGGCCGGGTTCGCCTTCAGCGTCTCGATGATGTATTCTAGCGCGTAGACCTTGGTGTTGGACTCGTCGTTGTATTCGCCGAACATTTTCGTATAGCGGTCGACGAATTCCTTCATCGTGTCGGACGCGATTTCGGGCGTCGATGCGCCGCCGACTGAGATGAAGCCGTTGGCTAACTCGCCCGCGCCCTCTTCCAGCACCTTGGCATCCTGCGCCGTTTCGGTGGAGATCAGACCTTCGTAGCCGAGCTCGCGCGCGGCGCGGATCAGCAGCGGCGCATTGCCGGGCGCGACACCCGAAAGCACCAGCAGGTCCGGTTTTTGCAAAACGATCGGCGTCAGTACCGGCGTGAAATCGCGGGTATCGTTTTGGTAGACATCCGTTGCAGCCACAACCTCGAGCCCGAGCGCCTTTGCCGCGGCAACACCGCCATCCCGCTGGCTCAGCGGATCGGATTCGTTGGCGGCGACAAAGGCAACTTTCTTCACGCCCCTGTTTTCCATGAGATATTTGTAGATCGCCGGAGCCGACTGGTAGTTGGCGATCATGCCGAGCACGGCGTTGGACGCCGGCGGGCTGTAGAGTTCCTTCGGGAACGCGTAGGGAAAATAGATGATGCCCTTGGATTCCGCTACGGGACGCACCGCCGCCGCGCCGTCGTCGACATTCGGACCGACGACATAGTGGATGCCCTCCTGGGCCATCTTCTCCATGCCGGCGATCGCCCGCTTCGGGTCCTTCTGGTCGTCGAAGGTGACGATTTTAATGTCGTAGGTCTCGTCACCAATCTTCACACCGCCGGTTTCGTTGATCCAGGCGGCGCGCGTCTGCATCGAGCGGACGTTGGATGTGCCCCACGCAGCGGCCGCGCCACTCGTCACGCCGACAAAGCCGATCTTGAGTTCCTTGTTGGCGGCGTGCACCGTGATTGTGCCGCCGGCCATGATTGCCAGCGCGGAGACGGCGCCGCGCGCCGCGGATGTGATTATTGAACGCCTGTTGATCATTGTTCTTTCCCCTTTGGAGGCCGCGCATTGTTGCGACAGAACTCGACCGATACGCGGACTTTTGTGAGTGAAGGCTCAAATCAACCACCTGTCAACAAAACTTTTTCCGATTGTTGACAATCTTGTGAGCGGTCGTAGATGAAGAGCGCAAAGATTCGAATCGGCGTCGATTCGGGTAGCGCTGGTTGGGGCGTATTCATTCATTCGGCTGCCATTTCCCCCTACGGCTGACTACGGCTGGGAAGCACAATGAACCTGCCGATGCCGGGAACGTCGGCGGGAGGATAGGGGCGGGAGCGGGCTCCAGCTCTGCGGTTGGCTGCCAATCCGCTTCCGCCCTGGAGACGTTCCCCGTGTTCGTCGCTGGAGTCCTCCTTGTCCATGCGCTCGGTCGTGAGAGCGGCCTCAGCGAATGGGGAGCTAGTCTCTATTTCTCAGTCAGGCTGGTTTATCTCCCGCCCTACGCAGCGGGGGTTCCCCTGTTTCGTTCCCTCGTCTGGAATGTCGCATTGATTGGAATTGTGCTGCTTTTGCCTGCGTCACTCTGGCCCGAGCTATAGTGCCCAGAGCGCCATCACACGGCGAGATTCCCTTCCACCTATTCTCTGAAAGATCGACCGGAAAGGATCGTCAGCGGCCCGCTTGGCGCAACGGCCATCGAAGAAGAGCATCAGACGCGCTGTGGAGAACATCCACTCGCTGACTGACCGAAAAGGGTACATGGGAAGAGACCACATTGTGGTAGCGAAGGTAAACCGGATGCTGCGCGGATGGGCGAACTAGTTCTCGGTAGGAACCACCAGCAAGGCATACCGGGCCCTCGACAGTTACACTGCAGTGCGGTTGCGCCGGTGGCTGCGTTCCAAACACAAGACCAGACGATGCAAGGGCGGGGCCCATCCAGACTCGCATCTTACGAGCACTTCGGGCTCGTACGTCTGACCCGACTTGGACGTGGCGTGTCGTGGGTGAAGGCGTGAGTTTTTGTCCGAGAGCCGGATGCGGGAGATCTGCAGGTCCGGTTCGATGAGCGAGGTGTGGAAACGGAGCCAAGGTTGAATCAATAAGGCAGGGCCAGACGAAGGGGCGGCAAACAGATATGTTCAACCTACCGCCACTGCGCCACACCTCGACTCTACTGTTTCTTCGCGTTCACCAAGGGCGAAGAAACGCGGAAGGCTGGCATCTGATTGACGGTCGGAAAAGCGCGGTCGCGCCAGTTGTCGCACCTCATTAGACCGTTTCGAGCCGGCTGAACCGAACCGGGATGAGTTTGCGAGTCTTCAGTTGCCCTGCCGAATCCTTGTCGATGACCGTCAGCAACTGCACATCTTGAGGTCCCACAGGCAGAACCAGGCGTCCCCCCGGCTTGAGCTGCTCAAGCAAGGCCGGCGGCGCCCGCCCAGCCGCGACGGAGACCAGGATCTTG
>NZ_JAMYTF010000017.1:0-114406 GCF_040322295.1 Mesorhizobium sp. M0159
TCCGAGATCAGCGATACGCTTTGGCCGGACAGCAGCGCCGAGCTCAGCTTCGGTCCGGCCTCGCCGGCATTGTGCTCGTGGTAGGCGGTGGTGCGGCGGCGGATGCCGTAGCGGTCGAGCAGCACGCGGCTGACACGTGTGTCCTCGCAAGCGACGATATCGGCGGCGGCGAGCGTTTCCAGCGCGCGCAGCGTGATGTCGGCGAGATTGCCGATAGGCGTCGCGACCAGGTAGAGCGCCGGCTCGAGCGGCCGGGCGGCGATTTCGGTCTGCCCGACCACATAACTGCGTTTGGCCGATTCGCCGGTCACCTGCACAACTCCGTTCGACCCTGTTTGGCACGGCTCACGCTTGGTTGCAAAAGCCTGGGTTGCAAAGGCCCTGGTTCCAAAAGGGATGCCGACGTGAACCGGCCGCCATGCCTTCGCCACAGTAGGGAACGAAACCGTTGCCGGCGAATTTTACCCCTGATCTCGGGAGGAGCAGGATGAACAGCCTGACGATACAGGACGTTTTCGAACCCTACTATGCCGGCCGCAAACGCTTCGCCGCGCCATGCGACAAGAGCCTGCCTGCCGAAGCCGCAGATGGCAGAGCCAAGAAGCCGCTTGCACGCCAGCGATCGGCAGAGAGCAAGCCCGCAAACGAAACCGACCGCACGATGGAGCACTGACCGGACGATGCCCAATCGCTTCGACATTTTCATCACCCGCCTCGAAACAAAAAGCGCCCGCGATGGCGCAGCGTCACATTCCACAGACGACCAGCACCATGCCTCACGCGACAAAAGCGAGATCAAGCCGGCCCGTTCCGGAGAGACCAGCGAAAAAGATCGCGCCAAACACCGCCACAAGCACGAGGCTTGACCCCGCAAACCTTAGCGATCGGTCGAGACAGTTCTCGAAGCGCGGTTGCGAATGCTCCGCGATGTATCATTCAACCCAGATACTTCGAGACACGCGCCTCCAGCAGGCCCACCAGAGCCGGGTCCATGAATGCATAGTCGTCGGGAATATCGAGGCAGATTACTCGAGCCTTTTTCAGGCTTGTCTTGAATTTCTGCTGCAGTTTGGCGCGGTGCGTTTTTTCCATCACGAAGATGATGTCGGCCCAGGCGACGAGTTCATGCGTCAACGGTATGTCGGCATCGTGATTAGTGCCGGCCGAAGCGACCTCGATGTCCCGCCGCTTGGAAAACACCTGCTCCGCCGTCGGGCTGCGCAAGCGATGCTGGCTGCAGATGGAGAGAACGTTCTTCAACGTGCTATCTGGCCAAATCCGCCACGACCGCATCGAGCACGATCATGCCGGCCGGCGTGGCGCGCAGGCGGGCATTGCCGATCGGCGCCACCAGGCCTTCGTCCTGCAGCACCGACAGCCGTGCCGTCGACAGGCCGCGCCCTGAAAATGCCTCGTAGCGGGAAAGGTCGATGCCTTCCGCCAGCCTCAGCCCCATCAGCAGGAACTCGTCGGCCTCTTCCGACCGCGTCAGGACCTCGCCGCCGGAAACGCCATGACCCTTGGCCTCGACCAGATTGGCCCAGGTCTCCGGCATTTTCTCGGCGATCGTCACCACGCGGCGGCCATTTTCGACGAACCGGCCATGCGCGCCGGGACCGACGCCGACATATTCGCCATAACGCCAATAGGTGAGATTGTGCCGGCTTTCGGCGCCGGGCCTGGCGTGGTTGGAAATCTCGTAGGCCGGCAGTCCGCGCGCGGCGGTGATCTCCTGCGTTAACGCGTAGAGATCGGCGGCAAGCTCATTGTCTGGAATGATGAATTTCCTTGCCGCATGCAGTGCATGGAACGGCGTGCCTTCCTCGATGGTCAGCTGATAGAGCGACAGATGGTCTGCGGCGTGGCCGATCGCCTGCTCGAGCTCCGCCTGCCACGCTTCCGGCGTCTGACCGGGCCGCGCGTAGATCAGGTCGAACGACAGCCGTGGGAATATCTCGCGCGCCAGGCCGATCGCATGCAGGGCCTCATCGACATTGTGCAAACGGCCGAGGAAGCGCAGATCCTTGTCGTTCAGTGCCTGCACGCCAAGCGACACCCGGTTGACGCCGGCCGCGCGATAGCCGCGAAAGCGCTCGGCCTCGACCGAGGAGGGATTGGCCTCCAGCGTCACCTCGATGCCATCAGGCACCGTCCAGTTCTTCGCCACTGCATCCAGCACCGCCGCCACGGTCTGCGGTTTCATCAGCGATGGCGTGCCGCCGCCAAGAAAGATACTGGTCACCTCGCGCGGCCCGGTGCGGCCGCGCATCGTCGCCAGCTCGGTCTCGAAGGCGCGGGCAAAACGCTCCTGGTCGACCGGCTGGTGGCGGACATGGCTGTTGAAGTCGCAATAGGGGCATTTGGCCGCGCAGAATGGCCAGTGGACATAGACGCCGAAACCGGGGCTGCGGTCGAGCAGCATGGTCATGCGCCGGCCAATCGGGCTTGCGCGAATTTCTGGAAGGCGCGGGCACGGTGCGACAATGCGGTTGGCTGGCCGGGCTTCCAGCCATGCTTTTCCTCCGCGCTCATCTCGCCGAAGGTCTTTTCGAACCCGTAGGGCAAGAACACCGGATCGTAGCCGAAGCCTAGCTCGCCGCGCGGCGGCCATACCAGCGTGCCCTCGACCTCACCGCGAAAATATTCCGCCTGGCCATCGGGGAAGGCCAGGCAGATGACCGCGACAAAGCGGCCCTTGCGCTGGGCAGGCGTGATCGCGCCAACTTCTTGCAAGGCCACTTCCGTGCGCTGCATGGCCATGCCGAAGTCGCGGGAGCCGTCCGGCGTCTCGGCCCAGTTGGCGGTGTAGACGCCGGGTGCGCCGTCGAGCGCATCGACACACAGGCCGGAATCGTCCGACAGCGCCGGCAATCCAGTGGCCTTGGCGGCAGCCAAGGCTTTTATGAGGGCGTTCTCCTCGAAAGTGGTGCCGGTCTCGTCCGGTTCCGGCAGGCCGTATTCCTTTGCGGACTTCGCTTCAATGCCGAATGGCGCCATCAGATCGGCGAATTCCCGCAATTTACCGGCGTTATGGCTGGCGACGACGATCTTATGCCCGTCAAGCGAATGAACAGTTGGCGAATGCATCAGATGCCCCAGATTCTTGGCTCGGCGAATTCGATCGAATTGCCCGACGGGTCGCGAATATAGATCGAGCGGCCGCCCTGCGGCCATTCGAACTCGCTTTCGATGGCAATTTTCTTCGCCTCAAGATGCGCTTTCCAGCGTGGGATTTCATCCGCGCTTGCGGCGAAGCAAAGATGGCCCTGGCCGACCGCGCCATGCGGCGGTACTTTGAGCTTGGCGTCGGCCGGCGGCGGCACTTTGGTCGCCTCGGCATTGAACATAAGCAGCACGCTGTCGCCGCAGCGGAAGAAGAGATGCCTGCCATCGACCTTGCCGAGCAGATCGAGCCCGAGCACGCCCGAATAGAACCGTTCCGCGGCAGCAAGGTCCGTCACGTAGAGTGCTGATTCCAGGATTGCAGAAGGGGTCACAGGATCGCCAATCTCATCAATATTGACCGCAGCTAAGCCACCGCCATTTGCTGCAAGCTGACCAGGCGCTGAATACCTTTCTTGGCGAGCCCCATCAGCGCCGCGAACTGCTCTTCCGAGAACGGCTCGCCCTCGGCCGTGCCTTGGATCTCGACGATGCCGCCCTTGCCGGTCATGACGAAATTGGCGTCGGTACTGGCCGAGGAATCCTCGATATAGTCGAGGTCGATGACCGGCTGGCCATCATGGATGCCGCAGGAGATCGCCGCAACGTGATCCTTCAGCACCTTGCCCAGGCTCGCCATCTGGCGGGTTTCCATCCAGCGCAGGCAGTCGTAGAGCGCCACCCAGCCGCCGGTGATCGAAGCGGTGCGCGTGCCGCCGTCGGCCTGGATCACGTCGCAGTCGACGGTGATCTGCTGCTCGCCGAGCGCCTGCAGATCGACCACGGCGCGCAGGGAGCGGCCGATCAGCCGCTGGATTTCCAGCGTGCGGCCGCCTTGTTTGCCGGCCGAAGCCTCGCGGCGCATGCGCTCGCCGGTCGAACGCGGCAGCATGCCGTATTCCGCCGTCACCCAGCCCTTGCCGGAGTTGCGCATCCAGCCCGGCACCTTTTCCTCCAGGCTGGCCGTACACAGCACATGCGTGTCGCCGAACTTCACCAGGCACGAGCCTTCCGCATGCTTGGAGACGCCGCGCTCGAAGGAGATGGGGCGCATTTCGTCGAATTGGCGTTTGGAAGGGCGCATTCAGGCTTCTTTCTTTCTTCGGAATCTTGGCCGGGGAATCTTGGCCGGCTTGTAGCCGCACGGGGCGTGAGGCGCAAAGGAAAATGGACCGGTTGCGCCGACACCGCGGAAGTCTATATCTTCGGGGCGGAGGTTTTTGGCTCGAAATGACAAAGGCAGTCGATCCCGGTTTGCAGTCGCACGTGCTCCCGTCGCACGCGCTGCAATCGCCCGCGCTTCAATCGCTCGACATGCGTTCGCGCGACATCTTCCGGCGCATCGTCGATTCCTATTTGAGGGATGGCGAGCCGGTCGGTTCGCGCAGCCTGTCGCGCATCCTGCCGTCGTCGCTGTCGCCGGCCACCATCCGCAACGTGATGAGCGACCTTGAGCATCTCGGCCTGATCTATGCGCCGCACATTTCGGCTGGCCGGTTGCCGACCCAGGCAGGCCTGCGCTTCTTCGTCGATGCTTTCATGGAACTTGGTGACCTCTCCGACGAGGAGCGCCGTACCATCGAGGCCCAGGTGCGCGCCTCCGGCTCGGGCGCGACGCTGGAGCATATGCTGACCGAGGCCAGCCAGATGCTGTCCGGCATGTCGCGCGGCGCCGGCCTCGTGCTCGCCGCCAAGAATGAGGTGGCGCTTAAGCACATCGAATTCATCCAGCTCGAGCCGACCAAGGCGCTGGCCGTGCTGGTCTCGCAGAACGGCGACGTCGAAAATCGCGTCATCGATCTGCCCGCCGGCATCACCATCTCGCAATTGCACGAAGCCTCCAACTTCCTCAACGCCCATATCCGCGGCCGCACCCTGGCCGAGGCGCGGGTCGAGATCGCCCGCATCAAGGAAGAGACCAGGGCAGCCCTCGACACGCTGTCGCAGGATCTGGTCGAGAAGGGCCTGGCGGTCTGGGCAGGCGCTGAAAGCGGCGTGCCTGGGCGGCTTATCGTGCGCGGCCGCGCCAATCTCCTGGAAAACGTCACTGCCCAGGCCGACATAGAATTGCTGCGGCATCTGTTTGAGGATCTGGAGACGCAGGATGGGCTGATCCAGCTTCTCGACCTCGCCGAGGCAGGCCCAGGCGTGCGCATATTCATCGGTTCGGAAAACAAGCTGTTTTCGCTGTCTGGCTCCTCGCTGGTGGTGGCACCCTATCGCGACAAGGACGCGCGCGTCGTCGGTGCGCTCGGCGTCATCGGGCCGACGCGGCTGAATTATGCGCGCATAGTACCGATGGTCGACTATACCGCGCAGCTGATTTCGCGCATGCTGAGCTAGGAGCCGCCGCGGGCCTGCCGCAAGGAGGAGAAAAGAATGGCGCTGGAATCGTTCAAGGCCCAGATCAGTCTGCTGCTCGAAGAAATGATCAACCAGCCAGAGGATCAGCACGAGGTGCAAGAGCAGTTGCGCGAGAAGCTGCAAGAGATGCGGGCGATGGGTCTGCCGCTGCCGGCCGATCTGGTCGCGCTGGAAAAGCGCCTCGACGACGACTTTTACGCCTCTGGCAACTGAACGGGTTCGGCTTCAAATCCTCGTGTGCTGGACGGCCGCTTGGAACGATCAATACCTGATGCCGTTTGCCCTGTTCGAGGCGAATCCCGGAGGACGTTGATGATCCGATCTGGCGGCTTTGCGGCCGTTGCCGCTGCCCTCCTTGTTGCGACACCGGCAGCCGCCCAGCAGGCGGACCAGAATGTGCTCAAAGGCGAAGCCGCGTTTGGCGATTGGCACGCCGACAGGCCTGGCGTCCGACGCCTGATTGGGCCGCGAGACATGCCGGCAGCCGACCCCGCCCAATCCGCTTCGAACGGCGCCGGCGTGGCGGAACGGCCCGAACGCGCCAAGCCAGAATTGCCGTCGGGCTTTTCGGCTGAAATGATCGCATCCGGCATCGTCAATCCACGTGTCGTGCGCGTCGCTCCGAATGGCGACCTGTTTGTTGCCAACAGCCATGCCGACCAAATACGCGTCTATCGTCTCGCCGAGGGCAGCGCCAAGCCCATCGAGAAAGCGATCTTCGCCAAGGGGCTCAATTATCCCTACGGCATCGCCTTCTATCCGCCAGGAGACAAACCGCAATGGGTTTATGTCGCGAACAGCGACAGCATCGTCCGCTTCCCCTATCGCGATGGCGACCTGAAGACATCCGGCAAACCAGAAACCATTGTCGCCCAAATCCCGTCGGGTGGTCACACGACCCGCGACATCGCCTTCTCGCAGGACGGCAAAACGCTTTATTTGTCGGTTGGCTCCGCCTCGAACGTCGCCGAGGATATAGGTAAGGAGCCGGATAGCGGCCTCGACGCCTGGGCCAAATCAAAGCCGCTCGGGGCGGCCTGGGGCTCCGAGGACGGCCGTGCCGATGTGCTCGCCTTTGACCCGGATGGGAAAAATCCCCGAACTGTCGCCACCGGCCTGCGCAACTGTACGGGCATGACCGTGCAGCCCGCCACCGGCGCATTGTGGTGCGTCGTCAATGAGCGCGACGAACTCGGCGACAATGTGCCGTTCGAATTTGCAACAGCGGTCAAGGACGGCGGATTCTATGGTTGGCCTTGGTACTACATCGGCAATAACGAGGATCCGCGCCATCAGGGCGAGCGGCCAGACCTCGCCGGCAAGGCCACTGTCCCCGATGTATTGATGCAGGCGCATTCGGCGCCGATGAATATAGCCTTCTACGACGGCAAGAACTTCCCGGCGGATTATCAGGGTGACGCCTTCGTCGCCATGCATGGTTCGTGGAACCGTGGCGCCAGGACCGGCTACAAGGTGGTGAGGCTCAAATTCAGGGATGGCAAGCCGACAGGCGAATATGAGGACTTCATGACCGGCTTCGTCATCTCGAACGACGCCGTCTGGGGCCGACCGGTCGGTGTCGCGATGGCCAAGGACGGCTCGCTGATCGTCACCGAGGACGGCAACGGCACCATCTGGCGCATTACCTACGAAGACGGCCGCTCCTGAACGGCGGTGTCGCCTGCTGCGCTGGCGCAATCGAATTCGGCCCGAGGGAATTCACCCAACTTCAACATTGTGCGACAAGCGCCAATCATGACACTCACCGGGTTCCTCGCCTATAGCGCCGCCCTCGGCATCGCCGCAGCCATCCCCGGCCCAGGCGTCACCGCGCTTGTCGCGCGTGCGCTGGGTTCCGGCTTCCGCTCGTCGCTGGCCATGTCGTTCGGGCTGATGCTCGGCGACCTGACCTATTTGACTGCCGTGGTGCTCGGCCTGGCTTTCGTCGCACAGACTTTCGGCATGGTCTTCCTGGCCATCAAATGGCTGGGCGTCGCCTACCTCGCCTTTCTTGGCTGGCGTTTCTGGACGAGCGGCATCACGCCCGAGACGGTGGAGGCCAAGAAAGGCAAGGGCGGCTTGACATCCAGCTTTATAGCCGGCCTCGCCGTCACGCTCGGCAATCCGAAGACGATGATCTTCTATCTTGCCATCACCCCGACCATCGTCGATCTGAAGACGATCACGCTGGCCGATTACGGCATTCTTGTCGCGCTCACCATCGTCGTCCTGCTCGTCGTGCTGGTGCCCTATCTGGCGCTGGCGGCCAAGGCGCGCTGGTTCCTGAAGTCGCCGCGGGCGCTGAGGGCACTCAACCGCACCGCCGCCGGCTTCATGGTCGGTGCGGCGGCGGCAATTGCTGCCCGCCAATAAATCTCTTTCGCCAATCCGCCCAAGGATTGCCACGCCTTGCAAGGGCGGGGGTACTCAGCACGAACTTCACTCGGATATTTTTCGATCGACAGCCTATCTTGCGCGGCGGATGGCTCTATCCTAGGCCCCGCCCGACTCTTGCCGCTTGACCTCTGGGAGGAAATCAATGAACAAGCCCGCCACCCCCGCACACGTGCCCGGCCGCGGCCGCATCTACAATTCGATCACCGAGACGATCGGCGACACGCCGCTGGTGCGGCTTGATAAATTCGCCAGGGAGAAGGGCGTCGTCGCCAATCTGCTGGCCAAGCTCGAATTCTTCAACCCGATCGCCTCGGTCAAGGACCGCATCGGCGTGTCGATGATCGAGGCATTGGAGGCTTCGGGCAGGATTACGCCCGGCAAGACCACCCTGATCGAGCCGACCTCGGGCAATACCGGCATCGCGCTCGCCTTTGCCGCCGCTGCCAAGGGCTACAAGCTGATCCTGACCATGCCGGAAACCATGTCGGTCGAACGCCGCAAGATGCTGGCTCTGCTCGGTGCCGAACTGGTGCTGACCGAAGGGCCGAAAGGCATGAAGGGCGCCATCGCCA
This sequence comes from Mesorhizobium sp. M0159, assembly GCF_040322295.1. Taxonomy (NCBI): domain Bacteria; kingdom Pseudomonadati; phylum Pseudomonadota; class Alphaproteobacteria; order Hyphomicrobiales; family Phyllobacteriaceae; genus Mesorhizobium; species Mesorhizobium sp. M0159. Next base: position 8,496 of record NZ_JAMYTF010000017.1, read on the forward strand.
AGGCGGACGAGCTGGCGGCAACGCTGCCCGACGCTGTCATTCCGCAGCAATTCGAAAACCCGGCCAATCCGGAAATCCATCGCCGCACCACGGCCGAGGAAATCTGGAACGACACCCATGGCGAAGTCGATATCTTCGTTGCCGGCATCGGGACCGGCGGCACCATCACCGGCGTCGGCCAGGTGCTGAAGAAGCGTAAGCCCTCGGTGCATGTCGTCGCCGTCGAACCGGAAGCCTCGCCGGTGCTGTCGGGCGGCCAGCCAGGCCCGCACAAGATCCAGGGCATTGGCGCCGGCTTCGCGCCAAAAATCCTCGACACGACGATCTATGACGAAATCGTCAAGGTCTCGAACGAGGATTCGGTTGCCAATGCACGGCTCGTCGCTCGGCTCGAAGGTGTGCCGGTCGGCATCTCGTCGGGTGCCGCCCTGCAAGCGGCGATCGTCGTCGGCTCGCGGGCCGAGAACAAGGGCAAGAACCTCGTCGTCGTCATCCCCTCTTTCGCCGAGCGCTATCTCTCGACGATCCTGTTCGAGGGATTGGGCGCTTAGACACGAGCGTTTTTGACCGGTCAGTAGCGATCCTTCGCGATGCCCTCCGACATCAAATACTCTGTATCACGCGTCGGCGTGGACCGCTGAAAAACCACCTGTGGCGGGCGTCGTTCGCTTGAGCGGCGGGTCCCTTCCGTATCAAATCGTCGCTGCCCGGCAGGTGGAGGACTTCATGTACAAGCTCTATACGCGTGCCAATACCGGCGGCTTTGTCATCGAGGCGGCGCTCGCTTTGGCGGGCGTGCCTTTCGACCAGATCGACGTTCCGAAGGGCCGACCCGACCAGGCCTTTTTAGATATCAGCCCCTTGAACCAGGTGCCGGTCCTGATCTTGCCGGACGGACGCTCGATGACCGAATCGGCGGCGATCTGCATCCTGCTGGCCGAGCGCCACCCGGAAGCAGGACTGGCGCCCGCAGCAAGTTCGGCTGACCGTGCCGACTTCCTGCGCTGGATGTTTTTCATGTCCTCCGTCATCTATTCGGCTGACCTGCGGTTCTTCTACGCTCATCGCTACACGACCGATCCCCGCGGCGTGGACGCTGTCAAACGGGCGGCGGTCTCGGAAATGGATCGCAGCTTCGCCATTCTCGATGCCGCCCTCGCAGGCCATGACTGGCTGGCCGGCGACCAACTCTCGCTGGCCGACATCTATCTCGTCATGTTGGTGGCCTGGCATCCGGAGGTCGCGAAGGTTCCAACCGCTTGGCCGAATATCGGACGCCTGTGGGCCAATTTGCGGGAACATCGAGTGATAAAGAGGCTGAATGCTTCCCACGACATGTGGCCGGCCTAAGCACTCCGCCTTGTCTCAGTGTCTTTCCGCGTGGCCGAGCCATGCCCGTCGTTCCTGCAGGAACCGGCGCACGGCCGGATCGCGTTCGAGGCCGATAGCCCGGTCATAGGCCTCGCTCGCTTGCGGAACTTTGCCGAGTCTGGCCAGCAGGCCCGCGCGGGCGGCCCAGTAAGGTTGATAGTCATACAGGCGCTTGTCGCCGCTGAGTTGATCAAGCGCGCCCAATCCTTCTGAAGCACCTTCGGCCTCGGCAATCGCCACCGCACGGTTGATCGACACCACCGGCGAGCCGGCAATCACCGACAGCGCGTCGTAGAGCTCCTTGATCGCGACCCAGTCGGTACAACCGGTCAGCCGCCGTGTCGTATGGGCGGATTGCACGGCGGCCTCGAGCTGGTAGCGGCCGACAACACCCTCGGCGGCCGCGCGCCCGAGCAGCGCCTCCGCTTCATCGATCAGGGTGTCGTCCCACAATGCAAGATCCTGCTCGGCCAGCGGCACATAGTCACCCGCCGCATTGCGCCGGGCTGCACGCCGCGCCTCGGCGAACAGCATCAGCGCCAGCAGGCCGAGTGCTTCCGGCTCATCCGGCATCAGCGAGGCGATCAGACGGCCGAGCCAGATGCCTTCGGTCGCGAGATTGCGGCGCCGCGTTTCGGTGCCGGCCGGGTCGGACCAACCTTCGGCAAACGCCGCGTAGATCGCTTCCAGAACGGTGCCCAGCCGCTCGCCGAGCTCGGCCCGCTCCGGCACGCGGAACGGAATGCCTGTCTCGCGAATTCGCGTCTTGGCGCGCACCAGGCGCTGGCTCATCGTGGCTGGCGAGACAAGAAAAGCCGAGGCGATGGTCGCTGCGTCGAAGCCCAGGACCGTCTGCAGGATCAGCGGTGCTCGCACGCCGGCCTCAATCGCGGGATGGGCGCAGGCAAACATGAGCCTGAGCCGCTCGTCCGGCAGGTCTTCCTCGGCCATGCGCGCCTCCATCTCCTCGGCGATGAGTCTGAGGTGGTCGCGGCCCGCCTCGCGTGTCAGCCGCCGTCTGACCGCGTCGACGCGGCGCTTGCGTGCCACCGCCAGCAGCCAGGCTTCCGGCTTGTCGGGCACGCCCGCCTGTGGCCAACGCTCGAGCGCCGCTGCAAAGGCATCGGCCAATGCGTCCTCTGCAGCGGCCACGTCGCGCGTGCGTGCGGCGAGATAGGCGACCAGCTTGCCGTAGCTTTGCCGGGCGGCCGCTTCCGCCGCCGCCCGCGCAGTATCGGGCAATTCCGGCATCACATGGTGAGTTCCCAGATCGGCCGCACCTCTACCGTGCCGGTGCTGGCGCCCGGGCAGCGCGCCGCCCAGGCAATGGCGGCGTCGACGTCCTCCGCTTCGATCATATAGAAGCCGGCAAGCTGCTCCTTGGTGTCGGCATAGGGGCCGTCGAGCACGTTGGTCTTGCCATTGGCCATCCGCACCGAGGTAGCGGATTGCGTCGGCTTCAGCCGGTCGCCGGCGAGCCAGGCGCCGGATTTCTTCAACGCTTCGGTGTAGGCGACGTACGCGCTCGACATCTGTGTCACCGCATCTGCTGGCGCGGCTGCCATCCCCGCTTCGTTTCCATAGATCAAAAGCATGTATCGCATGGTCTTCTCCCGTTTCTCGAAGGCCGCATCGTTGCGAGCCGGACTTATGTCGCGCGGCCCTGCCGGATTTCGACAAGCGCTGGAAAAATCTTTCTGCCGCGATACGACCTCGCGCAAGCGCCAACGTGTTGCGGCACTGCTTAGCCGTTCGTCTAATCGCTGCTATTGCGGGTTGGCATTTCCCGCCCGCTGTCTAAACTCGCTTCGCTTCATGCCGCCGAGGAGGGAACGGCGACGAATTTTCAGGGAGGAAATCGCATGCTCAATTTCAGGACGAAATTTGTTGCAGCCGGCGTGCTGGCGCTGTCGCTTGGCCTTGGCGCGGTATCGGTCAAGGCACAGGAATTCATCAACGTGCTGACCGGCGGCACTTCCGGCGTCTACTATCCGCTCGGCGTCGCGCTGTCGGAAATCTACGGCAAGGGCATCGAAGGCGCGCGCACCCAGGTGCAGGCGACGAAAGCGTCGGTCGAAAACCTCAACCTGCTGCAGCAGGGCAAGGGCGAGATCGCCTTTGCGCTCGGCGATTCCGTGAAGCTGGCCGCCGAAGGCAATACCGAAGCAGGCTTCCCAGGCAAGCTCGACAAGCTGCGCGGCATTGCCGCCATCTATCCCAATTACATCCAGATCGTCGCCAGCAAGGAATCCGGCATCAAGACGCTCGCCGATCTCAAGGGCAAGAGCCTTTCGGTCGGCGCGCCGGCCTCAGGCACCGAGCTCAACGCCCGCACGATATTTGCCGCTGCCGGGCTGAAATACGAAGACCTCGGGCGGATCGAATATCTGCCCTTCGCCGAATCGGTGGAGCTGATCAAGAACCGCCAGCTCGACGCCACGCTGCAGTCGGCTGGCCTTGGGGTCGCGTCGATCCGTGACCTCGCCACCTCAGTGCCGGTAAACATCGTTGCCGTGCCGGCGGAGGACGTCGCCAAGATCGGCTCGCCCTACCTTTCCGTGGTCATCCCCAAGGGCACCTACGAGGGCCAGACCGAGGATGTTGCGACCGCCGCCGTCGGCAATTTCCTGATCACCAGCGCCGATGTCTCCGACGAGACCGCCTACCAGATGACGAAACTGCTGTTCGAGCATCTCGACCAGCTCACCGCTGCCCACGCCGCCGCCAAGGCGATCGACCCGGCCAAGGCGCTCGACGGCATGCCGGTGCCGCTGCATCCAGGCGCCGAGAGGTATTACAAGGAAAAGGGATTGGTGAAGTAAGGAGCCATCCCTCCCCCTTGAGGAGAAGGTGAACAGCTGCCGAAGGCGAATGGACGGGTGGGGTCGGGTGTCGGGCCGCCCCCTCGCCCCCCCCCCCCCCCCGCGGCGGCGGGGGAGTGCCGGCCACCCCCGCCAACAGGGGCCCCCCCCCCCCCCCCCCGCCTCGCTTCGCTCGGCACCCTCCCCTCGAGGAGGGGACCGCCCCGCCAGGAACCCCGCTAATGACCGTAACCCCGACCGTTCTTTCCCCCACAGCGGAAGCTCCTGTCGAAGGATTGCCGCCTGGCTTCGGCGAAGGCATCGCCGGCAAGGCGGTTTTTTTTATCGCCATCGCCTTCTCCATCTTCCAAATCTACATCGCCGCCTATGGCAGCCTGCCGAGCCAGGTCATACGCGCCATGCATGTCGGCTTCCTGCTGCTGCTCGGCTTTGCCCTAATCGCCAATCTGCGCGCCAAAAGCGTCCCGGCGAAAGCAGTGTTCTGGGCGCTCGGCCTGCTTGGTTTCGCTACCGGTCTGTACAATTGGGTGTTCTATGCCGACCTCATCCGCCGCTCCGGCTTTCTCACCACGCCTGACCTGATCGTCGGCGCGGTGCTGGTCGTGCTGGTCTTCGAGGCGGCGCGGCGGTTAATGGGGCTGCCGCTCGCCGTCATTGCCTTCATCTTTCTCGCCTACGCATTTGCCGGCAATCATCTGCCGCCGCCGTTCATCCATCGCGGTTATGATTTCGCCCAGCTCGTCGACACCTTCGCCTATGGCACCGAAGGCATCTACGGCACGCCGATCTATGTCTCGGCCGCCTACATCTTCATCTTCGTCGTTTTCGCCGCCTTTCTTGAGCGCGCCGGCATGATCGCGCTGTTCAACGATTTTGCGCTTGGCCTGGTCGGCTCATGGCGCGGCGGCCCGGCGCAAGTCTGCGTGCTGTCCTCGGCGCTGATGGGCACCATTTCCGGCTCCGGCGTCGCCAATGTGGTGGCCAGCGGCCAGTTCACCATCCCGCTGATGAAGCGCTTCGGTTTCCGCTCGGCTTTCGCCGGCGCCGTCGAGGCGACCTCGTCGATGGGCGGCCAGATCATGCCGCCGGTGATGGGAGCGGTTGCCTTTATCATGGCCGAGACCCTGAACATCCCCTATGCTGCGGTGGTCAAGGCGGCGATCATTCCGGCGCTGCTCTATTTCGGCGCCTGTTTCTGGCAGGTGCACCTGGAAGCCGGCAAGGCCGGCCTGCACGGCATGGCCAAGGCTGACCTGCCCAATCCGTGGGATGCGGTGAGACAACATTGGCCGCTGGTACTGCCTCTCGCAGCACTGATCTACCTGCTGTTTGCCGGCTACACACCGGTGTTCGCCGGCACCATGGGCCTGGCGTTGACCATTGTGCTTATCCTCGGCACGCCGCTGGCAGCATCGATCGGGCCGCTCGCCTTCCGCATCGTCTTCTGGCTGGCGCTCGGGCTTGCCGCGGCTTCCTTCATGAAATTCGGCGTCAACATCCTCAGCCTGGTCATCGCCGTGCTGGTCGCCGCCTGCCTCACCTTCAAGGGCGGGCGCGAGACGCTGCGCATATGCGTGGATTCCCTTGCCGAAGGAGCAAAGAACGCGCTGCCGGTCGGCATTGCCTGCGCCATTGTCGGCATCGTCATCGGCACGTTGACGCTTACCGGCATCGCCTCGACCTTCATCGGCTGGATCATCTCGATCGGCGAGAACAATCTGTTCCTGTCGCTGCTTTTGACCATGCTCACCTGCCTGGTGCTCGGCATGGGCATACCGACCATTCCCAACTACATCATCACTTCGTCGCTGGCCGGGCCAGCGCTGCTGTCGCTCGGCGTGCCGTTGGTGGTCAGCCATATGTTCGTCTTCTATTTCGGCATCATGGCCGATCTCACCCCGCCTGTGGCGCTGGCCGCCTTCGCCGCCGCGCCCATGGCCAAGGAAAGCGGCCTCAAGATCGGCATCCAGGCCACCAAGCTTGCCATTGCCGGCTTCGTTGTGCCGTTCATGGCGGTCTATACCCCGGCGCTGATGCTGCAGGACCCCGGCCCGATCGCCGCCCAGTTCGGCTATCCCGTCGAGGTCGCCTATATCGTCATCAAAGCCTGCATGGGTATCGTCCTGTGGGGCGCCGCGGCCGTCGGATTTCTCGCCCGGCGCATGGCCTGGTGGGAACGCCTCGTCGCCTTCGCCGCCGGCGTGCTGCTGGTTGCGGCGCTGCCGCTCACCGACGAGGCGGGCTGGGCGCTGTCCCTTGCCTGGATCGGCTGGCACTGCTGGCGCGCGCGGCAGGCTTCGCTGGCTAATTCAGCATGAGCCTCTGCATCGTCGCGGCCGGCAAGACGGTGACGCTCGCGGTTGCTGCCTTCACGCTCTCCTGGGTGCATTCGGTGGAGAAGACCCAGTGGCAGGAAGACTGGAAGGTGCTGCCGTCCGGCCTGCAGCTGGTCGAGGCCCGCATCAAGGGATCGGGCGCCGGGATGGAGCCGCCGCAAGGCTCGGTGCTGAGAAACGGCTGGTGGGTCTATGCGCCCAACGTCAGGCCACAGCGGCGCCTCGCGCTCGCCGCCTCGGGCGCCACGGGTCAGGGCTGGACGCTGTGCACGGCGCAGGATTGTCGCGAACTGGCCAAGCTGGCAGGCGGCACGATCTCGCTGGAGCCGTGCGGGCCGGAGGGCTCCAGCCAGCCGCGGTAGCGGGCGATCATGCCGGCAAGCGGATGCGAGATCTCGACATGGAAGCGGAAGCGGCCATCCTTCACCGTTTCGTAGGAAGTCGAGCGTGGACCGAGCCACATCGGAAGCGGCAGGCCAAAAAAACTCCAGCGGCGCAACACCAGCGCCAGCCGGCCGTCTTCGGCAACCAGCGCCATCGCGAAGGTCAGCGGGCCGAAGCGTTCGCACAGCAAGCGCTGCGATCGACCCCGGCCTGCGGACTGTAGGCTCGAAAAACTGTGCTTGCCGAATGTCCGGGTCCAGGTCTCGCTGTCCTTGTCGGTGTCGAAGCGGACATGAACCGGGATGTCCTCGCTTGCCCCGGGGAAGCCGACCGTCCAGGCCATTAGCCGGCCAAGAACATTGCGCCCGCGTTCGACGCGCGCGCGGCCTGCGGCCGTGATCGTACGGTCATGCATTGACCGAATTGCCTCGGGAAGGCCTTGCCAGGCGGCACCGAGCAGCTCGGCATAAAGCGGCTTGTCCTCGTCCGCCGCCCCGTTCCTGAAGCCGGTGTAGATCGTCCGCCCGGCGAACAGGGCCTCATAGTCCCGGAGCTCCAAATCGCGCACGGCCGCCCGTGCGCCCGGCGCGGGCTGATGTCCGGCCAGCGCTTTGCGGACGAGCGCTTCGACCGCCATCGACGGGATCAGCGGCCCGTCATTGCCCTCCGCCAGGAGATGCCACGAGCGCCTGACGATGGCGCCCGCCCGATCCGATCCCTCGACCTCGACGAACATGCCGCCGCGATGCTCGCCCCAGCGCAGCCGGTTCGTTGCCTGATGCATCAGCGGCGCCAGCGGCGAAAGCGAACCGATCAATCCGGCGCGCACCAGCCAGGCGAGGCCGATCAGGGCGCGCTGCAGCACCTCGGGTATCGGCCCGGCTCCCATCCAGATCGTCCTCGCCTCCGGCCAAAGCGCGGCCAAGGCGCGCAGGTCCGGAACGTCGACCAGAGAAAACAGCGTGTTTCGAAGCGGCAGCCGGCCCGGCGGCGCGATAGTGTAGCGCAGCTGCTTGGTAAACGGACGGCCTTGTTCGGGACGGCCATTGCGAACAAGCCGCACCGGCCGACCGGCATAACCGGCGATAGCCCGGATGACGTTCCCGCCGACGCCGGCAAAGGGCGAAGGCGCGATGCCGCCGCGAATGCCGTCGACCCGCGTCAGGTCCGAAGACAGGCGACGCACCACCGCCGCCGTCAGCACCGGAAAGCTCGAGACGCCGGACAGCACGAAGACGCCGGCGTTTCGCGCCGCCTCGTCGAACGCAGAGACACCGGCGACGAAATCCGAGCCGTCGGCTAGATCGAGATAGTTGATGCGCCGGGCGATGCAGGCCTCGATCAGGCGATAGCGTCCCTCGCCATAGGCCTGGAACGGACCGCTCGCGTCGACTACAATATCAGGCTCAAATGCAGCGAGTTGCGCGGCGAGATCGCCGTCACGGTCGAACAGTGCCGGCACCAGCTGGGCTGCTGTCGGGGCGCGCTTCTTGCAATACGCGTCAGCCTTGGCGAGCGAGCGCCCGGCGACAAAGAGGATCAGATGCGGCTCGCCCTCCAAAAGCTCGACGGTGCGACCGCCAAAGGTGCCATAGCCGCCGACGACAAGAACCTTCATCCGCAGTTCCCCCAAAATGCCCCGCCCGCTCCCGGCCACGGCAACGAACCTAGCCGATCAATCTTGCCCTCACCTTGGCGGAAGGGATTTCGCAATTGTCCTTCTTGCCGAACAGGGCGTAGCGGTTCTTTGCGATGCGGTCGTAGAGCCAGTCGCGAAGCGGGCGCGGCAACAGCAGCAGGATCCGGGCCGCCCGCCACGGCCAGCCGAGTTCGGCCATGACGGCAACGAAACTGTCCAGGCGGGTGAAAGCCGCGCCATCGACGATGACGAGATTGGTCTCGTAGCGATCCGTCCGCAGCCCGTATTTCTTGAACAGCATCTCGCCGAAGGGCGACTGCGCCGTTACGAAATGGAAGCGGCCCTTGCGGTCGAGCTTCACCACCATGCGCACAAAGCCCGAGCACAACACGCAAATACCGTCGAACACGATCAACGGGCGACTTGATTCGAATTCTGGCGGCTCAGGAGAATGGTTCGGCTTGACGATCACGTGACGCCCGGCAGCTGGTGTCAGGCGACACTAGACCTGCCGGCGGCTGGATCAAAGCCCGGAATGCTAGAGGCTTGGCGTTGTCGCACGCCGTCTGTCGGTCAGCGCAGGGCGCTCGGCGCGATAGGTCGTTGACCGATTGTCGGCGTCGGGCCGGCAGATACGGCTGTCGTGACGGCTCTCCATGCTCATCATCAGCGCACGCTGATCCCAAGCGTGTTGCCACGGCGCGCGCAGGCGGGGCCTGGGCCGCGCATATAATAGCGCTCAGGCCGATAGGTCGGCGCGACGAATTCGCGGATGGCGGCGGCATAGCCGGCGATTTGATTCCAGAAGCTCATTTTACTCGGTCCCTGTCCCGTTTCGGATGTCCCTTCCGAATTGCGGGGATCATAGCGTCCAGGCGTGAATAGTCGGTGAACGCGATGTTAATCTCTGGTCGAAAATGCCTTTGTTCATGGCTGGAATGCGGCTGATTCGCGGTGTTTCCATGCAGTCCGTCGGCATTTCGTCCAGTGTGACTTTTGCATCACATATGTTTCGCCTGAATGTCGCAGAGGCGCGGTTTTGTTTCAGGTTTGCCGGACCGCGAAATTTCCGTGCACGCGGCCGGAAAACCAGGAACCGGCCCGTCAGCCGCACGTTGATTTCCCAGTGCCGGGACGAACCGGCTCCGCAGGCTGTGGTGCTCGGGTGGGCCGCAGCCAAAAAATCCGAAACTGCAAGAGCAATGGAAAGGCAAAGGCCATGGGTTTCTTTTCGAAGGATATCAAAACCCTCGACGACCTCTTCGTGCACACGCTGCGCGACATCTATTACGCTGAAAAACAGATCGAGAAATCGCTGCCGAAGATGATCGACAAGGCGAGTGATCCGCAGCTGAAAGCCGGCTTTGAGAAACATCTCGCTCAGACCAAGGGTCATATCCAGCGTGTCGAGCAGGTGTTCGAACTGCACGGCGTGAAGGCCAAGCAGGTCGACTGCCCGGCCATCGACGGCATTCTCGAAGAAGCCGACGACGTCAGCGGCGACATCGCCGACAAGGAGGTCCTCGACGCTGCGCTGATCGCCTCCGCCCAGGCGGTCGAGCATTATGAGATGACCCGCTACGGCACCCTGATTGCTTGGGCCAAGCAACTGGGCCGCAGCGACTGCGCCAATGTGTTGGCCAACAACCTCAAGGAGGAGCAGGCAACCGACCGCAAGCTTACCGAAATAGCGGAAAGCAAGGTCAACCTGCAAGCCGCCGAGTAGGGCAGTGGGCGAGAACAAGGCAAGGCTGGGTTGAAAGCTCGGACTTGCCTTTTGCGCCGCCGGAACCGGAACGGACTTTGCCCGTTCTCGGTTGAACATTGTCGCGCAGGGAGTTTGTCATGGCGCCGCGCCCGGCCTGGAGAGGGTATCTCAAGCTTTCGCTGGTCACTTGCGCCGTCGAACTGACCAATGTTGTCACCCAGGCCGAGAAAGTCTCGTTCCGCGTGCTCAACCGCAAGACCGGCAATACCGTCAAGCGCGTCTATGTCGATTCGGCAAGCGGCAAGCCGCTCGATGAAGGCGACGAGATCAAGGGCTACGAGATCGGCGACGGCGACTTCGTCCAAATCGAGGAGGAGGAGATCGAAGCCGTGCAGATCGAATCCTCGCATACGATGAGCCTCGATGGTTTCATCGAAAAATCCTCGATCCAGCAGATCTATCTCGATGCGCACTATTATGTGACGCCTGCGGACGAGGTCTCCGAAGAGGCCTTCGCCGTCATCCGCGACGCCATGGCCGCCAAGAAGACGGCGGGGCTAGCCCGCATTGTGCTCTATCGCCGCGAACGTCCGGTGGTCATCGAGCCGTTGGGCAAGGGTCTGCTGCTGACGACCTTGCGCTATGGCGATACGGTTCGCAGGCCCGAGATGGTGTTCGGCGACATCAAGACGGTGAAGACCGACGCCGAGATGATCAGGCTGGCCGAACACATCGTCGATGAGAAACAGGCGACGTTCGATCCTTCCGAATTCGAGGACAAATACGAAAACGCCCTGATCGAGCTGGTCCGCGCCAAGAAGGCCGGCAAGAAGGCACCGAAGACCAAGGCGGAACCACGGCCCTCCAACGTCGTCAACCTCTTCGATGCGCTGAAGAAGAGCCTTTCGTCGGAAGCCGGTGCGCCGGCAAAGACCGGACGCCCGGCAAAAGGCGCCAAGTCCAAAGCCGCCCGGCGCAAATCTGCTTAGGATCCGCCCATGGCCAGCCTCGAGCAGTATCACGCCAAGCGCAATTTCAAGAAGACGGCCGAACCAGCCGGCAAGGTTTCGCGCGGCAAGAAAGCCGTGCCGGGTGGCATCTTCGTCATCCACAAGCATGCCGCCACCAGGCTTCACTACGACCTTCGTCTCGAGCACGGCGGCGTGCTGTGGAGCTGGGCGGTGACGCGAGGCCCGAGCCTCGACCCGCACGAAAAGCGGCTCGCCGTGCATGTCGAGGACCACCCGATCGACTATGCGCCGTTTGAAGGCACCATCCCGAAGGACCAATATGGCGGCGGCTCGGTCATTGTCTGGGATGAGGGAACTTGGGTCCCCGATGGCGACCCGGCAAAGGCGATGAAGAAAGGCCATATCAGTTTCGAACTGCATGGCCACAAATTGCATGGCGCATGGCATCTGGTGCGGCTGAAGCCGCGTCCGGGCGAAAAGCGTGACAACTGGTTGCTGATCAAATCCGACGATGCCGCCGCGCGTCCAGGCGAGGACATTTTGCAGGAGGCGCCGCAATCGGTGAAATCCGGCCTGACCATCGAGGAGGTCGGCGAAGGCAAGACCGCCGACGGCAAGAAGCCAAGGGTCTGGCAGTCCGACAGGCCGGCTACCGGCAAGAAGGCAGTCGCGGCAAGGCGGCTCGAATTCATCGAACCGGCGCTCGCAACGCTGGAGCGGGACGCGCCGCCCGGCAAGGACTGGCTGCATGAGGTGAAGTTCGACGGCTATCGCATGCAGTCGCAGCTTGCCGGCACCGAGGTGCGGCTTTTGACACGCGCCGGCCTCGACTGGACCGACAAATTCGGTGGCGCAATTGTCGCGGCACTTGGCGGCCTGAAATGCACCGATGCGATCATCGACGGCGAAATCGTCGTGCTGGCGGATAACGGCGTCTCGTCATTCTCGCTGCTGCAGCAAGATCTGTCGGCGGGCCGCACGGATCGTTTCATCTACTACGTTTTCGACCTGTTGCGTCTCAACGGTGAGGATATCCGTTCCGAGCCGCTGGTCGAGCGCAAGGAAAGGCTGCGCACTTTGCTCGCCGGACAGGCCGAGGATCAGGCCGTGCGCTTCAGCGACCACTTTGCCGAGCCCGGCAAGATCATGCTGGAGCATGCTTGCCGGCTGGGGCTCGAAGGCGTCGTCTCCAAGCGTGCCGATGCGCCCTACCGCAGCGGTCGTGTTCCCTCGTGGGTGAAGTCGAAATGCACGGCGCGCCAGGAATTCGTCATCGGCGGCTATATGCCGTCGGACAAGACCGGGCGCGGCCTGCGCTCGCTGCTGGTTGGCTATCACGAGGGCGGCAAGCTGCGCTATGCCGGCCGCGTCGGCACCGGCTTCACGGCCAAAAGCACCAACGAGCTGAAGAAGAGGCTTGATGCGCTGAAGACGACAACCTCGCCCTTCGACAGGGCGGTGCCAAGGGGCAAGGGGCTGGTCTGGGTCAAGCCCGAACTTGTCGGCGAAGTGGAGTTTCGCAGTTGGACGTCGGACCGTATAATACGCCACGCGTCGTTCCAGGGATTGCGCGAGGACAAGCCGGCGGAGGAAGTCGTGCAGGAGAAACCGAAAGCACGCTCAGCCACGGCCGAGCCGAGGCCAAAGCCCGCCGAACCCGCCGGCGCGGCGAAAACCTCGGTTACACTGTCCCGCCCCGACAAGCTTCTGTGGCCCGAGGAGAACGTATCGAAGCAGGATCTGGTTGATCACTACGCGCTGGTCTGGCCGCGCATGAAGCAATTCGTCATCAACCGGCCGCTCAGCCTCGTGCGGGCGCCGGACGGCGTTGGCGGCCAACGGTTCTTCCAAAAACATGCCTCGGCCGGCATGCACGACAAGATCGCAGTGATGAAGGATCCCACCGACGGCGAGGAGATATTGTTCATCCGCGATTTCGACGGTGTCGTGGCCCTGGTGCAGCTCGGCGTCGTCGAGATCCACATCTGGGGCTCGACCACGGACGAACTGGAAAAACCCGACCAGATCATCTTCGATCTCGATCCCGACGAGGGTGTCGACGTGAAGGCAGTGCGTGCCGCGGCGCTCGATATCCGCAGCCGGCTCGACGAACTGTCCCTGCCTAATTTCGTCAAGACCTCGGGCGGCAAGGGCTATCATGTCCTCGTCCCGCTGAAGCCGTCGGCGGACTGGGACGAGGTCAAAGGCTTCGCCCATGAGTTCGCCCGAGCGCTCGAGCAAGCCGCACCCGACCGCTACACGGCGACGCTGTCGAAGAAGGCGCGCACGGGCAAGATTTTCGTCGATTATCTGCGCAACGGCCGCGGCGCCACCACGGTTGCGCCTTATTCGTCGCGCGCCAAAAAAGGCGCCACGATATCGATGCCAGTGACCTGGGCGGAAATCGAGGCCGGATTGCCGCCGAACGCCTTTCCGATCGGCGACAAGACGACGCTGAAGCGGCTCGGGCAAGCCGATCCCTGGGCGGATTTTTTCAAGCAGGCCAAGCCGCTCAAGCGCGGCTAATGCATGTCGCGCAAAAATGTGCAGCGGTTTGCGACAACGACATGCTTCAAAACAAAAAGTTACAGCGGTTCGGCGTTTCCGTGAAACGACGAACCGTTCTAGCGCATTGAAGCGAGCCGTCAGGCGAGAAACGTCGTCTCGAAGGCCTGCTTGCCTACCGGTGAAAAGATCACGGCACGGCTGTCCTTCTCGCGCCGTGCCCATTTCTCGGCGAGGATCTTGTCGAGAATGGCGGCGCCCAGCGTGCCGGCGAGGTGCGAGCGCCTCACGCTCCAGTCGAGGCAGGCGCGGCACACCGGTCGCCGCGCTTTGGTATGGATGTCGATGCCGATCGCGGCGAAATGCGAGGCGGCCGACGGCCCAAGCTGGATCACCTTGTCGTCGCGCAGGAGCGCTTGTCGAGCCACAAGACGGTCCAGCATCGCCACCGCCTGCTCGCCGGCGAGGTGGTCGTAGCAGACCCGCGCCACGCGCATGGCCGCGTCGCGAGGGCCGGGTCGCACCCTCTGCGGTCCGACCGCAGCGGCGACGCCGGTGATGGCTTCGATCATTCCCGCCACCTGCGGGCCTGCGAGGCCGTAATAGCGGTGCCGCCCCTGGCTCGCCAGTGTCAGCAGCCCGCCTTCCATCAGCTTCGACAGATGCGAGCTCGCTGTCGGAAGCGACACCCCGGCTTCGAGTGCCAGTTCGCTCGCCGTCAGTGCCGTGCCGCCCATCAGTGCGGACAACATGTTTGCCCGCGCCGGATCGCCCACCAGGCTGGCAATTCGGGCTATGTCAGGTCCTTCGCGCATAGTTCGTTCCTCATCGAAGCATCCTCGTCAGATAAAGCATTAGTCTCGATGCAAATCAAGGAGACAACGATGCCTGCAAGGACCATTCTCAGCGCCGCGCCTGCTCGCCGGCCGTTCCCGTTCATTGTCTTGCGCCGCTTGCGGCTGCGGCTCCTGAAGCGGTGGTACGACCGTCATTTGCAGCGTCTCGACCTCGCCGAGATCGACGATTATCTGCTGCGTGACCTTGGCCTGACACCTGAAGACGTCCGCCGCGAATGCGCGAAATCGTTCTGGCAGGCATGATCAGCGAGGGATTTGCCTAGCATATCGACCTTCGGAACGTTTCGATCCGGCTCGAACTGTGACCGCAAGATAACATCCACCGCCAAGGAGGCGAAAATGACCATCACCTGCTTCATCCGCTACGAGATCGATCCGTTCGGCAAGGCGGCGTTCGAGGAATATGCACGCAATTGGGGGCAGGCGATCCCGCGCTGCGGCGCCGATCTGATCGGCTATTTCGCGCCGCACGAAGGCTCGGCCAACACGGCTTATGCCGCCTACAACATCGACAGTCTTGCGGCCTACGAAGCCTACCGCGCCCGGCTCGCCGCCGATCCCGCCGGCAAGGCGAACTACGAGTTCGCCCGACGGGAAAAATTCATTCTGAAGGAGGACCGCATCTTCCTCAAGCTGGCCTCCGGGCCGCATGCTCCTTTGGTGAAGCCATGATCGCCGTCATCTTCGAGGTCGAGCCGGCGGCGGGCAAGCGCGATGCCTATCTCGGCATCGCCGCCGACCTGCGCCCACTGCTCGACGGCATCGACGGTTTCCTGTCGATCGAGCGCTTCCAGAGCCTTGCCGATCCGAACCGCATCCTGTCGCTGTCCTTCTGGCGCGACGAGGACGCGGTGAAGGCCTGGCGCAACACGCAGGAACATCGGCAGGCGCAGAAGGCCGGGCGCGGCGGTATCTTTGCGGACTATCGTTTGCGCATCGCCCATGTCGTGCGCGATTACGGCCTGACCGAACGCGCCGAGGCGCCTCAGGACAGCCAGGCGGTAAATGGTTAAGGACTGTTAGGCATTCCCGATCAGCACCCCTGCCGCAAACACCAGCGCGCCACCCAGCACCACCTGGAAGGCGGCGCGCCAGAATGGCGTCTGCATGTAGCGGTTCTGCACGAAGGCGATCGCCCACAGCTCGAAGAAAACCACCACGGCGGCGACAATGGTCGCCGTCCAAAAAAGCGGGATTAGATAGGGCAGCGCATGGCCGAGCCCGCCCAGCGTCGTCATGACGCCGACGGTCAGCCCGCGTTTTGCCGGCGAGCCGCGGCCCGATAATTTGCCGTCGTCGGAAGCCACCTCGGTGAAACCCATCGAGATGCCAGCGCCGATCGAGGCGGCAAGCCCGACCAGAAAGGTCTGGAACGTATCATGCGTGGCAAAGGCGGCGGCAAAGATCGGCGCCAGCGTCGACACCGAGCCATCCATCAGCCCGGCCAGCCCCGGTTGGACATAGGTCAGGATGAACTGGCGCTGCTCGGCTGCCGTTTCTTCGTCCTTGACCGCGCCCGGCACATGCTTTTGCTCCAGCCGCTGCGCCAGTGTCTCGTGGCCCTGTTCTGCGATCGCCAGGTCGTCGAGCAGCTTTCGCGTCGACGCATCGCCTGTGCGTTTGGCCGCCTCGATATAGAACAGGTAGGCCTGCCGCTCCATGGCCTCGGCTTGGCTGCGCACATGATCGATGCCGAGCGGCCTCACCAGCCAGTCCGGCTTGCGTTCGTAATAGCCCTTCACATGTTCGCGCCGGATCAGCGGTATGCGCTCGCCGAAACGCTTGCGGTAAAGCTCGATCAGCGAATCGCGATGGCCGTCCTCCTCCTCCGCCATCTCCTCGAACACCTTGGCCGATTGCGGAAAGCTCTCCGCCAGCCCGTCGGCATAGGCGCGATAGATGCGCCCGTCATCCTCCTCGGAGGAGATGGCGAGCGCCAGAATCTCCTGTTCCGAGAGCGATTCAAAGGGACGGCGGCCGAAGCCGAAAACGCGGGAAAGCATGAGAAATTCACCCCAGTTTAGAACAGTTCTAAACTAGGGCCTCGCACGTCGCCGGTCAATCGTGTGCGCTCCACTCATGCTCAAAAGGTACAGGCTTCAAAATCCCGAACACATCGCCGTTGCTATCGGCAAACGTTCACTTATATAACCGAATCTCAACCAAGAGAAAGGAACGCCGCAGATGCCGGAAAAACAGCAGCCGTTTGATCCCAAACCGGTTCTCGATCTTATCGCTAATATCGAGGCGGATCTGCAGCGCCTGAAAGGCCTGGTCGAGCAGCAGGTCGAAAAATTTGATCCCGCCAATCCGCACAACAAGGCTCCCGACGGCAAGTTGACCGAGGAGGGTGTCGAGTGCTGCTATCGCCTGTTCGACGAGGGCAAGTCGCGCTATTCGGTTGCCCAGCAGATGAAGATCTCCTTCGCCGCCGCCACCCACCGCTTCAACACCTGGCGCAAGATGGGCGGCCCCAAACGGCAAAAGACGCTGTTGGGGTGAGGAGCGGCAGGCTATGCCGGTCAATCGACAACGATTTGTCGACTGAAGCGACGAATGCATGGCAGAGGGCCGAGGAGGCGGTGGGGACAGTCACGCCCCACTCTCCTGCCTCCAAGGACGAATTGTAACGGTCACATTTTTTCATTGGTGCGCCGCCTCCCTTTCCGTGCAGCATAGGCGGTCTCATCTCTTGCAGGACCCTAGCCATGACCACCCCTCCCGGCATCGCCGATATTCACAGCGCAGCAGCGCGATTGTCCGGACTGATCGTCGAAACGCCGCTGATCGAATCGCCGGAGTTGAACAAGCGCTTCGGCGCCAGGATCCTGTTCAAGCCCGAGACGTTGCAGCGCACCGGCTCGTTCAAGTTCCGCGGTGCATACAACAAGCTCTCCTCGCTCTCGGCGGAAGAACGCGCCCGCGGCGTCGTCGCCTTCTCGTCGGGTAATCACGCGCAAGGCGTCGCCGCCGCGGCGGCGATGTTCGGCGTCAAGGCCGTAATCGCCATGCCTACCGACGCGCCGGCGATGAAGGTCGGCAATGTCAGGAAGATGGGCGCCGAAGTGATCACCTTCGACCGGGTCCGCGACGATCGCACTGCCGTCGTCCGTTCTTACGTGGAAAAGGGCATGGTCCTGGTGCCGCCCTACGACGATCCGGCCATCATCGCCGGCCAGGGCACGATCGGCCTCGAATTGATGCGCCAAGCAAGAGCGCTTGGCGTCAGCCTCGATGCGGTAGTGGTTCCCTGCGGCGGCGGCGGGTTGAGCAGCGGCATTTCGATCGCGGTCAAGGACGCCTCGCCGGGCACCGCCGTCTTGGCCGTGGAACCCGAGCATTTCGACGACACACGCCGCTCGCTGATCAAAGGCGCCAGGGTGTCGAACGCGCCCGGCCACACCTCGATCTGCGATGCCCTTCTCGTCGCCGAGCCCGGCGCGATCACTTTCGAAATCAACCGCAAGAATCTCGCCGGCGCCATCGCCGTTTCCGACAGCGCGGTGACACAGGCGATGCGCGACGCGATGGCTTGTCTGAAGCTGGTGGTCGAACCTGGCGGTTGCGTCGGCTTGGCCGCGCTGTCGTCAGGCGAAATCGACCTTGCCGGCAAATGCATTGCCGTGGTGCTCTCCGGCGGCAATGTCGATCTCAGCACCTATGCCGAGATCATTGCTGCCGGCTAGGATAGCAACCAGTTCCAGCTCATGTGCCGATTCGAGGTGCTCAAGCGTCCGTTGCACCCGGTCGAACCGGTACCCTTCAAAGACTGAGATCAATGAAACTGTTCTTCAGCCGCAATCCCAATCCTCGCCTCGCGGTCGCGGTGGCACGGTATCTCAACGCCAAGGTCGAGTTTGAATTCGCCTCTCCCTTCGCTCCGGGCCAGGCCGAGCGATTTCGGCCGCTCAATCCTAATCTTTCATTGCCCATCCTTATAGGTTCGGGAAAAAGCCTCTGGGAGGCCGACGCCATAGCCTGTCGGCTTTCGCGCGATATGCATTCGGATTTCTGGCGCGCTGGCGACGACGAGCCCGAGATGATCCGATGGCTGAGTTGGGGGAAAGAGAACTTCGCACGAGCCTGCGATGTCGTGCATTTCGAACGCGGGACCAAACAGCGCTATGGGCTCGGCCCGATAGATCAGGCGCGGGTTGAGGAGGGCCTGAGGGACTTCAGTACCGCCGCTGCAATACTTGATGCCGAGCTTTCTGAGCGCGACTGGCTGGTCGGCAATTCGGTTTCCTACGCCGACTTTCGAATGGCGACGTTTCTGCCCTTCAACGATGTCGCCCGATTGCCGCTCGATGACTATCCCTCTGTCAGTCGCTGGTATCTTCAACTCGAAGAAATCGACGCCTGGCGCGATCCCTTCGAAGGGCTCAATGCGCCTGAATTGACACCGGTCCCGAGCCAGGCCGAGTCCGTGTGAATCTCGATCATTTGCACAAGCGGATCGAGTTCGACCCTAATCCAGCGTCCGGCGGAACCGCACCAGCGCAATACCGGCGAACAGCGCCACGAACACCACCAGCCAACCGATTTCCGTTGCCACCGCCGGCAGTTCGGCGCCCTTCAGCATCACCGCGCGGATGATGCGCAGGAAGTGCGTCAGCGGCAGCACCTCGCCAAAGACCTGCGCCCAGTCCGGCATGCCGCGATAGGGGAACATGAAGCCGGACAGCATGATCGACGGCAAGAAGAAGAAGAAAGTGAGCTGCAGGGCCTGCATTTGCGTGCGGGCGATCGTCGAGATCGTGTAGCCGAGCAGCACCAGCGCCAAGACGAAGATCAGGACCGCCGTCAACAGCAGCGACATCGACCCGGTGAAGGGGATGGCAAACAGAAGCTTCGAGGCTGCCAGCACCACCAGCACCTGCACGGCGCCGACCGCGAGATAGGGCAGCACCTTGCCCAGCATGATCTCGAGCGGGCTTGACGGCATCGCCAGAAGGTTCTCCATCGTGCCGCGCTCGGTCTCGCGCGTCAGCGCGATCGAGGTCATCATCACCATCGTCATCTGCAGGATGACGCCGAGCAGGCCGGGCACGATGTTGTATTGCGAGACGGCTTCCGGATTGTAGCGCCGGTGCACCACCACCTGGAGCTGGCCCCGGGCAGCCTCGGCCGCCGTTTCCTGCATGCCGCGTGCCCTGAGCAGCGCCTGGTTGGCGACGGTGCCGAGCGTCGAGATGGCGCCGCTGGCGACGGCCGGATCGGTCGCATCCGCCTCGATCAGAATCTGCGGGCTGTCGCCGCGCTCGACCCGCCGGGCAAAATCGGCGGGAATGGTGACGACGAAGGCGACGTCGCCGCGCGCCATCAGGAATTCGGCTTCGGCGGCACTTTGCGCGACGTGGTCGAAGCGGTAATAGCCGGTGGTCTGCAGCGCCGAAACCATGGCTCGTGTGTAAGGATCGCTGCTCATCGCCACCAGCGCTGCCGGCAGGCTCTTCGGATCGTTGTTGATGGCATAGCCGAACAGCACCAGCTGCATCAACGGCACGCCGAGCATCATGGCGAAGGTGATGCGGTCGCGCCGCATCTGGATGAACTCCTTGATCAGCAGCGCGCCTAGCCTGGCGAACGAAAAGATGCTGTTTATCCCATTTTTCATCCCATGTTGTCCTTCGAACCGGACATGAACTGGATGAACACATCCTCCAGGCTGGTCTCGCCGGGCGTCACCGTAACGCCCTCGTGCTCTTTCTCGACATCGGCGAGCGCTGCCTGAAGTGCCGTCCTGTCGGAGCCGACGACATGCAGCGTCGCGCCGAACGGCGCCACCTGGTCGACGCCGGGGCGGCCATGAAGTGCGGCAGCGACCTGATCGAGCCGCGGCCCTTGCAGGACGAAGGTGGTCAGCCCGGCATTCCTCACCACGTCCTCGACCGTGCCGGTGGCCAGCATCTTGCCGTAGGAGATGTAGCTGATGCGATGGCAGCGCTCGGCCTCATCCATGTAATGGGTGGAGACCAGCACGGTCAGGCCGCCGCTCGCCAGCCGGTGGATCTCGTCCCAGAATTCGCGTCGCGCTTTCGGGTCGACGCCCGCCGTCGGTTCATCGAGCAGCAGCAGTTTCGGCTTGTGCATGATGCAGGCGGCCAGCGCCAGCCGCTGCTTCCAGCCGCCGGACAGGGTACCGGCCAACTGGTTCCTGCGCGATGTCAGGCCGAGCTCCTCAAGCGTCTTAGCCACGTGCTCGTCGAGCGGCTTCAGCCGGTACAGCCGAGCCACGAATTCGAGATTCTCGCCGATCGTCAGATCTTCGTAGAACGAGAATCTCTGCGTCATGTAGCCGACTTCGCGTTTGATCCGCAGGCTGTCGGTGCGGATGTCGAAGCCCAGAACCGTGCCTTCGCCCTCATCCGGCGTCAGCAAGCCGCACATGATGCGGATGGTCGTCGTCTTGCCCGAGCCGTTCGGCCCGAGGAAGCCGACGATCTCGCCCTCGGCCACAGCCATAGTCACATGATCGACGACGGTCTTGTCGCCAAAGCGTTTGACCAGGCCGTGCACGTCGATGACGTTCATTTTCCGATGTCCGCCAGATCGACGTCGACGATCTGCCCGGGCTGCAAGGCGCTGGCGTCGCCCTCCGGCCGCGCTTCGACCAGATAGACCAGCTTTTGCCGGGTCTCGAGCGAGTAGATCACCGGCGGCGTGAATTCCGGATCGGGCGACACATAGCTGACGCGTGCCTTCACGCCCGACCCGCAGCCGTCGCAATGGACGTTGAGCAGCGTGCCGACGTCGACCGAGGAGAACGCGCTTTCCGGCACATAGACGCTGAGCTTCACCGCGCCGTCCGGCAGTATCGAGATAACCGGTGCCGTCGGCCCGGCCGTATCGCCGGGATTGCGGATCACGTCGTTGACCCGGCCGGGCGAAGGCGCCGTCAGCACGCGCTTCGACAGCCGCCATTGCGCTTGCTCCAGCGCCGATTGCGCCTGCCTGACCTGATTGTCGGCGGCCTTGATAGTCTCGGGCCGTGCCGGCAGGCCGCCGACCGCGAGATTGGCCTCCGCCTGGCCGACCTGCGCGTTGGCCGTCTCCAGCGTCGCGGAAGCCGTGTCGTAGTCGGCCTGTGTGCCGGTGCCGCGTTTGAACAGATCGCTGGCGCGGATGTAACGGCGTTTGGCGTCGGCGGCTTGCGCCTTGGCCATGTCGACCTGCGCCTTGAGCACCGCAATCTCTTCCGGCCGCTTGCCGACCTGTAGGTCGGCAAGTTGCGCCTGGGCCTGCGCAAGGGCCGCCTCGGCTTGTGCGATGGCGATCTTGGCGTCGGCGTTTTCCAGCGTCACCACCGGCGTGCCGGGCGCGACGCGGTCGCCGCGCTTGACCGCAATCGTCTCGACCTGCGCCACCTCGATCGGCGCGAGCAGGACGTAGTCGCCCTCGACGTAGCCGACGGCGAGCGGTGCTGCCGGCGCGCAGGCGCTGAAAAGCTGGGCGGCAAACGGCAAAGAACAGAGCAGGCTCATGATCCACGATCCTTCCGGACAGCCAAATCGCGCCGAGCTAAAATCGCGCTGAGATTGTCGGTTATTGTTGCCGCGATCTTGCCGGCCTCGTCGTCGCCGATCTCGCGCCAGCCCATCCGGCGCATAACTGCCTCGCGGCCGATGCGGAAATAGACGACCTGGCCGATCAGCGTAAATACGGTGAGTTTAGTGCGCTCGCTCTCGGCCGGCTCGCCCGTCGCCTGTTCCCAGATCAGGCAGAGTCGGTGATGCGCCGGTTCGAACACGCCATCATAGATACGGTCGAGCGCGGCGGTTGGATGCGACAGCTCACGCAGGACGAACTGTACAATCTCGCCGGCTTCCGGCCTTGCCGCGATGAAGGCGACCATCCGCTCCAGTGCGACGGCCAAATGTGCCCGCGCGGCCTCGGTGTCCGCCAATGCCGCGGCCGGCGCTTGCAGATTGCCGATCGCCTGGCCGGCAACGGTCTGGATGGTGTCGACGATGTAGTCGGCCGCGGCGTTGCGGAGCCCTTCCTTGCCGCCGAAATGATAGGCGATCGAGCCGATATTGGCCTTGGCCTCAGCCGCGATCTGGCGCGTTGACGTGCCGTCGAAACCCTGGCGTCCGAACAGCTTCAGCGCCGCGCGCACGAGTGCCGTCCGCGTCATATCCGCGGCGGTCTTGGGCGCCTCATGAGGAAGGCCGCTGGCGCTGGGCGATTTGATCATGGCCAACAATTTAATCAATCGAATGATTAAAGTCAAGTGCGGTCAAGCGGCTTGCCAACTCTGGCCGTGCGCGCTTTAGTGCCTGGCCATGGGCAAGGAAATCGAGCGTAAGTTCCTGGTCTCAGGTGACGAATGGCGGGCAATGGTCGAGGCGGACATTCATATCCGTCAATTCTACCTAGTCGCCGAACCCAGCCGCACGGTGCGTGTGCGCATCAGCAACGATGCGGCCGCCAAGCTGACGCTCAAGTTCGGCAGCCAGGCACGCGAGCGCGATGAATTCGAATATCCGGTACCTTTGGCGGAGGCGCAGGAGATGCAGGCCTTTGCCATCGGACATGTCATCGAGAAGACACGCCACCATGTTAGACACCGCGGCTATCGCTACGAAGTCGATGTCTTCGGCGGGACGCTTGCGGGGTTGGTGATCGCCGAGCTCGAGACGCCGGATGATGTACAGGACGAAATGCTGCCACATTGGCTCGGCCGTGAAGTCACCGGCGAGCCGAGATTTTACAACGCGTCGCTCGCCCTTGGGGGGATTCCGGAGATCGTCGCATGAGCTTTCGTATCGATCCGCGCATGTCGCTGACCGGAGAGGTCAGGCGCATCTTCGCCGAGGAGATCGGCAAGGCGCTTGTCCATCTGGACGCCGCGCGTGACAGGCCCGAACAGGGGCTGCACAAATGCCGCAAACGGCTGAAGAACGTCCGCGCCTTGCTGCGCCTTGTCCGTTCCGGAGACGAAACATTCTGCGTGACGGAGAATCAGTGCTACCGCCAGGTGGCGGCCCTGCTTGCCGGCCCGCGCGAGGCGACCGCACTGGTGGAAACAATCGACCGGCTGGCGGCAAGCTTTCCCGAGCAAAGTGCCGGCGATGGCCTCGGTGCCGTGCGTGACAGGCTCGTCGCGCGCCAGCATGAACTGCATGGCGGAGCAGGCCTCGATGCTGCGATAGGCGCGGCGATTTCCGCTTGCGAGAAAGGTGTCGCCCGGATCGACAAGCTCGCTCTGCCCGACCAGCCGGAGCAGGCTGCCGACGTGCTCGCCGAAGGCGCGCGCACCACTTTGCGCCGCGCCAGGAAAGCGCTGGACAAGGCGGCTTCGCGCGGCGAAGCCGATGACTTTCACGATCTGCGCAAGGCGGCCAAGACGCATGGCATGCACCTGTCGCTGCTCGGCAGGCTGTGGCCGACGCCGATCAAGACGCGGCGCAAGGCCGTCGACGAATTGGGCGAGCGGCTTGGCGAGATCCACGATGTGTTCGTCATGCGCGCGCTTCTAGATGCCGAGGACCAACCGCTCGGCCCCCCTGAGGAGACGCGGTTGCTTGCCAAGCTGCTGAAGCGCTCGGAAAAGGGCCTGAAAAAGACCTGCCTCGCCGAGGCGGCCGAGCTTTTCGGCGACAGTCCGAAGCGCTCGACGAGGAAGCTCGCCCGCAAGGTGCGCGAAGATCTCACAGCGGCACCGCAGCACGAAGACGCCGGCGCGCCTGGCGTGGGCTGATCATGGTCTAATTTGCCGCCCTGTGGTAATCGCCGTCTGGCATGACCGAGCCCGGCGACACGCTTCTGACCGACTTGGCCGCTGGCTTGCAGGCCGGCTGCAGGAGGAATCGTCCGGCTACGAGCCTTACACGCCGTCGGATGCCGAAACGCTGCGCCGCACGCTTGAGCCCGGCGACATCCTGCTCATCGAAGGTAACCAGAAGATCTCGGCGGCGATCAAATACCTCACCCAGTCGACCTGGTCGCATGCCGCCTTCTATGTCGGCGATGCATTACCGGAGCCGGAGGACGGATCGGAGCGGCGGCGCCTGATCGAGGTCACGCTCGGCGATGGCTGCATCGCCGTGCCGCTATCGCGCTATCGCAGCTACAACACCCGCATCTGCCGTGCGAGTGGCCTGGCTCCGGATGACCGCGAAGCGGTCGTCGCCTTCATGATCGGCAGGCTCGGTCTCAGATACGATCTCAAGAACATATTCGACATGCTGCGCTACTTCTTGCCGACGCCGCCGGTGCCGGTGCGCTGGCGCCGCCGCATGCTGGCTTTCGGTTCCGGCGACCCGACGCGTGCCATCTGCTCGTCGCTGATTGCCGAGGCCTATGGCCTGATCCGCTACCCGATCCTGCCGGAGATTACGCGGGCGCCTGGCCGTGCCTCGGCCCAGTCGAGCTATTCGCGCAGGGAAATCCTGCACATCCGCCATCACTCGCTCTACACTCCGCGCGATTTCGACCTGTCGCCCTATTTCCGTATTGTCAAGCCGACGCTGGAATACGGCTTCGACTACCGGCAGATGGTCTGGGATGACAAGGTGGCGAACAAGACCGCCGAATAGCCGCTCGATCTTGTGTTTGAGCAGGGGACCCTCTGAGAACCGGTTTGCTGCCGATACTCAGGGGTAAGAAGCTCAGTCAGACTGGCTGCCGCCAACAGCCCGGACTCGGTCGTTCTGCATTTAGACCTAGGCCGGCAGACGTCGTCCGTTTGCGGCAGCCGCAACTCGATCGTCCGTCCGTGCGCCTGCGTCGCGCGGATGCGGCCCGATCGGCATGATCACCGGGAACGGCGTTGCGCCGAACGCAAACGTCCATTTGTAGCCGACCAGTCCGTCTTCGGGCGTCGTGTGCTGGTCGTGATGAGCAAGCAATTTGGCGCGCTCCGCCAATTCCTCCGCCTCGCGCCTGACCATTTCCGCCGTTTCCGGCCGCATCCGCCTGGAGAAGCTGACGAACGTCGACTCGCGCTCAAGATGGGTGATGGCCCAGCCGATGAAATTCTTGTTGGTCGTCTCGAACAGCGGCCGCAATGGCCCGTCGAAATTCCACTGGATCGGCGCCTCGACCAGCAGCCTTGCCGACAGGCCGCGACCGAGCGCGACCAGGCCGAGTTCCTCGAGCTCGCGCAGATAGAGGAACATCGAAGCCTCGCTCAGCCCTTGTGAGCGCATGATGCCTTCGGGCGTGAATTTCTCGGAAA
This sequence comes from Mesorhizobium sp. M0159, assembly GCF_040322295.1. Lineage (NCBI taxonomy): Bacteria > Pseudomonadati > Pseudomonadota > Alphaproteobacteria > Hyphomicrobiales > Phyllobacteriaceae > Mesorhizobium > Mesorhizobium sp. M0159. The sequence goes on from NZ_JAMYTF010000017.1 coordinate 34,271, forward strand.
GCATGACAAAGACGAACAGCAGTGCCGGCTGCCCGGCGAGCTTGCGCTCGATCTCCGGCGCGATCTGGTTGGCGGGTCCTGGTCCTCTGTTCATAGAGCCGAGCACGTTCTCCAACTCTACGCCGGCGGCAGTGCAGATCTCCATCAGCCGGTCGAGCTTGCAGTTGCGCTCGTGGAAGATGCGCTTCACCGTCGGCTCGGAAACACCCATCCGCTCGGCAAGGACGCGATAGGTGATGCCCTTTGCCTTAAGCGTCCGCTTCAGCGCTTCGAAGATCAGGCCGTTCATGGGATGCACCTCTTTTGCACGATTTGGTATCAGCCTTCGGTACTAGTCCTGATAGATCTTCCCGAAAAGTATCGAAAGGCCTAGCTCTCCGCTAGTCCATTACAGGAGACTAGCCATGAAGAGCCTCTTCACCTCGATACTTCTCGCCCTGGTCGGCATCGCGGCCGCGCCGGCAGTTCAGGCCGCTGAACTCTGGCGCACCGGCGGCCTCGAGCAGCCTGAATCGGCGCTGTTCGACGCCGCCGGCCAGCGCGTTATCGTCTCGAACATCGTCGGTAATCCCGGCGAAGCCGACGGCAACGGCTATCTGTCGATCCTGTCGATGGACGGCAAGCTAGTCACGCAACACTGGACCGACGGCATGGACGCGCCCAAGGGCATGGCGATTGCCGGCGGCAAACTCTACGTCGCCGACATCACCCATGTGCGCGTCGTCGATCTCGCAAGCGGCAAGCTAACATCGACGATCGACGTGCCGAACGCGGTCTTCCTCAACGACGTGACCGCCGACGCGTCCGGCAAGATCTACGTCACGGATATGCTTGCCGATACGATCTATCGCATCGACGGCGACCGGCCCGAACTGTTCGTCAGGGATGCGGCGCTTGCTTCGCCGAATGGCATCTTCGCCGATGGCGGCCGGCTGATCGTCGCTTCCTGGGGCAAGGGCATCAAGCCCGACTTCAGCACCGCGGAGCCGGGCGGCCTGCTCTCGGTCGATCTTGCTACCAAGGCCGTTTCGCCACTGCCCGGCGCGGAAAAGTTTGCCAACCTCGATGGCGTCGTTGCCATCGGCGGCAGCATCTACGCCACCGCGTATATGACCGGCACGCTCTACCGCTACAAAGCCGGCGGCACGCCGCAAGCGGTTGCGACGTTCAAGCCGGGCAGCGCCGACATCGGCACCGACGGCAAGTCGACAATCTTCGTGCCGCTGATGAACGACGGCGAGATCGCGGCATTGGGCCTCGACTAAGCCAGCCATCGGCTCAGGCGGCGGGCGCGGCTTTCTTCAGCTGCGCCCGCGATCCGTGATCGAGGCGGCATAAGTCACCAGCGGCCGCTTGACGCCGTGGTTGATCAGCATGCGGCGTATCTGCGGCGAAGCGCCTGATATAATGAAGCGAACGCCGGCGCGGCTCGCCTTGTGGGCCGCACCCTCGATGACATTGGCCGCCGTTGATCGAAGAACGGCACCGCCGAACAGTCGAGGATGAAGTTCCTGCGCTGGCGCGGTCGGCGACGTCTTCCTGCACCAAGGATTGATGGTCTGCCTCCAAACATGCAGCACTCTTTGCCAGCCGATGCGCTGTCATGCTACAAACCTCGGCATCGTTTGGCGGGACATCCACTGCGATCCCGATTTCACAGGCACGACTTCAAAAGGATGAGCGGGTGAAGATATTCAAAGCGTTGGCGACCTCGACAGCCTTGCTGTCGATGGTTTTCCTGCTGGCAGGCTGCGGTCATGGCCTGATCAACAGGCTGATTTGAGTCAGGTGCCGTCGGCCCGCCCAAGCCATCGCTGCAGGAACCGTGCCGCAAGCCAGCACAGCATCGCCCAGGCAAAGCCGGCGCACCAGCCGGCCAATACGTCGGACGGCCAGTGGACGCCGAGATAGATGCGGCTGATGCCGACCACCACCGTCGTCAGCACCGCCAGCCCGAGTACATAGATCTTCGTTGTCCGCCCGGGCAAAAACCGCGCCGCCATGCTGCCCAGCGTCAAATATGTCACCGCCGACAGCATGGCGTGGCCGCTCGGAAACGAAAGCGATGCCACATCGGCGAGATGCGAGACCAGATCAGGGCGCGGCCGGTCGATGTCGAATTTCAGCACGCTTGACAGGAGCTGGCCGCCCGCTACCGCGACGAACATGAGAAGCGCCGCGCCTGGCCTGCGGATAAGGAGCAGGTAGACGATCATTGCTGCCGTGATCACCACCAGTACGCTGGCGCTGCCGAGGCTGGTGATGTCGCGCATCGCCCCTTCCAGCCACGCCGGTCCGATCGGATTGTCGGGCTGCCCGGCCTCGCGGAAGGCAAGCAGGATTTCGGTGTCGAAGGCATGCGGCGTGGTGGCCCGCGCCAGCTCCATCAGCTCCTCGAACCCCCACAGCCCGCCGGCAATGACCAGCCCGGCAAGCAGAACCGGGAACTCCAGCCAGTTGCGCAGTCTGCTTGCAATCTTCTTCATCGGCCCGATCGCAGTTACAGCCTTTGCAGATAGGGCCCGAGCGTGATCAGCGCCACAGCTGCGATGGCAAGCACGATGCCGGTTGCCTGTAAGGCATTGACGCGCTCGCCGAAGAAGACCAGCGCCACCACATTCACCGACACCAGCTGGATCACCGCCGACAGGCTGAACGACACCGACATGCCGAATTCACGGATCAGCCTCAGCATGATCAGATTGCCCAGCGAATAGAGCGCCAACGTCAGCACAATCTTGCCGAGGCTCGGCGCCAGCCCCCACTGTTTTGCGGCCATCGCCGCCAGCAGGAAGATCACCGTCGAAACGCAGAGCTGCCCAAGTCCCCAGAAACTCACTTTTGTTCTCTCCCGATGTGTCCCTACGCGCCTGCCGCAGCTCTTGTTTCCGAAGCGACGGTCGCGGTCAAGCGGGGCCGATGTTGGATACGAAATCGCAGGTGGCAATTAGCCGGCATGTCATCAAACTGTGACCTGCCGGCGATACCGGACTGGCCAGGCAACACGCTCCAGCAATCCATCCAGCCAGAGGCAGGCCCTATGACCGAACATCGCACCCCTGACGCCCATTTCCGAACCAGCCTGCTCGAGGAAAACGACGGGCCAGGAGCCAATCTCACCGACAACCGCACCATGGGTGAGATCATCGCCGCGCGGTTCTCGCGCCGCGGCTTCCTCAAGAGCTCGCTTGCCGTCTCGGCCATAGCCGCTACCGTCAGCCCGCTGGCGCTGATCACTGCCGACAACGCCCGCGCCGCCGAAGGCTCCGCCTTCGCTTTTGACGAGCTCGAGGCCGGCATCGACGACAAGCATCACGTCGCACCCGGCTATGACGCCGATGTACTGCTGCGCTGGGGCGATCCGCTGTTCGCCGATTCGCCGGAATTCGATCCGAGAAAACAGTCGGCGGAAGCCCAGGCCAGACAATTCGGCTACAACAACGACTATGTCGGCTATATCCCGATCGACGGCTCGGCCGAGCACGGCCTGCTGGTGGTCAACCACGAATACACCAATCCGCACCTGATGTTTCCGGGCCTCGTCACCATCGTCGACGGCAAGGCCAAGCAGGCGCCCCTCAGCAAGGAACAAGTCGACGTCGAGATGACGGCGCATGGCGGCACTATCGTCGAGATACGCAAGGTATCAGGCAAATGGCAGGTCGTTCGCGACGGCAAGCTCAACCGCCGCATCACCTCCAACACCGAGATCGCGCTCTCCGGCCCGGTCGCCGGCCACGACCGCGTCAAGACCAGCGCCGATCCGACCGGCACGAAGGTCATCGGCACCGTCAACAATTGTGCTGGCGGCGTCACGCCGTGGGGCACCTATGTCATGGCCGAGGAGAACATCCACGGCTATTTCTCGGGCGAGCTGCCGCAGGGGCATAAGGAAGCCGCCAATTACAAGCGCCTCGGCATTCCCGAAGGTGCCTATGAATGGGCAGCGCATTACGACCGTTTCGACATCGGCAAGGAGCCGAACGAGCCGAACCGCTTCGGCTGGATCGTCGAGGTCGACGTCCAGGCTCCGACTTCGGCGCCGAGGAAGCGCACCGCGATGGGGCGCTTCAAGCATGAGGGCGCCGAATCGATCGTCGCCAAGGATGGCCGTGTCGTCTTCTATCTCGGCGACGACGAGCGCTTCGACTATGTGTATAAGTTCGTCACCACAGGCAAGTTCGATCCGGACAACCGCGCCGCCAACATGGATTTGCTCGACGACGGCACCTTGCATGTCGCCAAGTTCGCCGAGGACGGTTCGGTCGAATGGCTGCCGATCGTCTTCGGCCAAGGGCCGCTGACGGCGGAGAACGGCTTTGCCAGCCAGGCCGACGTGCTGATCGAGACGCGCCGCGCCGCCGACCTGCTCGGCGCCACCAAGATGGACCGTCCGGAAGACATCCAGCCCAATGCCACCAACGGCAGGGTCTATGTCATGCTGACCAACAATTCGAAGCGCAAGGCCGACCAGGTCGACGCCGCCAACCCGCGTGCCGAAAATGCCTTTGGCCACATCATCGAGATCGTCGAGGACGGCGGTGATTTCACCGCGACAAAGGGCAGGTGGGAAATCCTGCTGAAATGCGGCGATCCCGCTGTGGCCGACGTCGGCGCCACCTTCTCGACCGCAACCACCGCCAATGGCTGGTTCGGCATGCCGGATAATTGCGCGGTCGATTCGGCCGGCCGCCTCTGGGTCGCCACCGACGGCCAAGGCCCGAAAGCCACCGGCCGCACCGATGGTCTGTGGGCTGTCGATACGGAGGGGACGGCACGGGCGACATCAAAGCTGTTCTTCCGCGTGCCGATCGGCGCCGAAATGTGCGGTCCCCTGTTTGCGCCGGACGACCAGACCGCCTTCGTTGCCGTCCAGCATCCGGGCGACGGCGGCGAGGACTGGGAGGCTTTCGGCCGTCCGTCCTACTATGAGGATTTGTCGACGCGCTGGCCCGACTTCAAGCCGGACATGCCGGTGCGCCCGGCGGTCGTTGCCATCACCAGGCAAGGCGGCGGCAAGATCGCGGTCTGACACGCAGCCAGCTCTTGCATCTCGAGGAAGGATTTCGGCGACACGAAATCCTTCCTTGAGATACGGGATGCATCCATGCTGCGCATCATGCGCCGACTAATCATTCGGTGCGCTGAACCACGGCGACATTCATTGTGCTTCGCAACCTGAAGCCGATGGACTCGTATAACGCTATGGCCGCGGCGTTGCTGGCATAGGCGTGGAGATAGGGAACTTCGCCGCGCGCCACTATCCGGTTTGCCACGAATAGGGACAGCAGCTTGCCCAGGCCACCGCCGCGAAATTCCGGATGTGAGCACACCCCGCTGAGTTCGATATAGCCAGGTTGCTTCGTGCGCTCACCGGCCATTGCCGCAAGCCTGCCCTCGATTTTCACACCCCAAAAATCGCCCAGGCTCAAGGCTTCGAGCGTGAATGGGCCAGGCTTGGTGAGCAATGCCAGGGCGAGCATCTCAGCAGCATCGTCTCGGGTCAGACGATGCACGCGCGGGTCGGAGACGATCTGCAATGGCTGCTCGGCGATCATCTGAACCCCGGCTGCGGTCGAAGTCGCGGAAAGCCCCGTGGGCAGAGCAATCGCGTCCGCTTGAAGCAGGATCACACTCTCGCCCGGGGAGACAAGGTTTTCGAGCGCCCGCAGGCTTTCCGGGTCGTCCGCGCCAGTGGCGGCGAAAGGGACGATCGACGGCCGATATCGCATGGCGAGGTTGTCACCCTCCGCGAAGGCCCGATGTCGCGTCTGAAGCGCGCTCCAGATAGGGCGGTCGAGCAGATGTCTCATTGCGCGGCACCCTCAGGCTTATTTACACGACGGTCGAGAGGGGCAGCGGCGAGGCCGTCCTCGATGGCAGCCAGCTGCTCAAGAAGCGGCCCCGAAAAACCTGCGCACAAATCCGCAACCACGTTCTCGATGCAAGGCCAGACGTCGCGCTTTGCGACATCGACCAGCCGCCGGCCGTCCCGAGTAAGCGAGACGATCCTGCGCCGCTGGTCATCGGTCGACGGACTGACCTCGAGCAGTCCCAATCCGGCCAGAAGCGAGACGCTTCGCGTTACGCCTGGCTGCGCGATGCCAAGGGATTGCGCCAGTTCCCCGACCGACAGCGGACCCAGCCTGTCGAGCGCGGCCAGCAGCGGGTATTGGCTCGCCTGAACCGGGACATCCAGCCTGTCGAGCAGGCGCTGCGCCTCCGCTTGCAGTTGCTCGCCTATACGCTTCAGCCTGCTGCCCAGGCACAGGAAGCCAAGCGATCGTATGACGTCTTCCATAGGTCAATTCATCCCAACATCGATAACATGATATATAACAATGCATGAAAAGCAAGATCGAGGCATTCAAGCGCGGGTTCCAGGCATCGGGCGCAGGCCTATGTCGCCTTCGGCAAGGAAAGGTCGATCGATAAGGCTGCTTCGCCTGGACGAGGCCCGTTCGATCAGTTGCGCAGCCGGTAGCCGGTCCTGAAGATCCAGGCGACGATCGCTATGCAGATGAGCAGGAAGACCACCGTCATGCCGAGGCTGACGCCGACCGAAACGTCGGACTTGCCGTAGAAGCTCCAGCGGAACCCACTGACCAGGTAGACCACCGGGTTGAACAGCGTCACCGTGCGCCAGATGCCGGGCAGCATGTTGATCGAATAGAAGCTGCCGCCGAGGAAGGTTAGCGGCGTGATGATCAGCAGCGGCACCAGCTGCAGCTGCTCGAAGCTCTTCGCCCAGATGCCGATGATAAAGCCGAACAGGCTGAAGGTCACCGCCGTCAGCACCAGGAAGGCGAGCATCCAGAACGGATGCTCGATCGTCAGCGGCACGAACAGCGAGGCCGTCGCCAGGATGATCAGGCCAAGCACGATCGACTTTGTCGCCGCGCCCCCGACATAGGCGATGACGATCTCCAGATAGGACACCGGCGCGGACAGCAATTCGTAGATCGAGCCGACGAATTTCGGAAAATAGATGGCGAAAGAGGCGTTGGAGATCGATTGCGTCAGCAGCGACAGCATGATCAGCCCCGGTACGATGAAGGCGCCGTAGCTGATGCCGTCAATCTCGGTGATGCGCGAGCCGATGGCCGAACCGAAGACGACGAAATAGAGCGACGTCGAAATGACCGGGGAAACGATGCTCTGCAGCACAGTGCGAAGGGCGCGCGCCATCTCCACCCGATAGATCGCCCATACCGCATGAAGATTCATGGCCGCGCGCGGGTTCATGCCGGTTTCCTCACCAGATTGACGAAGATCTCCTCGAGCGAGCTGTTTTCCGTATCGATGTCGCGGAACTGGATGCCGGCCGCCTCGAGCTCGCGGATCAGCGAGGCGACGCCCGGCCGTTCGCTCTGGTTGTCATAAGTATAGGTCAGCTGTCCGCCATCCGGCGAAAGCTCCAGCGCGTAGTGCGAAAAAGTATCGGGAACGGTGGCCAGGGGACTGCGCAGTTCCAGCACAAGCCGTTTGCGGCCAAGCTTGCGCATCAGCTCGGCCTTGTCCTCCACCAGCACGATCTCGCCGCGGTTGATGACGCCGACGCGGTCGGCCATCGCCTCGGCTTCTTCGATGTAATGCGTGGTCAGGATGATGGTGACGCCGTCTTCGCGCAGCCGGCGCACCATCGCCCACATGTCCTGGCGCAGCTCGACATCGACGCCTGCCGTCGGTTCGTCGAGGAACAGGATGCGCGGCTCGTGCGACAGCGCCTTGGCAATCATCAGCCGGCGCTTCATGCCGCCGGACAGCGTGATCGCCTTGGCGTCCTTCTTGTCCCAGAGCGACAGGTCGCGCAGCACCTTTTCGACGAACGCCTTGTCCGCCGGCTTGCCGAACAGGCCGCGGCTGTAGTTGACCGTCGCCCACACGCTCTCGAAGGCGTCGATGGTCAGTTCCTGCGGCACCAGCCCGATCAGACTGCGCGCGGCGCGGTAGTCGCGGTTGATGTCATGGCCGTCGACGGTGACGGAACCCGACGAGCGGTTGACGATGCCGCAGACGATCGAGATCAGCGTTGTCTTGCCGGCGCCATTCGGCCCGAGCAGCGCAAAGATCTCGCCGCGCACGATGTCGAGATTGATCTCCTTCAGCGCCTTGAAGCCGGTGGCGTAGGTCTTGGTGACCCCGGAAATCGAGATGATCGGCTGCATGGCTGAAAACGACTGCTTGAAACAGAGTTGTTGATTTAATCCGCTGAATGTCGGTTCGCAAATCCGGATGTCAATGGCGCTCCTGACAGTTCTGGACCATCGAGGTTCGCCGGAATAGGCAACACCTGCCCGGTCGTCCAGCCAAATTCCACGCAAAAGCAGATTAACCGCACTGCGGCGTTCCGCCTCGCGGCGGGACGCCGCTTTGACCGTCCGGTGCATCAAGCCTATCCTTCAACAAACAAGCAGCAGCCGGAGCCGCCATGGACCCGCTCATTCTGTCGCGCATACAGTTCGGCGCGAACATCTCGTTCCACATCCTGTTCCCGGCGATCACCATCGCGCTCGGCTGGGTGCTGCTGTTCTTCAAGCTCCGCTACAACGCGACAAACGATTCCGCCTGGATGCGCGCTTATTTCACCTGGGTTAAGGTATTCGCGCTGTCCTTCGCCATGGGCGTGGTTTCCGGCGTCACCATGAGTTTTCAGTTCGGCACCAACTGGCCGGGCTATATGGAGACGGTCGGCAACATTGCCGGCCCGCTGCTGGCCTACGAAATCTTGACCGCCTTCTTCCTCGAGGCGGCGTTCCTCGGCATCATGCTGTTCGGCTTCCGCCGTGTCTCGAACCGCGTCCATACACTGGCGACGGTGCTGGTGGCCGGCGGCACCACCTTGTCCGCCTTCTGGATCATCGCGCTCAATTCGTGGATGCAGACGCCGGCCGGCTTCGAAATGCGCGATGGTGTTGCGCACGCCACCGACTGGTGGGCCGTTGTCTTCAATCCGTCCATGCCCTACCGGCTCGTCCATATGCTGCTTGCTTCGGGCCTGACCGTCTCGTTCCTGGTCGCCGGCCTGTCGGCGCTGCGCTATCTCTACGGCGATCGCTCGGAATCGATGTGGAAGGCGCTGCGCACCGGCGTCTTCACCGCCGCGATCCTGATCCCGATCCAGATCTTTGCCGGCGACCAGCACGGCCTCAACACGCTGGAACACCAGCCGCAGAAGATCGCCGCGATGGAGGCCAACTGGAACACCGGTCCCAACGTGCCGCTGGTGCTGTTTGCGCTTCCCGATGAAGCGGCCAAGGAGAACAGGTTCGAGCTCATCATTCCCGATGGCGCCAGCCTCATCCTCAGGCACAGCGCCGGCGGCATCGTACCGGGGCTGAACGATTATGCCGGCAACCATCCCCCGGTATTTCCGGTGTTCTGGGGCTTTCGCATCATGGTCGGCACCGGCCTCCTGATGCTCGCCGTCTCCTGGTCGGCGGCCTTCTTCCTCAAGCGCCGCCACGGCCTGCCCAAGCCGCTGGCGCTTGTCATGGTGCCGATGGCGCTGTCCGGCTGGCTGGCGACGCTGGCCGGCTGGTACACCACCGAGATCGGCCGCCAGCCCTGGCTGGTCACCGGCGTGCTGCGTACCGCCGATGCTGTCGGGCCGGTCGCCGGCAGCCATATCGCGCTGTCGCTCGCGGTCTATCTCATCCTCTATGTGCTGCTCTTGATCGCCTATCTCGGCGTGTTGGTGCATCTGGCATTGAAGGCGGCGAAGGATGGTGACACCTCGCCGCTACCGGGCGTCATGAACAGGCCGCTGTCGCAGCCGGTTGCGCAACCAGGAGAAACATCATGAGCTTCGACTGGCCGACCCTGCTGCCTCTGATCTTCGCCGGCCTGATGGGCCTCGCTATCCTGATCTACGTCATCCTCGACGGCTTCGATCTCGGCATCGGCATCCTGTTCGCCGCAGCCGAAGACACCGAACAGGATACGATGATCGCCGCCATCGGCCCGTTCTGGGACGCTAACGAGACCTGGCTGGTGCTGGCGGTGGGCTTGCTGCTGGTCGCCTTTCCATTGGCGCACGGCACCATTCTGACGGCGCTCTACATTCCGGTCTTCGTGCTGCTGGTCGGCTTGATCCTGCGCGGCGTCGCCTTCGATTTCCGCGCCAAGGTGCCGGCCGGCAGGAAGCACCGCTGGAACCGCATCTTCTTCCTCGGCTCGGTCATCGCTTCGCTGGCGCAAGGTTATATGCTCGGCGTCTATGTGCTCGGCCTCGACGTCGGCCCTGGCGGCATGGCGTTCGGCGCGCTGGTGGCGCTCTGCCTTGCCGCGGCCTACGCGGCGATGGGCGCGGCCTGGGTCATCTATAAGACCGAAGGCGATCTGCAGAAGAAGGCGGTGCTGTGGCTGCGCACGGCGTTGGTGCTGACCGCGCTCGGCATGGTCGCGGTATCGCTGGCCACGCCCTTTGCCAGCGCGCGCATCTTCGACAAATGGTTCGTCTGGCCGGCCATGCTCTATTTGTCGCCGCTGCCGATCCTGTCGGCAGTGCTGTTCCTGTGGCTGTGGCGCCAGACCTTCCATCTGCCGAAGCCCGACGACCGCCACGCGCTGCTCCCGTTCCTGACATTGGCCGCGATCTTCACGCTCGGCTTTGCCGGCCTCGCCTGGTCGTTCTACCCCTTCGTGGTGCCCGACCGGCTGACCATCTGGCAGGCTGCTTCGGCACCCGAAAGCCTGGCCGTCATCCTGGTCGGGACGGTCGTCGTGCTGCCGATCATCATCTTCTATTCGTTCTTTGCCTACCGGGTGTTCGCCGGCAAGGCGACGGATCTGACCTATGACTGACCGGTATCGCCGTCGCCTGAAACAGAATATTCATCTTCAAGCGGAATAACCTTCTCTGGCCGGCCCAGCAGAATCGCCGGCAAGAAGAAGGGCAACAGAATGAACCCCTTTTCTGCGGCAGGACAGGATCGGCTGCTGCTTTTGCTGATCCGGACGGTCGCGCTGATCGGCGCACTCGCGCTTGCCGGCCTGCTGCCGGCCATGCCGCAGGCGCATGCCCAGGACGCGGCCAACTGGACGGGCGTGTGGGACACGAAGTGGCGCGGCGGCGGCGCCCAGATCAAGTTCGAGCAGACGGGCACTGACGTAAAGGGCGTGTACCCGCTTTATAACGGCCGTATCGAGGCCAAGGCCGAAGGCGACAAGCTTGTCGGCCACTGGTTCGAAGGCGACCGCCAGGGCGCCTTCACCTTCGTCCAATCGCCTGACGGCGGCAGCTTCATGGGCCGCTTCGATGCCGCCACCGCCGAATGGTGGACAGGTGTGCGCGTCAGCGCCGTCGAGGACGTCCGTGTCGACCAGTCGAGCCCGATGAGCACCATGCGCTCGTTCCTGCAGACGATGAACGAGAGCGGCGCCGACAACGTGCCGCGCGCCACCGGTGGCGGCATGGGTCTTGCCGGTCTGGCAGCGGGTCTCGTCGACGTCACCGAGGCCGACCGCGGCGGCCTCAACATGCCCGATTACACCAAGCTTCTGTTCACCGTCATCGACAACGCGACGTTCCGTCTGTGGAGCCTGCCGCATGATGCGATTTCCGGAGACGAGGTGACGGCGACGCTGCCGCAATACGGCACCAGGGTCTCCTTCGCCGTCACTTTTCGCCGCAAGAATGGCGACTGGTTCATCGTCGGGCCGCCACTTGGCCAACTCCAGGCAAAGCTCGCCGAATTCCAGGAAGCGCGTGGCGAAGCCGTCGACATGGTCGACGATCCGAGCAGGCTCGCCTCGCCGCGCGACACGTTCAAGGTACTGTTGAGCGGCCTCACCGAAGCCGGCGACCCGGCCCAGGCGGCGCTCGACCTGCGCAACTACAGTCAGGCGGTGCGTGGCGACGAGGCGTTCCTGCTCGAGCGCTATCTCAAAAAGGTCATCGACCGCATCGGCTACGTCTATTGGCAGGAGATCCCCGACGATCCGAAGAGCAACACCCCCTTCGTCTATTTCGAGCATCCCGCCGGCAACATCGTCATCGGCCCAGTCGAGACTGAGAAGGGCAAGATCTGGCAGTTCACGCCCGAGACGCTCGCCCACATCCGCGCGCTCTACGCCGATGTCGAAGACATGCCGGTGGCGCCGGAATTCGCCGCCTTCGCCAGCACCGACCCGTTCTTCATCGCCCGTGGCCTCGCCCGCGAGATCAGCCCCGGCCTGCTCACCCGCGCCGGCCCGATGGAGCACTGGCAATGGTGGATGCTCGGCCTTGCCGCACTGGCCGGCATCGTCTTCGGCTTCATCGCCAATGCGCTGATTTCCTTGTTTGTGCGAAGGACGGACAGCCCGGCCTTCTTCCGCATTGTCGAATGGGCGGTGCGCTCGATCGTGCTTGGCCTCTTCCTGCTGTTGACGCTGCGCCCGCTCGGTCTGCCGCAAGTGGTCGCCGCCCCGGTCAAGGCAATCGCCTGGAGCCTGGTCGTGATTGGCGCCGTGCCGGTGGTCTGGCACCTGATCGGCAAGGTCGCCGACCATTACCGTGGACTGTGGCAGGTGCCCGGCTATCACGACACGCTGATTTCGCTGTCCACCGGCGTGGCGCGCGTCGCCGTGCTGGTCGTCGCCTTCCTGCTGCTGGCCGAAGTGCTCGCCATCCCCTACGAAGGCGTCATTGCCGGTCTCGGCATCGGCGGTCTGGCGGTGGCGCTGGCGGCGCAGCCGACGCTGCAGAACTTCCTCTCCGGCCTGACGCTCTATGCCGACCGGCCGGTCAGCGTCGGCGACTTCTGCAAGTTCGGCGACCAGTCCGGCACGATCGAGCATATCGGCATGCGCTCCACCCGCATCCGGTCGCTCGACCGCACGATCATCTCGGTGCCAAACTCGGATTTCGCCGGCATGCAGATCGAGAACTACGCGCATCGCGACCGCACCCGGTTCGCGACGACGCTGCAGCTGCGCTACGAAACGACGCCCGATCAGCTACGTTACGTCCTGGCCGAGCTGCGCAAGTTGCTGATTGCCCATCCGCGCGTCATCGATGAGCCGTGCCGCGTGCGCTTTGCCGGCTTCGGCGCCTATTCGCTCGATATCGACGTGTTCACTTATATCAAAACCGCCGACGTGGCCGATTTTCAAGCCATCCGCGAGGACATCCTGTTGTCCATGATCAACATCATGGATGATGCCGGCGCGCAGTTCGCCTTCCCTTCGTCACTGGAATACAGAGCCACCGACCTTCCGGTCGACGACGAAAAACGCATCGCCGCGGAGAAAAGGGTCAGCGATTGGCGCGAGGCGCAAAACCTGCCTTTCCCCGACTTCAGCCAGATCGACAAATTCGCCCTCAACAACACACTTGCCTACCCGCCTGAGGGCTCGGCGCATTATCGCGAGACAGAGCCCGACCCGGACTCGGCCGAGGCAAAGGCGACGCTGGAGAAGGTGCGCTGGAGCCTGCCCTGGAAAAAGGGGGAGTAGTGCGAAGCGCGGAAACTGCTGATCTCCCCCCTTGAGGGGGAGATGTCGCTGAAAGCGACAGAGGGGGTCGCCGCGCGTGGAGTGCCAACTTCGTCTTCCTCGATATGCCGGACCGCGTCGCGCCAACCGAACCGACCCCCTCTGGCCTGCCGGCCATCTCCCCCTCAAGGGGGGAGATCAGCAGGCCCCGCCGCAAAACTCAGCTCTTGCTGGCGGCCAGCACCAGTACCGGCTTTTCGCGGTAGAGGTTGGGGAAGAGCCGCTTCAGATTCTCGACCTTGGGCAGATCGTTGTAGACGATATAGGGATAGGTCGGGTTGAGCGTCAGAAAGTCCTGGTGATAGTCCTCGGCCGGATAGAAGGTCTTGCCGGTCTCCAGCGTCGTCACGATCGGCTTGGGAAACACCTTGGCCTTGTCGAGCTGGGCGATGTAGCCTTCGGCGATCTTTTTCTGCGTGTCGTTTTCGGCAAAGATCGTCGAACGGTACTGGGTGCCGCTGTCCGGCCCCTGGTAGTTCAGCTGCGTCGGATTGTGCGCGACCGAGAAATACACCTGCAGCAGCTGGCCGTAGGTCACCTCGGACGGCTCGTAGGTGATCTCGACGGATTCGGCATGGCCCGTCCGGCTGGTGCCGACCATTTCATAGACGGCCGTGTCCTTGTCGCCGCCGGCATAGCCGGAAACGGCGCTGGTGACGCCGTTGACGTGCTGGAACACGCCTTGCACACCCCAGAAGCAGCCGCCGGCGAAGACCGCCTTTTCGGTGCCGGCGGTGGCCTTCTCGTCCAATGCCGGCGGCGGGATCACCACCGCGTCTTCGGCCGAGACTGCCGGCGTCTGCCAGAGCACGGCCGCGGCGGCCGTGAGGATGAGCGCGGCAAGTGCTGCTTTTGCGAAAATCGACGATCGTTTCAGGGCTCCCGTCATGTCTGATCTCCCATGATGCTGGTGTGGATTATACGACGGATAGGTCCGCCGGGCTCTCACATTGCTGTGCGCATCGCCTATTTGGCCGGAGCCATGGCATCGCAGGCCTTGGTCGCTTCGGCTTTCTTCATGGCGTCCGTCTCGGCGGCGGCCTTGGCCATGCAGTCGGCCTTCATCGGATCTGTCGCCTTCATCGCGGTCGTGGCCATCGCGTCAGCCGCCATGGCGCCGGCCGGCTTCATTGCGTCCGTTGCCGGTTTCATGGCGTTTGTTGCCATGGCGTTCGCCGGCTTCATCGCATCTTCGGCCCGCGCCGCGCCTCCTGCGAACAGCGCCGTCGAGCAAAGTGCGAAGGCGAGTGCCGCCAGGGTCGGGCGATTGGTCAAAGGATTGGTCATGATGATCTCCTAGGGTTTGGCAGGGGTTGACGGCATGCAGCGGCGCCGCTGCGGCGTTGCGCAAATTTCGGAACGGGTTCTAATTCGCTGCGGCAGCGAGGATCGGCCCGCCGCCCGGCACCTGCACCAGCACCGCTGTGCTGAGGCCGCCCGTCGCCGCCGGCAGCGGCAGTGCGGTGGCGTCGCCGGTCCAACTGCCCAGCCTGGTCAGCGAATGCACGACATTGGCGTGCGGCAGCGTGCGGCCGGTGTTTTCTCCGCGCGCCACCGGCACCTCGACGACGCCCTTGTCGTAACGCACCAGCCAGACATCGGCCCTGCCGCCGGGCACCGGACCGGCGCCGATGCTGACCTTCCCGCCGGCGAGCGACAACGAAGGTCCGTCACCGTGGCCGCCACTCGAAATCAGCTGCTCGATCTCGCCCGGCCTGGCGCCGACGGCATCGGCCCTGCCGTTGACCACCACTTGCGGCGTGAACGGGCCGGAACGGCCGAGCGACGGTTCATAGCGGACCTGGCGCTGCGTGAATTCTTCTTTGCCGAATGTGTCCTTCCAGCCGAGATAGTCCCAGTAGGTGACGTTGAAGGACAGCGCCAGCACGCCGGGCCGGTCCTTGACCTTGATCAGATTGGCGTTGGCCGGCGGACAGGACGAGCAGCCCTGGCTGGTGAACAGCTCTACGACGGTCAGCGTCTGGCCGGCGGCCGCGCTGGTTGCCGACAGCACAGTCGCGGAAAACAGTGCCGCGGCGAGCCCCATCAGGGCTGTGCTTCGTTCCGATCCGGTCATCGCTGTTCTCCTGTGCGGTTCCATGTCCACACTTCGCCGCCGACACACGGTTCGTTACAGCATCACCGCTTCGTGATTGAGGAGAAGTCCGAGTTCCTAGAGCATTAGCGAGAGCCGAGGGGATGTCCGATCTCCCCCCTTGAGGACCCACAAGGGGGAGATCGGCACTCAAGTCGCCCCTATTGTGTGAGCACGGTTTCCGAAGGCCGCTTGTTGAACGCGCACTTGCCGGTCACAAAATAGGAAAAATCGGCATCGTCTATGGTGTTGTTGGTAAGTGATCCGCCATCTTCCCACGCTTGACTGCTGGTGATGCCGCACGGCACGGCCTCAAAGATGTCGACAGTCGTATTGGCCAGCGTCTTGACCTTGTCGATAAACAATCGGTCGGACGTGGCCGGATCGTCCGATCGCAGGGTTTCTTTCGTGCCCGAGGCCAGATAGCCGCCGCCAAGACCAGGATTGGGATTCGGAATCTTCATCTCCAGAGACAGGTTATCCATGTCCTTCACGTCGATCACCGCACCGGCGCCGGTCGCGGGATACATCGTGTTGACGCAGGTGGTTGCGTATTTCCTGGTACCGCTGATCTGAGTGATTGTGCCGGTGGGCAAGCCATAGAAGCTGGTCACCGTGACGGTCGTGCATACTTGTTTCTGGACCAGCGTCTCCGTCGTTCCGTTGATCGTGTAAACAGAGGACGTCCCGTAGCCTTTGGGATCGCCAAACCTGTTGTACGCGTAGGAGATCCTCATCAGCTTGTTGGCCGCCGCGTCACCGGGTTTGGTGCCGTAGAGCGTCACCGTCTTGTCCCACCAGCCAGAGATCTTGTCGACCTTGAACGTGGCTTGCACCAATGCCGGCCGCTTTGTCACTGCCGACGCAACACCGATCTGCACCGTGTTGATCCTGGCGATCTGCATGAAATTCGTCGGCATGGCAAAGCCGGCCGAAGCCTTGATGCTGGCGGCGCCGTCGGTGGCGACGACGAAGCTGTCGAGCTTGGCCGTGCCTTGCCCGCCATTGGCCAGGTATGCCTCCTGCAGTTTTACCTGGCGGTCCGCCAGTGAGGTGTCCGTCGAAAGCGTCGTGATCGACAGCGACGCTGCATCGAGGGCGTTCTGCATCGATGCCCTGGTTGAAACCGCAGAGGTATAGTCGATGGAAAAACCCAATGCGGCAACCATCGGGATAAGCAAGATGGCGAGCAATGGCGCGAACGAGCCGCTCACCGATTTGAGAAATTTGCGTGCTGACAACGGCATTCCGATCCCCCCGAAACGGCGATGGCCAGTGGCTATCACGCCGGGCGCGAACTATGCTCTAATCTCATGGATCAAAGTTTAACGACTTTGCCGCCCCGCCGCCGCACCCGCGCCCCGCCGCTTGCCGATGTAGCGTGCCCCTGCTAAAGCGCGGCGCATGACCACGCCGATCAAAAACATCCGCAACTTCTCCATCGTTGCCCATATCGACCATGGCAAATCCACGCTTGCCGACCGGCTGATCCAGTCGACCGGCGGGCTGGAGCTGCGCGACATGAAGGAGCAGGTGCTGGACTCGATGGACATCGAGCGCGAGCGCGGCATCACCATCAAGGCGCAGACGGTGCGGCTGAAATACCGCGCCAACAATGGCGAGGACTATGTCCTCAACCTGATCGACACGCCCGGCCATGTCGACTTCGCCTATGAAGTGTCGCGCTCGCTCGCCGCCTGCGAAGGTTCGCTGCTGGTCGTCGACGCCTCGCAAGGCGTCGAGGCGCAGACGCTGGCCAATGTCTATCAGGCGATCGACAACAACCACGAAATCGTCGTGGTGCTGAACAAGGTCGACCTGCCCGCCGCCGAGCCCGAGCGCATCCGCGAACAGGTCGAGGAGGTGATCGGCATCGACGCCTCCAACGCCGTGCTGATCTCGGCCAAGACGGGGCTTGGCATTCCCGACGTGCTGGAGGCGATCGTCAACGATCTGCCGCCGCCGCGCGAGGGCGACATCACGGCCCCGCTGAAGGCGATGCTGGTCGACTCCTGGTACGATGCCTATCTCGGCGTCATCGTGCTGGTCCGCATCATCGACGGCGTCTTGAAGAAGGGCCAGACCATCCGCATGATGGGCACCGGCGCCAGATACCTGGTCGAGCGCACCGGCGTCTTTACGCCCGCCCGCATCAATGCTGACGAGCTCGGCCCCGGCGAGTTCGGTTTCTTCACCGGCTCGATCAAGGAGGTTGCCGACACCCGCGTCGGCGACACCATCACGGAGGACAAGCGGCCGACGGCGCAAGCCCTGCCCGGCTTCAAGCCGGCACAGCCGGTGGTGTTCTGCGGCCTGTTCCCGGTCGACGCCGCCGATTTCGAGGATTTGCGCGCCGCGGTCGGCAAGCTGCGCCTCAATGACGCGTCCTTCTCCTTTGAAATGGAAACCAGCGCCGCGCTCGGCTTCGGCTATCGCTGCGGCTTCCTCGGGCTGCTGCATCTCGAAATCATCCAGGAGCGGCTGGAGCGCGAATTCAATCTCGACCTCATCGCCACCGCACCTAGTGTCGTCTATCGCCTGCTGTTGAACGATGGCACGGTCAAGGAACTGCACAACCCAGCCGACATGCCCGACGTGGTCAAAATATCGGCCATCGAGGAGCCGTGGATCCGCGCCACCATCCTCACCCCCGACGACTATCTCGGCGGCATCCTAAAACTCTGTCAGGACCGGCGCGGCATCCAGGCCGACCTGTCCTATGTCGGCAAGCGCGCCATGCTGATCTACGATTTGCCGCTCAACGAGGTGGTCTTCGACTTCTACGACCGGCTGAAGTCGATCTCCAAGGGCTACGCCTCGTTCGACTATCATTTGACCGACTACAAGGAAGGCGACCTGGTCAAGATGTCGATCCTGGTCAACGAAGAGCCGGTCGATGCGCTGTCGATGCTGGTCCACCGTACGGCGGCGGAAAAGCGCGGCCGCCAGATGTGCGAGAAACTGAAGGAGCTGATCCCGCACCATCTGTTCAAGATCCCGATCCAGGCGGCGATCGGCGGCAAGGTCATCGCCCGCGAGACCATCTCGGCGCTGCGCAAGGACGTCACCGCCAAATGCTACGGCGGCGACGTCTCACGCAAGCGCAAGCTGCTCGACAAGCAGAAAGAGGGCAAGAAGCGGATGCGCCAGTTCGGCAAGGTGGACATCCCGCAGGAAGCGTTTATCCAGGCCTTGAAAATGGGGGATTGAGAAGCCGGTTGGCGCGCACAGCGCGCCAACCCATCGATCCAGTGAATCGATGGCAGGCTTCGAAAGCGGGGGAGCTGCCGGAGGCAGCGGGCCCCCCGCCAGCGCGGCGCTGAAGCTGCATGGTGGAGATTGGGCAGAAGAGTGCGACAGGTCAGCAAGCTGGATACGCGCCGGCCATTGCGACCCTTCAGGACAGCGGACCATCATTGGAGAATGTCCCGCCTTGAAGTATCCTTGCGGCTTCGGGGGAGACATCTGCGCTCCACTCTGGACCTCGTCGCCGCGATCGGCCTCGCCATCGGCGGCGCTTTCGGACTCGCCGGCACCTTCGTCGAGAGCGCCGAACTTCGCGAAACGCTCTGGACGATCGACGGCGTGGCGCTCGTGGTGGCGACCGCGCTGTTGACGATGAAATATCAGCGCCAGGGCAATGACTGCGTGGCGGCTGGATTTTTGATCTTTCTCGCCGGCGAAAGCCTGCTGCTCTCCGGCAATGCGGCGGGGCTTGAGGCCAGCGTGCCCTCCTATGTCGGCGGTATCTCGCTTTGGGCGGCGGCGCTGGTCATGGTCAGCGCGCCGAAAACCTTCGCGCTGTGGATGCGGCTCACGGCTGTCGTGGCCGCCGTGCTGTTTGTCGTGTCGGCCGGCCTGATCCTGTGGGGGGCGCCTTTGCTGCCGACCTCGGCGCCGCTGCCTGCTGCCGGATATCCCTTTCTGGTGCTCACATTCATCGGCTGGATCTGGACGCTGCTGAAGCCCGGGCGTTGAGTCCAGTCGGACCGCCCCCTCTCCGGCCGCTTCGCGGCCACCTCTCCCCCACTTTGTGGGGGCGAGGAACCCAGGTGTTGTGAGGCTTCGGTGATTGGCATTCCTCGCCCCACGAAGTGGGGAGAGGTGGTTTGCGAAGCAAACCGGAGAGGGGTCTTCCTTGGCAACCTCGCGCGTCACGCGGAGCGCAAATGCGGGAATCACCTCTTCCACCCATCCCGCCGCCATGCCATGTTCCCGTCGCGGCCGGGCAGGCCGTGTCATTCCGGGGGGAAATCATCATGTCGTCTTACGCTTTCGCGCGCCGCGTCGCCGCGTCGCTGTTCATTGTCATGCTGTTTGCGCCCGTCGCGCATGCCGGCGATGTCACTTTCGAGATCAGGAACAGCCATCCGAACGCCATGCGCGTCGAGCTCTACAGCCAGGACCGCGACCATGTCTGGCCGGGCAACAATCAGGATTACTATCTCAATGACGGCGAGACCAAGGCGATCCCGCTGTCCTGCAAGGACGGCGAATCGATCTGCTACGGCGCCTGGGTCGATGGCGACGAGAATACCTATTGGGGCGTCGGCCCCGGCAATACGGAAAAGTGCGACGATTGCTGCTACACCTGCAGTGGCGGCGAGACCGAGGAAATCGATCTGGTTCCGTGACGTGGCAGATCTCCCCCCTTGAGGGGGAGATGTCGCCAAAGGCGACAGAGGGGGTCGCCGCGCATAGAGCGCCAACCTGTTCTGCAGCAGTAGGCCGAGTCCGGTCGTGCCGACCCCCTCTGGCCGCTGCGCGGCCATCTCCCCCGCGAGGGGGGAGAGGGCCGTCCCGCGAGTGCAGGCCGGCAACGGAATTTCAAAGCTGAAACAAAAAACCCGCCTCGGCAGGCGGGTCGTTGGAGCCAATTGACACCATACTCAAATTAGTAACTGCCGGCACAAAGCAAGAACAAAATGTGGTGCTGCGAGCAAAAAATGCGAATTCCCTTACCGCCGCGCCCGAGGTCGGCCCTCACGAGGGGGAGAATGCTGCCTTGACGTCGTCCTGACTGTCGCCATAGCGTAGTCCGACAGGAGACCCACCCATGGCAGTGGTCGAAGGCGAGAACATCGACATCGGCTTTTCGGGAAAACGTTGCATCCATTCGCGCAACTGCGTGCTGGGCGATCCTCGTGTCTTCGTGCCCAATGCGCCCGGCCAGTGGATCCACCCCGAGGCGGCCAGCGTCGAGAAGATCGTGGCGCTCGCCGAAGCCTGCCCGTCCGGCGCCATCACCTATGTCCGCAAGGATGGCGGGCCGCAGGAACAGCCGCCGGTGGTCAACATTGTGCGCATAAGGGAAAACGGTCCGCTTGCCATCCATGCCGAGATCGTGTTGGGCGGCGAAACGTTTTACCGCGCCACGCTCTGCCGCTGCGGCGCCTCGGAAAACAAGCCGTTCTGCGATGGCAGCCACACCAAATCGGGCTTCACCGCCACCGGCGAACCGCCGCTGAAGGATACGCCGGCGCTGGAAGTGCGGAATGGCTCGCTGACGGTGACGCCGACGACCAACGGCCCGCTCAAGCTCGAAGGCAATGTCGAAATCGTCACCGGCACAGGCCACACGGTCGACCGTACGCAACGCACCTTCCTCTGCCGCTGCGGCCACTCCGCCAACAAGCCGTTTTGTGACGGGTCGCATAAGCGCGTGGGGTTTGTCGGGTAGGCGCCGCCGCTATCTCCCTCCTTGAGGGGGAGATGTCGCCGAAGGCGACAGAGGGGGTCGGTGCGTCCTGACGCCAACGCCATCGCGGCCAGAGAATGCCGGCGCTCCACGCGAGACGACCCCCTCTGGCCTGCCGGCCATCTCCCCCTCGAGGGGGGAGATTACGCTGCCTTGGCCCAGCGCTCGTGCCTTTATCGCCCGGCCCGTATCGGCTAAGGGGCGGGGCAGCAATTCTCCGGACCCAAATATGACCGCCAAGCCCAAACCCTCACCCCTGTTCCTCGGCATCGACACTGGCGGCACCTATACCGACGCGGTGCTGTGGTCGGAAGCCGGCGGCCCCGGCGGAAAAGTGCTGGCCAAGGCCAAGGCGCTGACCACCCGCCACGACCTGGCGGTCGGCATATCGGGCGCAGTCGATGCGGTGCTGCAAAAGGCCGGCACCGACCCGACTGCGATAAAACTGGTGTCGATGTCGACGACGCTTGCCACCAATGCGCTGGTCGAGGGCCAGGGCGGCCGCGTGGCGCTGGTGATGATCGGCTTTGCCGAGGGCGACCTTGCCCGCGACGGGCTGAAGGCGGCGCTCGGCACCGACCCGGTGGTGTTCTGCCCCGGCGGCCACGATGTCCATGGCAATGCGGCAAAGCTCGATCTTTCCGGGCTGGAGGCAGCTTTGCCGGAACTGGAAAAGTCGGTGTCCGGCTTTGCCGTCTGCGCCTATTTCGCCACCCGCAACCCGGCGCATGAGCTAAGCGCGCGGAACCTGATCCGCGACAGGACCGGCCTGCCGGTCACCGCCAGCCACGAACTGTCGGCCAAGCTCGGCGGCCCGCGCCGGGCGCTGACGACATTGCTCAACGCCAGGCTGATCTCGATGATCGACCGGCTGGTCGCGGCAACCGAAGGTTTTTTGGCCGCGCGCAACATCGCCGCCCCGCTGATGGTGGTGCGCGGCGACGGCGCTTTGGTCTCGGCCGCCTTTGCCCGCCAGCGGCCGATCGAGACCATCCTGTCCGGCCCGGCTGCCAGCCTCGTCGGTGCCCGCCACATGACCGGCCTCGACGATGCTGTGGTCTCCGATATCGGCGGCACCACCACCGACGTCGCCGTGCTCGACAAGGGCCGGCCGCGGCTCGATCCGGAAGGCGCCACCGTCGGCGGTTTCCGCACCATGGTCGAGGCCGTCGCCATGCGCACTTTTGGGCTCGGCGGCGATTCCGAAGTGGCGCTGGAGGATGGCGCGCTCAGCCCGAAGATCCTGCTCGGCCCGCGCCGCCTGGTGCCGCTGGCGCTGGCCGGCTTGATGCATGGCGAGGCCGTCACATCAGAACTGGAACGCCAGCTGCGCGCGCCTAATCCCGGCCGCATGGATGGCCGCCTCGCGGTGCGCACCGGCGTGCCGGAGCGGCTTGCGGCCGGACTGACCGGCGCCGAAGCCAAGCTTTACGAGCTGATTGGTGCCGTGCCGCAGGCTCTCGACAGATTGCTGACCTCGAACGCCCAGAACGCCACCTTGAACCGGCTGGTGTCGCGCGGGCTGGTGCATGTCGCCGGCTTCACGCCGTCGGACGCCGCGCATGTGCTGGGCAGGCAGGCCAATTGGGATGCGGCCGCGGCGCGTCTGGGTGCCGAGCTGTTCGCGCGCAGGCGCGACGGCCGCGGCCAGTTCATCGCCGCCTCGCCGGAGGCGATCTCGGAACGGGTGCTGACCGCGCTGACCCGCCTGTCGGCCGAAGTCATCCTCGAGACCGCCTTCGCCGAGGACGGGCTGGATGGCGCGGCGACCGTCGCCCATGCCCTGGTCCAGCGCGCCGTCGACGCGCATCCCGGCATCGCCCGCTTGAGCGTCGCCCTCGACCGTCCGGTCATCGGCCTCGGCGCCTCGGCGCCGCTGCATTATGCCGGCCTGGCCGAGCTGGTCGGCAATGAATGCGTGGTGCCGCAGGATACCGACGTCGCCAACGCGCTTGGCGCCGTCGTCGGCCAGGTCCGGGTGTCGGCGGAGGCGCGGGTCAGCCAGCCCAAGGAAGGGCTGTTCCGCGTTGCCTCAGGTGAAAGCGTGCGCGATTTCAACGACGAAGCAGCGGCGATCGCCGCGGCGGAGAAAGATGTGCGCGCGATTGCCGCCGGGCGGGCTAAGGACGCCGGCACCGACAGCGCCGAGATCGAAATCGCCAGCGAGTTCCGCGTCTCCACCGTAGAGGGCCAGCGCATGTTCATCGAGGCGCATGTCGTGGCGGTGGCGTCGGGACGGCCAAGGATTGCGGTGTGAGCGCGTAATCTCCCCCCCGAGGGGGAGATGTCGCCGAAGGCGACAGAGGGGGTCGCCTCGCATGAAGCGCGACGCGATTTGGTGCAAAGAAGAGGTTGCACTCCACGCGAGGCGACCCCCTCTGGCCTGCCGGCCATCTCCCCCTCAAGGGGGGAGATCGGCAGCGAAAACGCCCTACCTTCACCTTAGGCCGAGTTGACCCTACAACCTTGCCATGTCAAAGGCCCGAGGCCGGCAAGCCGGCCAAGCCTTGGAGAAGCCCTGATGACCGATCGCGTCGAGATCGCCGGATTGCGGATTGCCCGCGCGCTTCATGATTTTGTCGTGAACGAGGCGCTGCCGGGCACCGGCATTGAAGCGGAGGCATTCTGGAGCGGTTTTTCGGCGATCGTCCATGATCTCTCGCCAAAAAACCGGGCGCTGCTCGAAAAGCGCGATGCCATGCAGGACAAGCTCGACCGCTGGTATCGCGACAATGGCGCGCCCGTCGACATGGAGGCCTACAAGACGTTCCTCCGCGAGATCGGCTATCTCCTGCCCGAGGGGCCGGCGTTCAGCGTGACCACCGAAAATGTCGACCCGGAAATCGCTTTGGTTGCCGGGCCGCAGCTGGTGGTGCCGGTGATGAACGCGCGTTATGCGCTGAATGCCGCCAATGCGCGCTGGGGCTCGCTGTACGATGCGCTCTACGGAACCGACGCCATCCCGGAGACGGACGGCGCCGAGCGAGGCAACAAATTCAATCCGGCGCGCGGCGCCAAGGTCGTCGCCTGGGTGAAAAGCTTCTTCGACGAGGCGGTGCCGCTCACGACAGGCAAATGGGCCGGCGTCAACGGGCTTTCGGTCGCCAATGGCATGTTGCGGCTGGGCGAGGGTGCCGGCGCCACCACGCTTGCCGACCTCAGACAGTTTGCCGGCTATCGCGGCGATGCCGCCGACCCCGAAGCCGTCCTGCTGGTCAAGAACGGCCTGCACATTGAAATCGTCATCGACCGCAACAACCAGATCGGCCGCACCGATCCGGCCGGCATTGCCGATGTCCTGCTGGAATCGGCGCTGACCACCATCCAGGACTGCGAGGATTCGGTGGCGGCCGTCGATGCCGAGGATAAGGTGCTGGTCTACCGCAACTGGCTCGGCCTGATGAAGGGCGACTTGGCGGAGGAGATCACCAAGGCCGGCAAGAGCTTTGTCCGGAGGCTCAACCCCGACCGCACCTATACCGCGCCGGATGGCGGCACGCTGACCTTGCCCGGCCGCTCGCTGATGCTGGTCAGGAATGTCGGCCACCTTATGACCAATCCGGCGATATCGGATCGCGACGGCAACGAGGTGCCGGAAGGCATTATGGATGCGGCGCTGACGGCGCTGATCGCGCTGCATGACATCGGCGTGAACGGGCGCCGCGCCAATTCTCGCGCCGGCTCGATGTACATCGTAAAGCCCAAGATGCACGGGCCCGACGAAGTTGCCTTCGCCGTCGAGATTTTCGACCGTGTCGAGGCGCTGCTCGGCGTGCCCAAAAACACCCTCAAGATGGGCATCATGGACGAGGAGCGGCGCACCACCGTCAACCTCAAGGAGGCGATCCGCGCCGCGAAAGAACGCGTCGTCTTCATCAACACCGGCTTCCTCGATCGCACCGGCGACGAGATCCACACCTCGATGGAGGCCGGCCCGATGATCCGCAAGGGCGACATGAAGCAGGCCGCCTGGATTGCCGCCTACGAAGCCTGGAACGTCGACATCGGGCTGGAATGTGGGTTGGCCGGCCACGCCCAGATCGGCAAGGGCATGTGGGCGATGCCCGACCTGATGGCGGCGATGCTGGCCGAGAAGATCGCCCATCCCAAGGCTGGCGCCAACACCGCCTGGGTGCCGTCGCCGACGGCGGCGACGCTGCACGCCACCCACTATCACAAGGTCGACGTCCATGCCGTGCAGGCGGCACTGAAGAGCCGGCCCAAGGCAAAACTCGACGACATCCTGTCGGTGCCGGTCGCGGTGCGGCCGAACTGGTCTCAGGCGGACATCCAGAAGGAACTCGACAACAACGCGCAAGGCATTCTGGGCTATGTCGTGCGCTGGATCGACCAGGGCGTCGGCTGTTCGAAAGTGCCGGACATAAACGACGTCGGCCTGATGGAGGACCGCGCCACGCTGCGCATCTCCTCGCAGCACATCGCCAACTGGCTGCATCACGGCGTCTGCACGCCCGAGCAGGTCATGGAGACGATGAAACGCATGGCGGCGATCGTCGACCGCCAGAACCAAGGCGATCCGCTCTACCGGCCGATGGCGCCGGATTTCGACAAGTCCATCGCCTTCCTCGCCGCCTGCGACCTGGTCTTCAAAGGCCGCGTGCAACCCAACGGCTACACCGAGCCAGTGCTGCACGCGCGGCGGCTGGAGCTGAAGGCGCGGGATAACGGCTGAACCGAAAGCACGATGCACGCAGGCCAAGGGTAAGCGCCGGCGTCCCCCTCCCCCTTGAGGGGAGGGTGGCCCGAAGGGCCGGGTGGGGTCGCCAATGCAGTGCGCCAACCCAATTCTGACGGTGCGCCCTAGGAGGAGCATCGCAACGCTCCGCACCTCGGCCGGTTTCGAAATGCGACAGGCCGAGCGTCTCACCGGCGACCCCACCCGGCCGCTTCGCGGCCACCCTCCCCTCGAGGGGGAGGGAAAAACGCTACGCCGCTTGTGCCATCCGTTCCGAGCTCATGCGGTAGGAAATCGCTTCGGCCAGATGGATGCGGCCGACCGTCTCGCTGGCCTCGAGATCGGCCAGGGTCCGCGCCACCTTCAGGACGCGGTGATAGGCCCGCGCGGAAAAGCCAAGCTTTTCGCTGGCGTCCCTGAGCAGAGACAGGCCGGCGGCATCGGGCATGGCGATCTCCTCGATGACTGACGGCGAGCAATGGGCGTTGGTGGTGGCGGTCGCGCCGAGCCGCTCGAAGCGCTCGCGCTGGATCGTACGGGCGCGGGCAACACGTAGTGCGACGGCGGCACTTTTCTCCGCCCGGTCCGGCCGGATCAGATCGCTGGCCGAGACCGCCGGCACCTCGATCCTGAGATCGATGCGATCGAGCAGCGGGCCGGAAATGCGCGCCTGGTAGTCGGTGCGGCAGCGATCGCCGCGTAGACAGCGATAGCCCGGCTCGCCGGCCATGCCGCAACGGCACGGGTTCATCGCCGCGACCAGTTGGATACGCGCCGGATAGGTGACGCGATGATTGGCGCGCGCGATCATGCAGTCGCCGGTCTCGAGCGGCTGGCGCAGTGCATCGAGCGCCTGCGGCGAGAATTCGGGGAACTCGTCGAGGAACAGCACGCCGTGATGGGCAAGCGAGGCCTCGCCCGGCCGCACGCGCAGACCGCCGCCGACCATCGCCGCCATCGAGGCCGAATGATGTGGCGCGCGGAACGGCCGCCGGTCGGTGAGTTTTCCTTCGCCGAGTTCGCCGGCCACCGAGGCGATCATCGAGACTTCGAGCAATTCCCTGGGCGCCAGCGGCGGCAGGATCGACGGCAGCCGCTGCGCCAGCATCGACTTTCCCGACCCCGGCGGTCCGACCATCAGAAGATTGTGGCCGCCGGCCGCCGCCACCTCCAGCGCCCGCTTGGCGGTCTCCTGGCCCTTGATGTCGGCAAGGTCGGGCAGGTCGCGCGCCGAGGCATGGATGCCGGCTTCCGGCCGCGACAGAACCTGCGTGCCGCGAAAATGATTGGCGATGGCGATCAGGCTGCGCGGCGCCAATATGTCGAAATCCTTGCCGGCCCAGGCCGCTTCCGGCCCGCAGGCGAACGGGCAGATCAAGCCCTTGCCTTCGGCATTGGCACCGATTGCCGCCGGCAGCGCGCCAGCCACCGCGGCGATGGTGCCGTCGAGCGACAATTCGCCAAGCACGACATAGCCGGCCAGCATGTCGCCCGGAATGGCGCCGAGCGCCGCCATCAGCCCGAGCGCGATCGGCAAATCGTAGTGGCTGCCTTCCTTGGGCAGGTCGGCGGGCGCCAGATTGACGGTGACCTTCTTCGACGGCATCGACAGGCCGGATGCATGAAGTGCTGCCTGCACCCGCTCGCGGCTTTCGGCTACGGCCTTGTCGGCCAGCCCGACGATGTGCATGTTGACCTTGCCCGGCGCGATCATCACCTGCACGTCGACCGGCACGGCCTCGATGCCCTGGAAAGCAACCGTGCGAACCCGCGCCACCATGTCTTCACCCCGGATGCAGGCTTTTGCCCCAAGCCTTTGCGATCATGCCGCGAACGGCGTCACCCGAGACAACCACAGATTTCCGGCGAAGGCAAGAACATTTGGGGAACAGCTGAGCGCAACGGCGGCAATGGTTTGCAACGCGGCCGCTCGCGAAGCGAGGCTAGTTGCGCTTCTCCTCCACGGCATCCCAGAACAGGCTGGCGATGTCGGCGCCGCCGAAGCGCTGCACTTCGCGTATGCCGGTCGGTGAGGTCACGTTGATCTCGGTCATGTAGTCGCCGATCACGTCGATGCCGACAAGGATGAAGCCGCGCTCCTTCAGCGCGGGGCCGATGCGGGCACAGATCTCGCGTTCGCGCACCGTCAGCTCGGTTTTTTCAGCGCGGCCGCCGACATGCATGTTGGAGCGCGAATCATGCTCGGCCGGTACCCGGTTGATGGCGCCGACCGGCTCGCCGTCGATCAGGATGATGCGCTTGTCCCCGGCCCGCACCTCTTTCAGATAGCGTTGCACGATGTAGGGTTCGCGGAACATCTGGCCGAACATTTCGAGCAGCGAGGCGAGATTGCGGTCGGCCTCGTGCAGGTGGAAGATGCCGGCGCCGCCATTGCCATAGAGCGGCTTGACGATGATGTCGCCGAACTCCTTGCGGAAGGCGGCGACCTCGAGCGGATCCTTGGTGATCAGCGTCGCCGGCATCAGGTCGGAAAATTCGGTGACGAAGATCTTTTCCGGGCTGTTGCGCACCCAGGCCGGGTCGTTGACCACCAGGGTCTTCGGATGGATGCGCTCGAGAATATGCGTGGTGGTGATGTAGTTCATGTCGAAGGGCGGATCCTGCCGCAAAAGGATGACGTCCATCTCCGAAAGATCGGTGCGGACTTCTTCGCCCAGCGAATAATGATTGCCCTTCTCGTCGCGAACCTGCATCGCCTCGATACGGGCAAACACCTTGCCGTCGCGCAGCGACAGCCGGTCGGGCGTGTAGTGGAACAGCCGGTGGCCGCGCCGCTGCGCTTCCAGCGACAGCGCAAACGACGTGTCGCCGGCTACCGACACGCTGGAGATGTGGTCCATCTGGACGGCGACTTTCAGGGGCATGGCAGCTCTCCGGCGCACTTGGAGCGATCCACTTGGACGCACAAAGTACGCTCCAACATTTTTTGAATCCATGCATCGTGCTTTCCGAAAATCGATTCCGATTTTTCGGGCCGATGCATCGACGACAGCGATATAAGGAAATCGGCGGCCTCTGCCAATCGGCCAAGGTCATGATGAGGCTGCGCTTCGCTTGGCGCAGATCCCAACGCGATGTGCCTTCAGCGGTCGAAGACCAGCTTGGAATAGCCGAGGAAGGACAGCGCCATGGCGACCAGCGAGGCGACCGCAAGGGCTATGAGCGGCGACACCATCGGCAGCGCGAACAGCATGGCGCAATAGACGAGATAATTGACGAGGCTGGTGGCAATGCCGACGCCGCCATAGCGTGCGCCCTCTTGCGCGACGCCGCGGCTGGAAGGCGAGAAGGTCAGATGGCGGTTGATCAGCCAGGTGACGGACAGGGCAAAACCGATCGAGATGATGCGGGCCGCCAAGGGCCCAAGCGGCGTTGTCGCCAGCACCAGCCAAAGCGCACCCGCGTCGGCGACGAAGCCGATGCCGCCGGCGACAATGAAGCGGGCGAGGCGTCCCATTTAGGCTCTAGGCCGCCCGCGGGGTCTTGCGCGGTCCGGTCTTCAAAGTCGCGAGCGCAATTGCGCGTTCGCGTTCGACGCGGCCGGAAGGCATCGACAGATAGAAGATGCGCTTCTGCTCGGCTCGGCCGTGCGACACCGAATCGAGGATCACCCCGGTCACCGCCGCCAGCATCGACAGCAGCAGCAGGCCGACCGACAGAACCCAGGTCGGCATGCGCGGCACAAGCCCGGTTTCGGCGAACTCGATCAGCACCGGCGCCATCAGAAACAGGCTTGATGCCAGGAAGAACACCGAAAAAGCGCCGAAGAAACGCAGCGGCTGCGTCTCCTTCATCAGCATGGCGAACATCCACAGGATCTTCGCGCCGTCGCGAAAGGTCGACAGCTTCGACGAGGAGCCTTCCGGCCGGCGGCCATAGTCGAGTCCGATCTCGCTGACCGGCAATTTGAGCTGCGAGGCGTGCACCGACATTTCGGTCTCGATCTCGAAACCGCCGGAAACGGCGGGAAAACTCTTGACGAAGCGCCTGGTGAAGGCGCGGTAACCCGAGAAGATATCGGTAAAGTCCGAACCGAACAAACGTTTGTAGAGGCTGTTGAAGATGCGGTTGCCGAAGGCGTGGCCTGTCCTGCCGGCGTCGTTGGCGACGCCGCGCCTGGTGCCCACCACCATGTCGGAGCGCTCGGTCAGCAGCGTGTTGATCAGTTGCGGCGCGTCCTCCGGCGCATAGGTGCCGTCGCCGTCGGCCATCAGGTAGATGTCGGCCTCGATGTCGGCGAACATGCGGCGCACGACATTGCCTTTGCCCTGGCGCGGCTCGCGCACCACGATGGCGCCGGCGGCGCGGGCTCGGAGCGCGGTCAGGTCGCGCGAATTGTTGTCGTAGACATAGATCGCGGCGGCAGGCAGCGTTTCGCGAAAGCGCCGCACCACTTCGCCGATCGTCAGCTCCTCATTGTAGCAAGGCAGGAGCACGGCGATGCTCGGCTCATGGCGCATTTCTTGTGGCATTTTCGTCTCCGGATGCCCTGTGAGGCCCCTGACCGCTCAAGCGCCGGCCTCGCTCGGGCGGCTTTACTATTTATTGAAGCTGTTAAGGCTAGGTTTAAACCGCCCCGTATTCCTTCCAAAGGTCCCGATATGAGCACAGCCGACGATGGCGCCTCCATTTGGAGGTCCGATATCGCGCTGGCGCTGCTTGCCACGGTGCTGGCGCTTGCCGTCAATGCCTTTGCCGGCTTCCCGGCACTGACCAATGCCGGCGGCGACAACGACAATCTGCTGCGCCTCGTCGAAGTTCGCGACATGCTGGCCAGCCAGGGCTGGTTCGATCTCCACCAGTACAGGATGGGCCTGGAAGGCGGTTTCGTCATGCATTGGTCGCGGCTGGTCGATGCGCCGATCGCCGCCATCATCATCGCCGTATCGGCCCTGACCGGCAGCGCGGCCTTTGCCGAGAATGTTGCGCAAGTGCTGTGGCCGACGCTGCTCTTCTGCCTGACCGTGTTTTTCACCGCCCGCGCCGCACGCAGCTTTGCCGGTGACAGCGCCGTGCTGCCCGCTGTCGTGGTCGGCGCTGCCGCACTGTATTTCATTGGCATTTTTTCGCCTGGCGCGCTCGATCACCACAATATCCAGCTGATGCTGAGCATGGCCAGCCTGAGCCTATTGCTTGAAGC
The DNA here is from genome assembly GCF_040322295.1 of Mesorhizobium sp. M0159. Classification (NCBI taxonomy): domain Bacteria; kingdom Pseudomonadati; phylum Pseudomonadota; class Alphaproteobacteria; order Hyphomicrobiales; family Phyllobacteriaceae; genus Mesorhizobium; species Mesorhizobium sp. M0159. The sequence continues at coordinate 65,400 of NZ_JAMYTF010000017.1, forward strand.
GCCAATGCGCAGGCCGGCGGCATTGCTCTCCGGCCTGTGCGCCGGATTGATGCTGGCCGTCGGTATGGAGACCGCCCCTTATGTGGCCACCTTCGGCGCCTCTGTCGCCATGCTGTTCGCCCTCGGCGCCAATGGCGAGAGGCTGATCGCCAGGGATTTCGGCCTCGGCTTTGCCGGCGTGTCCGCTCTCGTCTTTGTCGCCACCATTGCGCCGTCTGCCTGGGGTCAGGCGCAATGCGACGCCTTTTCGACCGTGCAGTTCGTCGTCGCGGCGATTGCCGGAACCGGCCTTGCGGCGATAGCGTCGGTCGAGCCCGCCGGCCGCACGCGCCAATGGCGTATCGCCTCGCTTGGCCTGCTTGCCCTTCTATTGGCCGCTGCAATCGTCTTTTTGTTCCCACAATGCCTGGCAGCGCCCTATGCCAACCTCGATCCGCGCCTCAAGGAGCTATGGCTTGATCACATCGACGAGGCGCAATCGCTGTTCAAGCTGCTCGCTGAAGATCCGGCCGGGGTGGTGGCGCGCTATGCCACGCCGCTCATCGCGCTCGTGCTGATGGCGCTTCGCCTTGGCCGTGGCGGCTGGCGGCGGCAGGACAGCCTTGTCGGCGCGCTGCTTGCCGTGGCCTTCATCGTCAGCGCTTGGCAGGTGCGCGGTTCGACATTCTCGATCGCCTTCGCTGTCATCCCGCTTGCCGCCTGGATTGCCAAATGGCGTCAACGGGCCGAGGCCAGCGCGTCGCGCGGTGTGGCGCTGCGCATGGCTGCCGTCTGGCTGGTTTCGGTGAATGCGGTCTGGACTGGGGCTGCCGCGGCAACCTCGGTCGCCTTCGAGGACAGCAACACCACGGCGGATAATGGCGACGGCACCGATGTCGCTTGCCAGCGCATGGCCTCCTTTGCGGCACTCGGCCGCCTGCCCGGCACCACCGTGCTGGCAATTTCCAATCTCGGATCGCCTATCCTGGCCTATTCCGGACATCACGTCTTCGCCGGGCCCTACCATCGCAACGTCGCCGGCAACCTGCTGGCGCTCGATGCCTTCCTTGGGTCCAATGCCGATGCCAGGACGGTCGTGGCGGATCATCACGTCGGCCTCGTCGCGCTGTGCCCCGGCAGCGCCGAAAGCAAGCTCCTCGCCGCCAAGGCGCCGGCAGGCTTTCTTGCCGGGCTGATGCGCGGCAGCGTGCCGGAATGGCTTGAGCCGGTTGCCGGGACCAGCGGAGCCGCCGTCGAATTGTACCGCGTCCGGCTGGGCAACCGATCGATCGGCGGCCCGTGCGGCCTTTTGTCGGACATAAGTCCTGACAATCCACTCTTTCGCCCTTGCCCGCCCGACATGGCTGGATAGGATGCGCGCCGGCCGACCGCGATCATTGGACCGGGAGAGAATTTCATGATGCCATCGGCACGCTTTGCCGACCTCGAAGGCGCTTCGGTGCTGATCACCGGCGGCGGCTCCGGCATTGGTGCTGCCTTGACCGAAGGTTTTGTCCGCCAGGGGGCAAAGGTCGCCTTCATCGATATCGCCGACCGTCCGAGCCTGGCGCTGGCCGATCGGTTAGACAAGGAGCTCGGCCGGCGGCCGTTCTATCTCAAGACCGACATACGCGACATCGAGGCATTGCGGGTATCAATCGCCAAAGCCGCCGAGGCGCATGGCAACGTGACCGTGCTGGTCAACAATGCCGCTCAGGATGACCGTCATGCCGTCGAAGACGTCACGGTGGAGTTCTGGGACAACAACCATGCCATCAACCTGCGCCCGCATTTCTTCAGCGCACAGGCGGTGGCGCCGGGCATGAAGCGGGCCGGCGGCGGCTCGATCATCAACTTCACCTCGACGTCGTTTCTCATCAACCATCCCGATATGCCGGCCTACACCGCCGCCAAGGCCGGCATCGTCGGTCTCACCAAGGGTCTTGCCGGCAAGCTCGGCGTCGATGGCATCCGTGTCAACGCGATCGCGCCCGGCTGGGTGATCACCGAGCGGCAGAGAAAGCTCTGGGTCACCGAAGAAGCGCTCGCCGCTCATGTCGCCAAACAGTGCATCAAAGAGGTGATGCAGCCGGAAGACATTGTCGGCACCGTGCTGTTCCTGGCGTCGGATGCCTCACGCATGCTGACCGCGCAGATGCTGATCGTCGATGGGGGGTTCCTGTGATCTCATCGAGCAAGGCAGCTTCCGTCGCGGCCGTCGACTGGGGCACCACCCGTATGAGGGTCTGGCTGCTCGACGGCGCCGGCAAGGTTCTCGCCGAGCGGCGCGGCGATGACGGGCTGATCACCGCCCAGGCTAAAGGATTTTCGTCCATTCTTGAAGGGCATCTGGCTGCACTGGGCGCAGCCGAGGCGCTGCCGGTCATCATTTGCGGCATGGCCGGTTCGCGCCAGGGCTGGCTGGAGGCGCCCTATGTCAGCGTGCCGGCGCCGATCGGCGCTATTCTCGCCGGCGCTGCCCGCATCCCCGGCCAGCGCCGCGACATCCGCATCGTGCCCGGCCTTGCCCAGCGTCTGGCCGACGCCCCGGATGTCATGCGCGGCGAGGAGACGCAGCTTGCCGGCGCCGGTTTGCCGGCAAAGGGACGCCATGTCGTCTGCATGCCTGGCACGCATTCGAAATGGGTGCTGGTCGAGGACGGTGCCGTTGCCGGTTTCGGCACCTGGCCGACCGGCGAGCTGTTTTCGGTGCTGGCCGCGCACTCGATCCTGCGCCATTCGCTGGGCGAGCCGCCGAAGCCGGTTGCCGCCGAAAATCCATTTTTCCGGGAGTGGTGCCTGAAGGCGTTGGCCGAAGGCGGTGACATCGGTTCAAGACTGTTCTCGATCCGCGCCGCCAGCCTGCTGCAGGATCTGAAGCCCGAGGATGCCGCCGCGTGCCTGTCCGGCCTGCTGATCGGCGGCGAGATCGCTTCGGCAAATCGCCGTTATGGGGCGAGTGCCGTGCCCGTCGTGCTGATCGCGTCGGGCGCACTTGGCACGCTCTATGCCGACGCGCTCGGCCTTGCCGGGCTCGCGGTCAGGGTGGTCGACGCCGACGAGGCGGTGCGTGCCGGTCTTGCCGAAGCCGCGCGCGAAAATGGCATGATCGCCGGAAATGGAGTTGCCGCATGACAGAGACCGCACCTTTTCCAAAGCTCGAGCGGGGTCTGGTCGCCATCCTGCGTGGCCTCAAGCCAAGCGAGGCGGTGGCGATCGGCCAGGCGATCTTCGGCGCCGGTATCGAAGCGATCGAGGTGCCGCTCAACTCGCCCGATCCTTACGCCTCCATCGCCAGCATTGTCGGAGCGCTTCCTCCAACAGCCTTGGTCGGTGCCGGCACGGTGCTCAGCGCCGCCGATGTCGACGGCCTGCACAAGGCCGGCGGGCGGCTGCTGGTCAGCCCCAATATCGATGCCGAGGTCATGGGCCGTGCCATGCACTACGGCATGGTGACGATGCCCGGCGTGTTCACGCCGACCGAGGCATTTCAAGCAATCCGGCTCGGCGCCTCGGCACTGAAATTCTTCCCGGCGAGCGTGCTTGGCGCGGCGGGCATTTCGGCGATGCGCGCGGTGCTGCCGGCCAGTGTGCTGGTCGGCGCGGTCGGCGGCGTTTCGGATAAGGATTTTGCCGGCTACAAGGCAGCCGGCGTCAGCGTCTTCGGTCTTGGCTCCAGCCTGTTCAAGCCGGGCATGAGCGTCGACGAAGTGGCAGCGCGAGCGAAAGCCGCAGTTCAGGCCTGGGACGCGGCGTTTGGAGTGGCATGATGAGCGAGACCATTGTTTCGGTTTTTTCCGACCATGTCTGCCAACTCGGGGAGGGACCAAGCTATGACCCTGCCACCGACACGCTCTACTGGTTCGACATCGTCAACGGCCAGCTCCTCGAACAGCGCCTGTCGGGCGGTGCCGTCAAAATCCACGAGCTCGGTCAGATGGCCAGCGCCATCTGCATCATCGACGACCAACGCCAGCTGATCGCCACCGAGACCGGTCTGCATGTCCGCGACGTCGCGACCGGCAAGCTGACGCTGCACACGCCGATCGAGGCCGACAATACGGTCACCCGCTCGAACGATTCACGCGTTCACCCTTGCGGCGCCCTCTGGGTCGGCACCATGGGCAAGGGCGAGGAGAAGGCCGCCGGTTCGATCTACTGGTTCTTCAAGGGCGAGCTGCGCCGGCTCTATGCCGACGTCACGGTGCCCAATTCGATCTGCTTTTCCGAGGATGGGATGATCGCCTATTACACCGACACCAGCACCGGGCTGTTGATGCGCGTCGGCTGCGATCCGGCGACCGGCCTGCCGGTTGGCGAACCGAAGGTCTTCGTCGACCACCGTTCGGCCAAGGGCTATATCGATGGTTCGGTGCTCGACCGTGACGGCATATTGTGGAACGCCTGCTGGGGCGGCAGCGTCGTCGAAGCCTATGGACCCGACGGCAAGCTCGTCCGTTCGGTGGCGATGCCGGCGACGCAGCCTTCCTGTCCGGCTTTCGTCGGCAGGAATGCCGACCGGCTGGCGGTCACCTCCGCCTGGTCGGGCAAGAGCGAGAAGCAGCGCCTGCTCGACCCGCAAGCCGGCATGACATTTATGCTCGACATTCCAGTCAATGGTCGCTTCGAGCCGCGTGTGCTGATTGGCTGACCATGATCCCGAAAAGTGGGAACCGGTTTTCGGAAAAGATCATGGTCAAACAGGAAGATGGCGCCGTTGCTGTCGTGCAGGCGTCCGGCTGACGTCGGTTCCGCGAAAGCCGAATGCGCTCGCCGTGCGATGCTAGAACGGTTCATCGTTTCGCGGGAACGCTGAACCGCTCTATCTCTTTGTTTTGACGCAATTCCGGACGGAAAACCGTTTCACACTTTTCCTGGAATTGCTTTAGCAATCGTGCTGCCGGGAAATCGTTCGATCATGTCAAGCCGCAAGCCGAAGCTGATCCTTGTCTACGAGCCAGAAAAGGCTTGCTTCGATCGGCTGGTTGCCGATAACCACGTGCCGGAGCGTGCCGCCGAAATTGCCTCCTATCTGGCGCAATCGACCGATATCGCTGCTGAATTCGACGCACTTGCCGCCGCTTGCCAGAAGCGCGGCCCGTCGTTTGCGCCGGTGGCGCTCGACGACGCCGCAAGCGTTCTCGCCGGCGAGGACCCGAAGACCACGCTAGTCTGGACGCTGACCGACGGCATCGCCTATTTCCGCGGCGGCGCGGCACCAGCTCTGGCACGGCTGAACGGCCTGGAGGCGATCGGCGCCGACGATGCGCTTTTCGCGCTCTGCCAGGACAAGTTCCGTTCAGGCGCCGTGCTCGGCGCGTTCGGCTTGCCGGTGCCGCAGGCGGGCCTTGCCCGTGACGGCGCCTGGCTGGTCGCGCCGCCGGCTTCGCCCGCCGGCTGGTTCGTCAAGCCGAACCGGCTCGGCGCCAAGATCGGTATCTGGCCCGATTCGCGCTGCCACGATCTCGGCCATGCGCTGGAGCTTAGCCGGCGCGTCTTCGCCGCCTATCGCGACGATGTCGTCGTCCAGCCCTATGTCGCCGGCCGCAACGCGCGCGCCAGTTTTCTCGGATTGAGGCCGGATACCGGCGTCGAGGCGCTGGGCATCGCCTTTGTCGATTCAGGCGGCGATTTCCAGACCATGCAGGACAGCCTGGCGCTTTACGGCAATACCGGCGAAGCGGCCAAAGCCACGGGAAATTACGCCGAGCCGTTGCTGCTGCCGGTCGCCGGCAGCCAGCCTCTGGCTGATGCAAGGATCCGCAACATCGCCGAAAGCCTGATGGTCGGGCTTGGCCTGCGGGATGTGTTTTCCATCGATTTCCGGGTCGAAGCCGACGACAGCGTCCACCTCATCGAGTTCGAGGTCTGCCCCGGCCTGCCCTGCTTCGATTTCCGCGATTACTGTCGCCAGCAATGGGGCTTGAGCCTCGCCGATGCGATGGCGGAGGCAGCGGCGAACCGGCTTCTCGCCTAAATCCCCTCGACCAGCACGATTTCGCCCTCGGCCACCTTCTGGCGGATCGCGACGGCGCGCTGGTATTCGGGAGAGTGGTAGCAGTCATGCGCCGCCGCAAGCGACGGAAACTCGATGATCACGTTGCGGTCGCGGCCCGGCCCCTCGGCCTTCTCATGCGCGCCGCCGCGCGCCAGGAACTTGGCGCCGAAGCGGTCGAAGGCCGGTTTGGCAGCTGCGACATAGTCCTTGTAGCCTTCCGCATCGCGCACGTCGACGCGAGCGATCCAGTATCCCTTGGGCATGGCATTTCTCCGAAATGGTTTTGGGGATGTTACGCGGAGCGCATTTCGTCAAGGATGGCTTCCGCCGCCGCCCGCCTGTCGGCCGCACCGACGATCGGCCGGCCGACGACGAGATGGCTGGAGCCGTTACGGATCGCCTGCGCCGGCGTCACCACCCGCTTCTGGTCGCCATGGTCGCTGCCCTTCGGCCGGATTCCCGGCGTCACGACCGCCAGGTCGGGGCCGACGATGCGGCGCACCGCCTCAGCTTCCTCGGCCGAGCAGACGATGCCGCCCATGCCGGCATGCAGCGCCTGCTCGGAGCGCCTCAGCACCAGTGTATGCGGATCATACTCATAGCCGGCGTCGATCACGTCCTGCTCGTCCATCGAGGTCAGCACGGTGACCCCGAGCAGGCAAAGGTCGCTGCCCCTCGCGGCCTCGACCGCCGCCTTCATCGTCTTCGGATAGGCATGGATGGTCAGCATGCTCATGCCCATCCTGGCGATGTTGTCGACCCCCTTGGCAACGGTGTTATCGATGTCGAGGAGCTTCATGTCGAGAAAGATCCTAGTGCCGCCGCTGGCCAGCTCGCGGGCGAAATCGAGCCCGCCGGCAAAGGCGAGCTGGTAACCGATCTTGTAGAAGGAGACGATCCCGTCGAGCTCGCGCACCGCTTTCTCGGCTTCCTTCAGCGTCGGCAGGTCGAGGCCGACGATCAGCCGTTCCTGCATCGTGTCGGCATGCGCGGCGTCCGGGATCATGCCTCGATCCGCGTCGACAGCATGCGCGAGGTTTCGATCAGCGTTCGGCATAGGTGCTCCATCGATTGGCGTAGTCTTTCGTCCCGGAAGTTGCCCTCGTCGTCGAAGGCGTAGCCGCCCTCCGGCACCGAACACTCCGGTGTCACCACCTCCATCCGGCAGCGTACCAGAACGGCGCGCAGATGGTTGATGCAGCGTATCCCGCCGAAGGGTCCGTTGGAAGACGAGCAGAGGCCGGCGACCTTGCCGGCAAGCGGCCTGAACGTCCGGCCGCCATCCTTGCGCAGCTGGCTCACCCAATCGATGCTGTTCTTGAGCAGCGGTGGAATGGAGCCGTTATATTCGGGCGTCGCGATCAGCAGCCCGTCATGGGCGGCGATCATCCGGCCGAGCTTGACGGCGTTTTCGGGAATGCCTTCGTCCTTTTCCAAATCCTGGTCGAGGATCGGCAGCGGATAGTCGGCGAGCGAGATGCGGGTCACCTCGGCGCCCTGCATGGCAAGTTCCTTCTGTGCCACGTCGGCGGTCCTGCCGCTATAGGCGCCGCTGCGCAACGAACCGGCGACGACGAGAATTTTCGGGATCACAGCCATGGGTCTGCCTTGTCACCCGATGGGTATAAGACAAGTGCTATTCAAACCCAACGCTTCAATTCATGCGGCCCCGCGTCGGTAGATCCAAAGCTGCGTCGGCGGAATGTTGCGGATGACGAAATGGAAATGCTCGACCGTATAGTCGCCGCGGCCCGGCGGGATCGGCGACAGCGGCCCGTAAGTCAGTTGCACGATCGGCCGGCCCGCCGGGATACGGTCGAGCAGGCTCTCGACATAGGCGATGCGCTGGGCGACAGGGAAATTGAGCAGCGGCACGCCCGATATCACAGAATCGAAGATCAGGTCGCGCTTGTCGCCAAGCGTCGCGTCGAGATTGAAGGCGTCGCCCTCGATGACGTTGACGCCTGGATAAAGCTGGCGCAGATGGCGCACGAAATCAGTGGAATATTCGACCGCGTAGAGGTTCTCAGGCTTTATGCCCTGGGCGAGGATGGCGCGTGTGATGACGCCTGTACCGGGCCCGACCTCGAGCACCGGCAGGCCGGATGTCGGATCGACGATCGAGGCCATCTTGCCTGCGGTGATGGAACTGGTCGGGACGATCGAACCGACCGCCTTCGGCTTGTCGATCCAGCCCTTGAAGAACTTCAGCTCGTCGTCGAACTTTTCCGCCAGCGTCTTTCGCAGTCCGGGACTACGCGTCATCGAAAGTCCTCCTCAACGCTCCCTCGCATGCTACTTAACAGTTACGAGGTGCAAGACAAGTCGAATCCCCGGATAAGGTGTTGATGACGCTCGGGAAGCGTTTTCCAGGGATCAGCTTCAGTGCTCGCCGAACGTTTCGAAAAAGTCTTTCATGCGGGCGAAAAATCCGCTCGACTGAGGCGAATTGTCCTTTGAGGAAAGCTGCTCGAATTCCTCCAGCAATTCGCGCTGACGGCGCGAAAGGTTCTGCGGCGTCTCAACCACGGTCTGGATGTAGAGGTCGCCGATATTGGGCTGGCGCAGCACCGGCATGCCCTTGCCCTTGAGGCGGAACTGGCGACCGTTCTGGGTGCCTTCCGGCACCTTCACCTTCGTCTGGGTACCGTCCAGTGTCGTCACCTCGAACGAGCCGCCAAGCGCTGCCGTCGTCATCGAGATCGGCACCTTGCAATAAAGATCGGCCCCGTCGCGCTGGAAGAATTCGTGCGGCTTGACCGCGAGGAAGATGTAGAGATCGCCCGACGGGCCGCCGCGCAGGCCGGCCTCGCCCTCATTGGCCAGCCGGATGCGGGTGCCATCCTCGATGCCGGCAGGGATGTTTACCGACAGCGAGCGCTCCTCGGTGACACGGCCCTGGCCGGCGCATTTCGGGCACGGATCCTTGATGGTCTGGCCGCGCCCCTGGCATTGCGGGCAGGTGCGCTCGATCGAGAAGAAGCCTTGCGTGGCGCGCACCTTGCCGTGGCCGTTGCACATCGAGCAGGTGACGGGCTGGGTGCCAGGCTTGGCGCCGCTGCCCGAGCATTCCGAGCAGGAGATCGAGGCTGGCACCCGAATCTGCGCGGTCTTGCCGGAAAATGCCTCTTCCAGCGTAATTTCCATATTGTAGCGCAGGTCGGCGCCGCGCTCGCGGCCGCCGGACGAGCGGCGCTGGCGCCCGCCCATCATGTCGCCGAAAATGTCTTCGAAAATGTCGGCGAAACCGCCGGCGCCAAAGCCTTGCGCCCCGCCATTCATACCGCCGTGCTCGAAGGCGGCGTGGCCGAAGCGATCATAGGCGGCGCGCTTCTGCGGGTCCTTCAGTGTCTCATAGGCTTCGTTGATTTCCTTGAACTTGTGCTCGCAGGCATGGTCGCCTGGGTTGCGGTCGGGATGGAACTGCATGGCGAGCTTGCGAAAAGCGCTCTTGAGCTCCTTCTCGTCGGCGCCCTTTTGCACGCCTAGCGTTTCGTAAAAATCAGCTTTCATGTTTTCCCGCAGTCCGGATAGTCAACGTCTTGAAGCATCGTTGCGTCGTTTGCCGGCACGCTGTTCCGATTTAGGTGTGATGGAGCCGCGATGCCAGTGTCTACGAGGCTTTGTCCGCATTTTTTCGGGCAGCTCAGCGTTTTTCCGGCAAAGGGTTGCAAAAAAGCCCGGCTGTGCGCCGGGCTTTTTCCCTTACCTGTACCGTCAGGCGGTTCAGGCCGACTTCTTCTTCTCGTCGTCTTCGTCGATTTCCTCGAAGTCGGCATCGACGACGTCACTGTCCTTGGCGGCATCAGCCTTGGCGTCGGCCTCGGCGGCTTCCTTCTGCGAAGCCTCGTACATGGCCTGGCCGAGCTTCATCGAGACTTCGGCGAGCGTCTGCGTCTTGGCCTCGATCTCGGTCACATCGTCGCCTTCGGCAGCGGTCTTCAGCGCCGCGATCGCATCGGCAATCGCCGTGCGGTCGGCCTCGGAAACCTTCTCGCCGTATTCCTTCAGAGATTTCTCCGAGGAATGCACCAGCGCCTCGGCCTGGTTGCGGGCCTCGACCAGCGCGCGCCGCTTCTTGTCGGCTTCGGCATTGGCCTCGGCGTCCTTGACCATCTTCTCGATGTCGGCGTCCGAAAGGCCGCCGGACGCCTGGATGCGGATCTGGTGCTCCTTGCCGGTGCCCTTGTCCTTGGCCGAGACGTTGACGATGCCGTTGGCGTCGATGTCGAAGGTGACCTCGATCTGCGGCACGCCGCGCGGCGCAGGCGGGATGCCGACCAGATCGAACTGGCCGAGCGCCTTGTTGTCGGCGGCCATTTCACGCTCGCCCTGGAAGACGCGGATGGTCACCGCCGACTGCGAATCCTCGGCCGTGGAGAACACCTGGCTCTTCTTTGTCGGAATCGTCGTGTTGCGTTCGATCAGCCGAGTGAACACGCCGCCCAGCGTCTCGATGCCGAGCGACAACGGCGTCACGTCGAGCAGCAGCACGTCCTTGACGTCGCCCTGCAGCACGCCGGCCTGGATAGCGGCGCCCAACGCGACGACTTCATCCGGGTTGACGCCCTTGTGCGGCTCCTTGCCGAAGAACTGCTTCACGATCTCCTGGATCTTGGGCATACGGGTCATGCCGCCGACCAGGACGACTTCGTCGATTTCGCCGGCCTTCAGGCCGGCATCCTTGAGCGCCGCCTTGCAAGGATCGATCGTGCGCTGGACGAGATCCTCGACCAGGCTCTCGAACTTCGCCCGCGTCAGCTTCAGCGTCAGGTGCTTGGGGCCGGTGGCATCGGCGGTGATGAAGGGCAGGTTGATCTCGGTCTGCGTGGTGGACGACAGCTCAATCTTGGCCTTTTCAGCCGCTTCCTTGAGGCGCTGAAGGGCGAGCTTGTCGTTCCGCAGGTCGATGCCCTGTTCCTTCTTGAACTCGGCTGCCAGATATTCGACCAGACGCATGTCGAAATCCTCGCCGCCGAGGAAGGTGTCGCCATTGGTCGACTTCACCTCGAACACGCCGTCGCCGATTTCGAGCACCGAAATATCGAACGTGCCGCCGCCAAGGTCATAGACGGCAATCGTCTTGCCTTCCTTCTTGTCCAGTCCATAGGCAAGCGCGGCCGCCGTCGGCTCGTTGATGATGCGCAGCACTTCGAGGCCGGCGATCTTGCCGGCATCCTTGGTCGCCTGGCGCTGGGCGTCGTTGAAATAGGCCGGAACGGTGATGACCGCCTTCTCGACCTTCTCGCCGAGATAGGCCTCCGCCGTTTCCTTCATCTTCTGCAGGATCATCGCCGAGATCTGGCTAGGCGACTGCTTCTTGCCGCCGGCCTCGACCCAGGCGTCGCCATTGTCGCCCTTGACGATCTTGTAGGGGACAAGCTTCTTGTCCTTCTCCGTCACCGGATCGTCGTAGCGGCGGCCGATCAGGCGCTTGACCGCGAAAATGGTGTTCTCAGGATTGGTAACCGCCTGGCGCTTTGCCGGCTGGCCGACGAGGCGCTCGCCGTCGCTGTTGATGGCGACGATGGAAGGGGTCGTGCGCGCGCCTTCCGCATTCTCGATGACCTTGGATTCCTTGCCGTCCATGATGGCGACACAGGAATTGGTTGTTCCCAGATCGATACCGATTACTTTTGCCATTTCTCTAATCTCTCCGCTAAGCAGGCTCTCAGGACCCGTACAGGCGTTCCGACGAAAGCCCCTGTTCACAAGAAATTCCGCTCCGGCAACCGGCATTCGGCGCTGGACGGCTTGGCGCGTATATAAGAACAGGCTGCGTGGCGCGCAAGCATTCTGCGCAAGGCGTTCACCTTTCATCGCGGTTGATCGGATTCGGGACCGGCAGGCCCGTATTTTCCGGCGGTGATCCAGCCGGCCCGGCCCCCGGCCCATGAACCTTTCCGCCTCGCCCCGCGACTGACGCTCAGGTGCCGCGTGGTGCGGCCCCGGAAAGGAAAGCCCCATGACCACAGATCCAGAGGCTCCATGGTCTCCGGGAACAGCAGGAACTCAGCGCGACCATCGCCTTCGGGACCGGGTCGATGCGCTGGGCTTTTCGCTGGTTCCGTTGACCCTGCGCGGACGCAGGCGTATCGTGACGTTGAGGAAAGCAGACAATTCGATCAGGGATGAACGTGCCGGAACGCCGCGCCTTGCCCTGATTTGCGCGCCGGGACCGGATGCTTCTCCCATGACCTGTGGGGGGAGATCCATGTCTTGCGACCACGGCGCGTTCGTGCGCTCTCGTGCCGGCCGTTTGCGCCGCGCCATCCAGGCTGCCAGCGGATTGTCGATCTTGGCGCTCGCCGCTGGGCTCTGGCTCGGTGGCTCGGCCCAGGCTCAGGAAACCCAGATCATCTATCCCGGCTCAATGGCAGTGACCGGATTCTCCGGCACCATCATTCCCAATTTCGAGGAAGGCCTGCCGCCGGGCGTCGATCCCGTCGACGAAACCTTCATCGACACGGCGCGCGCGACCTTGCGCATCTTCGACGTCTCAAGGCTGGGCGGGCCGGCGTCTGGCCAATTGGTCTTCACCCCGCCACCGTTCGAGGTCACGGCCGGGCAAATCGGCCAGGTGTTCGGCATCACCTACGACGACGGCGTGCGCGACGGCGTTCCATCGGCCATTCCAAACCTCTATGCCGGCGCGACGTCGCTGCACGGCATCCGCATAGTCACGCCAGACGGCGACGCCGACGGCCGGCCGGAGCGGCAGCGCCGCGGCACGGCTGACGCGGTCTTCATGGACGGCCAGTTCGGCACCGAAAACGGCGGCGGCTCCGGAACGATCTGGAAGATCGACGGCATCACCGGCGCCGTCTCGAAATTCGCCGATATCGACGCCAATAGCGGTCCCGGCATCGGCGACGTCACTTTCGACAATATCCACCGCCAGTTCTTCGCCAGCGATCTCGACACCGGCCTCATCCACCGCATCGACGCCAATGGCGCGCTGCTCGACACGTTCGACCACGGCATAGCCGGCCGCCCGGCGCACGGGCTTGCCGCCCTTGCCGACGACGGCTCGGTGATTGACATCCAGGGTGCTGCCTTCGACAGCGAGGACCCCGACAGCTGGGGCTACACGCAGGACGAGCGCCGCGTCTGGTCGGTCGCCTATCGTGGCGGCCGGCTCTATTATTCGGTCGGTGATAAGGCGGAGATCTGGTCGGTGGGCGTTGCCGGCGACGGCAGTTTCGCCGGCGACCCGCGCTGGGAACTGACGGTCAAGGCCGACAAGGATTACGCGGTCACCGACATCGCCTTCGACAACGAGGGCTTCATGTACCTGGCCCAGCGCGGCCCGGTGGAGAACCGCTACGACTACAGCCAGTTCGCCGATTCCGGCAAGGGTGAGGTCATCCGCTACTGGCGCGAAAATCCGGACGATCCGGCGACGGAATCGGCCTGGGTGGAAGTGCCGCAGGAATATGCGGTCGGCTTCCCGCAAGACAACCGACAGTCGGCCGGCGGCCTCGACCTGCAATATGGCTACGATGCCGAAGGCAATCTCGATACCGGCGTCTGCACCGACACGCTGGTCGATACCGGCGACAAGTTGCGCGACAACCCGGAGCTTGCCGAACAACTCGCAGCCGGCGGGCCGCTCGCCGTGCACGGCGTGCAAATCACGCCGACGGCACTGGTCAAGCCGGCCAACATGCCGCCTTTCGGCGCGTGGTTCGTCGACTTCGACAATTATTTCGAAGACCCGGAAGTCGAAGGCCATGTCGGCGACGTCGAGGTCTGGCGCCCCTGCGAAGGCCGTGCCGGCTATTACGAGCAGGTGCCGGGCGGCTATCTGCCACCGTTCTATCCGCCGGACTTTCCGCCCCCCGGCAATCTGCCTCCTTGCCTTGATGTCGAGGATGTCAGGTATTTCTGCACGCCCCCCGGCCTCGAGGCCGATCTCTATCTCCATGACCATGCCGGCTTTGGCGGCGATTCGATCAAGGCTCTGTCCAGGACGCCTGGCGTTGGGGTGACTTCACCTCTGTCGCATGCGCCCGGCGCGCCATACACGATCGGCATCACCGGCCATTACCCTGGCGATACGGTCGATGTCGGGCTCTGCTTCTACAGGCAGTCCGATAGCGACAAGGGTGGCTACTACCCTTGCTGCAAGATGACCTTGCGGCTCAGAACCCCAGCCGTCAGCTGCGAACCGTGAGGAGGGGAAGATGAGCAATCTCGCATTTTTCCCGCCTGCGACAAGCAGCCCATCAACCGGCAAACAATCATCCGTCATGGAGACCATCATGAAACCCCTGTCACTCGCCAGGCGCGGCGTGCGCTGGCTGATGGCGGCCGGTATCGCGGTCGCCATGCTGAGTCCGCTGCAAGGCTTCGCTGAAGACCTTGCTCCGGCCAAGACCAAGCCTGCCGATGCGGGCATCTACACTGCCGTTCCAGATCCCAGGCTCGATTTCGACAATCCTCGCACCGTCAATCCGGAGCCGGGCCGGATCGTGCCCTTCTTCACCAAGAAAGGCACCCAGAGAGGCTGCGACTATGTCGTATATTCGCTGAGCTTTGGCTTGCGCGGCAATCCGCAGGGTTTTGCCAGCCCGGGCCTCGCCGCCATGCTGAAAAAGGTCAGGCTCGATTTCAGGGACCAGCTCCCGCACGGCCTGCGCGTCGTCGGCGTGCATGTGACCGGCGACGGCACCGATGCGTCCGGCGGACCGCTGCCCGGTGCTGCGATCAGCAGTTCGGCTGGCCCGGACGATACCGCGACGGTGTCCGATTTCCGGATTTCCGCCAGCGATCTCGACGGCATCGGCGCTGCGAACGAGCGCGTCATCACGTTCCAGATCACCGCCAAGATCGACCATGCGGCGTTTCCGTCGCCGACGATCGTTCACAACCAGGGCGTGGTCAACGTGAGCCGCGAACGCGGCGCCGGCATCGAAATCCCGTCGCAGGATCCGGGCAAGCCGGACGACGGCAATTATCTCACGGGTGCAAAGACCTCGATCAAGATCGACGTCACCAGGTGCAACCCGCCGCCTCCACCTCCCGGCAAGGAATGCTTCAAGGTGGAGCGCGGCACGGTCGATTGCTTGCCCGGCGGCGGCGCCTTCATCTACCACATGCCGGTCGGCCCAGAGATGGCCGGCAAATGGGTGCAGCTTTCGACGACGACACCCGGCATCACCATCATTCCCGACACGCAATTGGTGCCGGCCGGCGGCGGTGTGCTCAATTGGAAGATCGTCGGCGCTTCACCCGGCGACGTCATCCACATCATCGTCACCGGTATCGAAACCTATGCCGGCCCGAGGGAGGGCTGGGGCCTGTGCTGTACGCACACCATCGATATCGTCATCCCGCGTGATCAGCGCTGCCCACCGAAGGACCAGGAACCGGATCTGAAAGTCGAAAAGCGCGCCGACGTGCAACGTTGCACGATGGGCGGCGGCTGCGACTTCACCATCAGGGTCACCAATGTCGGCGATGCACCCTACCACGGCAAGATCGTGCTCGACGAAGTCACCCTGCCGGCCGGCTCCACCCTCGATTCAGGGCCGAACCCGCCTTGGGTCTGCGCGCCTGGAACCACCCCGATGATTTGCACTCATCCGGTGACCACGCTCAATCCGGGTGCCTCTGTCGACCTCAAGCTCGGCTTCAAGCCGGCCGCAGGCTGGCGAGGCAGCGTCTTGCGCAACTGCGCCACTTACAATTACGGCGCCAGCGGCAAGCCGCTTTTCGGCAGCCAGCAAAACGATCGCGGCTGTGCTTCGATCCCGGTCTGCCGGCGTGGCGATCGTGACCGCGACTGCCGGCCGCCGGTGGAGAAGAAGGTCGACCTGATCCTGAAGAAGCGCGCCCGCACCGAATTCTGTTCGGCCGATGGCGTCTGCACCTTCGTGGTCGACATAATCAACAATGGCAGCGTCCCCTATAATGGGCCGCTGACGCTCGTCGATACCTATCCGGGCGGCGCGCCGGCATCCTCGACCTTCGGCCCGACGCCGCCATGGACATGCGGACCGAACGGCCCCGGCCAGTTCCGCTGCGACAACGCCGGCATCGTGCTGTTGCCTGGCGCCTCGACGCCGATCTTCGTCAGGGCGGTGATGCCGGCCAACTACCGGCCCGACAGTGTCGAGAACTGCGCCGAGGTGAAGGCTATTCCCGGTGAGAACGACATCACCAATAACAGGGCCTGCGCCAAGGAACGCATCCGTCATCCGAATGGCGGCCAGCCGGCCCTGCGCATCACCAAGGTGTGCAATGGTTCGCTGGCCGGTGCTGCGGTCGTTTCCTGCCGCATTACGGTCATCAGCCTCGGCACCACTGCCCCGACCGGTCCGGTGCGGATCAACGATGCAGCGACACTGATAGCCGGCGGAGCGCCGGTCCAGATCCAGGCCGTCACCCCAGACGGCGCGGAATGGGCTTGCGGACCGGTTCCGGCCAACACACTGTCCTGCCAGATTCCCGGCGCTGTTATGACGCCTGGAACCAGCCGCCATTTCGACGTGACGGTTGCCGCGAACGGCGAATTCGAGAACTGCGCACGCGGCTCCTACGGCCCGGCTCCGGGAGACGACATCGTCTATCCGATCGGCCAGGCCTGCGCCAAGGGCGGCGGCGCCTCGACCATCCGCGTCGAGAAGACCGGCGACGCCGAGTGCAAGCCCGGCCAGCCCTGCTCGTTCGAGATCACCATCACGAACGATGGCGCGAGCGCCTTCTCCGGCCCGGTTCGCATCGGCGATGCCATCGGCGTCGAAGGCCTCGGCCGGCTGGAGGGCGTTGCGATCACCTCGATCGATCCGCCCTTCGGCTGCTCGCCGGAGCCGGCAACCTTGCCTGTGTCCTGCATCGCCCAACTGACGCTCGGCGCGGGGGAAAGCCACGTGCACAAAGTGACCGTGACCATTCCCGACGACGGCCGTCTGGCCAATCTGCAGGGCACTGTAAACGGCCAGAACTGCGTCGGCGTGCTCTCTCCGAACACGCCGGTGCAAGGCGGTGGCGACGTGTTGTCCCGCGGTGCGGCCAACGTGCAGGGTGATCGCGGCAAGGCCTATGCCTGCCATCCCTTCACCATCAGGAATGAGATGAAGAAGGAATGCTCGGCAGGCTTCGTCATGAACGACGTCGGCAACTGCGTCTGCCCGCCCGGCACGACCTTCCGCAATGGCCAATGCTCGTCCGGGAGCGGCACGGTCATCGTGCCGAAGCCAAAACCTTGCGTTCTGCTCAAAGGCCAGATCCGTACCGAAGACGGACGCTGCGTCTGTCCGCGCGGAACCGAGCTGGAGAACGGCGCTTGCGTGGGCAGCAAGCCGCAGCCCGAGCAGTGCACCATCCGTGGCCAGATCCACGACGCTGCCGGCGATTGCGTCTGCCCGCGGGGCACCGAAGTCAGAGGCAATGCCTGCCGGCCAATCCAGCCAAGGCCCGAGCAGTGCACCATCCGTGGCCAGATCCACGACGCCGCTGGCGATTGCGTCTGCCCGCGGGGTACGGAAGTCAGGGGCAATGCCTGCCGGCCAATCCAGCCGAAGCCGGAGCAGTGCACCATTCGTGGTCAGATCCACAATGCCGCTGGCGATTGCGTCTGCCCGCGGGGCACGGAAGTCAGGGATAGTGCCTGCCGGCCAATCCAGCCGAAGCCGGAGCAGTGCACCATCCGCGGGCAGATCCACGACGCCAACGGCGATTGCGTCTGCCCGCGGGGCACGGAAGTGCAGGGCAATGCCTGCAGGCGCAAGAAGCCTGTTGTGGTGGAGTGCCCGATACCTGGTCAGATCCACAACAAGCGTGGCGTTTGCGTCTGCCCGCGTGGGACAGAGCTGCGCGACGGCGCCTGCCGCAAACCACGGTTGGAATGCGCACCGGGCGCGCGGCCGATCAATGGCCAGTGCCAGCCGATCCGCAAACCGAGCCTGCTGCTGAATCCAAAGGTTCTTCAGCAGGTCGTGCCAAGGCGCAAGCCGCAGCTCGAGCAATAGGATCGCGCGCGGAACTTCAAACGGTGATGGTTCGCGTCACCCAAACCCGCCGGAGCGATCCGGCGGGTTTTTTCTTTGGCGGCGCCGTATTTCGGCGGCTTGCATGAACCTTACGGCAGTCAGCAGCGACAAACTCCTGAAGGACCCCATCAACCCATCAGGAGAGGGAAATGCCTTCAGCCAAACGTCTTTTCCGAACTGTGGCGACCACTGCATTGATCGCAGCCTCGCTTGCAGGCACGCCGGCCTTCGCCAAGCAGGCGAACATAAAATCGATGTCATTCCATACGGAAAGCGCCAACACGACAATCCATGTCGGCTCGAGCGACAAGCAGAAATGGGACACGCTGAAAAGCGGCAACGTCCAGTTCTGGGGCCACATGAAGCTCGATCTCTGGTGGCCGGGTTATGTGCAGGATGTCGCCGTATCGCTTGGTGTCTGCGGACCAGGCCAGTGCCAGGCGTTCCCGCCGATCTGGAGTGCCTCGCCGCTTGGTCGCGACTACGACCACCAGGAAAATTTCTCCTTTGATCCCTCCATCATCCCGCTGTCGTCGAATACCGGCATCGCCGTCGTACCCGATGGCGATGAGATCGCCGCCAAGTGCAACCAGCACCTCCAGGCCGACGGCCCGACCAAATCCTATTCATTCACGCACACATTCCACGCCAGTTTCTCGGCAGCCACCGACACCGCTCTCGACATGGACAATGCGGTCAGCGAAGTACAGGGCGGCAGCTGGCCGCATCCGCTGTACGGATCGCACTATGCCGAGCATGGCTCGTTCGACGTTCAAATCGTCTGCGATGCGGTCGTCAAACCAAAGGTCCAGGACATCGCCACCGATTTCGGCGAGTTCGACGTGAATGACGTCAAGCTGTTCTTGACGACATACCAGTCCAATCAGCCAGGCTCCGCGCCTGGCACTGTTTGCCCTTCGCTCAGGGTCACCAGCCGGGCGCAAGCCAACCAGGCCGGGCCGGTTACGATGCGCATCTGGCGCCAGAAGGACGGTGGGCCGATCACCTCCGAGGTGCAGCAGGCATGGGCTTCGTACGATGCAGCGAAGAACGGCTATTTCGCGCTTTATGAAAAATGGGAGGATGTCGGCGCCACCGCCTATTTCCAATACAAGGCCGAGATTGTCGGCAACGGCCCGTTCGAGCCCTTCGACGGCTGGAAGGACATCACCGTCCATTGCACGAGTTCCGGCGGCGGCGGCTTCACCGATTCACCGCAGGACAACCCCGTCAACCCGCCGGTTCATTCGGACTGGCAGGGCGAGGTCACCGTGTCCGACAGCGCCGGCCTCAAGAAACTCTGCCCGCGCAAGGGGCAGGTGGCGTTCGAAGTCGAGCGCGATGCGCCGGGCGCGTTTCACTACCGCATCAGTTGCTCGAATGGTGCCTTCTTTACCGGCACGACTGCGGCCTTCAACAATGGCGGTGTGTTCAAGGCGAGCGCCGCGCACGATCTCAGCATCGTCAGGACGCGCTCGATCCAATGCACCCTGCAGGAAATCAAGCAGAACGGTTCAATCGCGACCGTCGATACGGATACGGAGGATTTCACCTGCATAAAGCGCACCTTCGATCCGAAGGCCAACGATCTCGTCTCGACCACCCGTCCGGATTCCGATCAGCCCAAGCTGCCTCCGGTCGTCGTCGATCCCGGCCGTAAATGTCTGCCAAGCCAGAAGCTGATCCACGGCAAATGCATCGACAGGCCGCTCGTGGGCGCGTGCCGCAGCACCGAAAAGCTCGTCAATGGCAAGTGCATTGGCATCAGCATCCACTGCCTGCCCGGCTACCATCAGATCGGACTAGAATGCGTAAGGAATCCGGTGATCGCCGACAGGTGCAACCGCAATGAGCTGCGCATCGACGGAAGATGCGTGCGCAAGCCGCCGGTCGTCATCGACTGCAAGCGCGGCTATCATTTGGTCGGCAAGGCATGCGTCAAGAACCCGGTGATCGTCACCGCCTGCCGTGCAACCGAAAAACTGGTGCGTGGACATTGTGTGCCCAAGCCGCCGCTGAAGAAGTCCGATCTGCAGAAGGTGAAACAAGGCAACGGCAAGCTCTTCCTGCCACGGACGGCCAGGCCGCGGCTTCATCCGAACTGAAATCCAAGGCCTTGCCCTGGAAAGTCCTTGCCCTGGAAAGTCCTTGCACTGGAGGAAAGGTCTGCACAGGAGAGAAGTGGCTCGCACCGCTTCTCCCCTTCTGCGCGGATGCGGTATTGACGCCGGATTCCTGTCGACAAGCGGCGCCGAGATGATTACGCCGATGGGGCTCAACAACGGGAAGCGGACATGGCTCAAAAAACCCTGATCGCGCCATCGGTGCTGGCTTCCGATTTCTCGAAGCTCGGCGACGAGGTCGAGGCGGTGGCGGCCGCCGGCGCCGACTGGATCCATCTCGACGTCATGGACGGGCATTTCGTCCCCAACATCACCTTCGGGCCGCCGGTGATCAAGGCGATCCGCAACCGCACCAAGGCCTTCTTCGACTGCCATCTGATGATCGCCCCCGCCGACCCCTATCTGGCCGCCTTCGCCGAGGCCGGGTGCGACGGCATCACGGTGCACGCCGAAGCCGGGCCGCATCTCGACCGCTCGCTGCAGACGATCAAAAACCTTGGCAAGAAGGCCGGTGTGTCGCTCAACCCGGCGACACCGGAGACGATGATCGAATACGTGCTCGACCGGCTCGATCTTATCCTGATCATGACGGTTAATCCGGGCTTCGGCGGCCAGGCCTTCATTCCGGCGATCGTAGACAAGGTGAAGCGGGTGAAGGCGCTGATCGGTGACAGGCCGATCCGGATCGAGATCGACGGCGGCATTTCGCCGGAAACTGCGCCCCTGGTCACCGCCGCCGGCGCCAGCGTGCTGGTCGCCGGTGCGGCCATTTTCAAGGGCGGCAGCGTCGCAGCCTATCGGGCAAACATCGAGGCAATCAGGGCAGCGGCGGACAAGGCGGCCGGCTGACCGCCGCCGTTCGGCCGGAGACAGCCGCTCGGGGGGACTTGTGAGCAACCATCTGTTCGATGCTTTCCGTGCCCGGATGCCCACGCCCGGACGCCTTTTGATGGAGGCAGAGGACGGGCGCTCGATCAGCTATGGCGAAATGCTGGCGCGCTCCGCTCAACTGGCACATGTGGTGTCGCAGCTGGGCGTCGAAGCCGGCGACCGCGTCGCCGTTCAGGTCGAGAAGAGCCCGGAGGCCATTTTCCTCTATCTCGCCTGTCTGCGTGCCGGCGCGATCTTCCTGCCGCTCAACACCGCCTATACGCTGACCGAGCTCGACTATTTCTTCAGGGATGCCGAGCCGCGACTGATCGTCTGCGACCCGGCGCGAGTGACCGAGATCGGCGCTTTGGCGCAGGCCTCGGGCGCTGCGGTCGCGACACTCGGCAGCAAGGGCGAGGGTTCGTTGACCGATCGCGCCTCTGAGGCGGCCGTGGACTTCCACGACGTGGCGCGCGGACCGGACGACCTTGCTGCGATCCTCTACACCTCCGGCACCACCGGCCGTTCGAAAGGCGCCATGCTCAGCCACGAAAACCTCGCCTCGAATGCGCGGGTGCTGGTCGACCTCTGGCGCTTCACTGCCGCAGACGTGCTGATTCACGCGCTGCCGGTTTTCCACACGCATGGCCTTTTCGTCGCCACCAATGTCGTCCTGATGGCCGGCGCCTCGATGCTGTTCGAAACCAAATTCGACCCGGCCCGCATCGTCTCGCTGCTGCCGCGCGCCACCGTGCTGATGGGCGTGCCGACATTCTACGTCCGCCTGCTGCAGCAGGACGGTTTGAACCGGCAAGCGGCGAAAAACATCCGCCTGTTCATTTCCGGCTCGGCGCCGCTGTTGGCCGAGACGCACAGAGCCTGGCGAGAGCGCACCGGCCACGCCATCCTCGAGCGCTACGGCATGACCGAGACCAACATGAACACGTCGAATCCATACGAGGAAGAGCGGCGAGCCGGCACGGTTGGCTTCCCCTTGCCCGGCGTCTCCCTGCGCATCGCCGATCCCGATGGCGGCGAAACACTTGCCCGGGGCGAGGTCGGCATGATCGAGGTCAAGGGCCCGAACGTCTTTTGCGGCTACTGGCGCATGCCGGAAAAGACAAGGGCCGAATTCCGTGACGACGGTTTCTTCATCACCGGCGATCTCGGGCTGATCGATGCCGACGGCTATGTCCACATCGTTGGCCGCGGCAAGGACCTGATCATTTCCGGCGGCTACAATATCTATCCAAAGGAAGTCGAGAGCGAGATCGACGCGCTGCCTGGCGTCGCCGAAAGCGCTGTCATCGGCGTTGCCCATCCGGATTTCGGCGAAGGCGTCACCGCTGTCGTGGTGAGGGCGCCGGGCTCGACCATCAGCGCCGCAGGGATCGTCGAGGCCATCGCCGGGCGCCTCGCCAGGTACAAGCATCCGAAACGGGTGATCTTCGTCGACGAACTGCCGCGCAACACGATGGGCAAGGTGCAGAAGAACCTCCTGCGCGAAGCCTACAAGGACCTCTATACGTCCAAAGCCGGCTAACCCTAACGAGCAGGGCTGCCTGCAAAAACCTTGGCACCATCGATCCAGACGCTTTTAATGTCCAGATCGTCCGACAGCGAAACGATGTTGGCCGCGGTACCGTTGGCGAAGCGCCCGAGCCGGTGCGACTGGCCGATCGCCTGCGCCGGATAGAGGGAGGCCATGCGCAAGGTTTCATCGAGGTCGAGACCGACGACGCGGTGCATGAAGCGCACCGCGGAAATCATGTCGAGATCCGCGCCCGCCAGCGTGCCGTCGGCAAGTGTCAGCCTCCCATCCTTGCGGTGGATGGTGCGGCCGTTCAGCGTGAACGAGGTCATGTCGGTGCCGATCGTCGCCATGGCATCGGTAACGAGCAGTATCTTGCCCGGCCCCTGCTTGGCGCGCAAGGCGATGGCCATGGTGGCCGGATCGACATGGATACCGTCGGCGATGATCCCGGCATAGAATGTGCCGGTATCGATTGCGGCGCCCGCTAGCCCTGGCTCGCGATTGCCGATCTGGCTCATCGCATTGAACAGATGGGTGACCACGGTTGCGCCGGCCTCGGCAAAGGCGCGAGCCGTGGCATAGCCGGTATCGGAATGGCCGATGCTGACGACAATCCCGGCCTTGCTAAGCGCCGACACCTGGCTGGGCTCGACGGATTCGGGCGCCACCGTCGTCAGCAGCACGGGCAGGTTTTTCCGTGCGGCGATCAGCATCGTCTGGTCGGAGTCTAGCATCGGCCGGATCAAAGCCGGGTCATGTGCGCCCTTGCGGGCGATCGACAGATGCGGCCCTTCGAGGTGCAGGCCCAGGAACCCCGGCACCTTCCTCCGTGCCGCCTCGGCTCCGGCCGCAACCGCCGCGGCGGTGATCTCGGACGTGTCGGTGATCAGCGTCGGCAACAGCGCCGCCGTGCCGAAGGGTGCGTGCGCCCGGCAGATGGTCTCGATCGAGGCGACGTCCGGATGGTCGTTGAGCATGACGCCGCCGCCGCCATTGACCTGCAGATCGACGAAGCCAGGCGCCAGCATGCCGCCGCCGGTCTCGATACGCGCAACATTGGATGGAATGGCGCCGGCGGCAACAATGGCCTCGACGAGGCCGTCGCACACGAGCGCCGCATTGTCGTGCCAGTCGTCGCCATCGAAAATCCGGGCGCCAGTCAGGGCAAAACGGTCGCTCATAGGGTTTCCGTTACTTTGCGCAGATTGGGCGGCGTGTCGGGGTCGAGGCCGCGATGGCGGGCAAAAGCCTCGACGAAACCATAGAACGACACGATCAGCGTCAGCGGGTCGGTCAGCGGATGACCGGTTGCGACATGCGGCAGGCGCTGAGCGCTCTTTGCCTTGTTCGACGTCACAAAGACGGCAGCGCCCTTGCCGGCCAGGCTGTCGGCGGCATCGGCCACCGATGGCTCGGACGCATCGCGAGCAGCCAGAGCCAGCACCGGGAAACCGGGACCGACCAGCGCCAGCGGGCCGTGCATGACCTCGGCGGCACTATAGGCTTCCGCATGCATGGCGCAGGTTTCCTTGAATTTCAGCGCCGCCTCGTTGGCGATCGCCGCCGACGGGCCGCGGCCGAGAATGAACAGCGATTTCGGCGTCTCGAGTGCCCCAGCCAGCGCCATCCAGTCGCAGGCGATCGCCTTGCGAAAATGCTCCGGCAAGCGCGCGAGCGCCACCAGGAGTTTCTCGTCGCCGGTGCAATGCGCCATCAAGGCGAGTCCTGCGACGGCTGAATTGACGAAGGTCTTCGTCGCCGCGACGCTGCGCTCCGGTCCGGCCAGGATGTCGATCGCGTAGTCCGAAGCCCGCGCCAGCGGCGAATCGGCGGTGTTGGTGATGGCGACGGTCAGCGAACCGCCGGTCCTCGCCGCTTGCGCCATTGCAACGATGTCCGGGCTCTTGCCGGACTGCGAGATCGCCAGGCAGGCCGAGCCGCCCAGCTTCAGCTTGGCGCCATAGATCGAGGCGATCGACGGGCCGACCGATGCAACCGCCAGCCCGGCGGTCAACTCCACGGCATATTTCATGAAGGTTGCGGCATGGTCGGACGAGCCGCGCGCCACGGTGACGACGAAATTCGGGTCGCGCTCGCGAATGCCGCGTCCAGCTTCCGTCAGCACCGCGGCCGAGCCATCGAGCAGACGGGCGGTGGCCTCCGGGATCTCCTCGATCTCGCGCCGCATATGGGTCGTTGTCGCGGTCATGGCCGGCCCTCTTCGCCCGGCCCGCTCAGCCGGAGTTCGGCGACAAAATCATAGGCGTCGCCCCTGTAGATGGAGCGGGTAAACTCGATCACCTTGCCGCTCGCCAGATAGGAGATACGCTCGATGTGCAGGCCGGCAATGCCCGGCGGTACTTCCAGCAGATGTGCGTCGCCATCGCCGAGGTTGGTGGCGGAAATGCGCTGCACCGCCCGCACCGGCCTGTTGCCGGTCTTTTCCAACGCGGCGTAGAGCGACGAACCAATCGCCGCCGGATCGGGCAGCACGCTTGTCGATAGCGAGGCGCGCTCGATCGCCAGCGGCGTGTCGTTGGCGATACGAAGGCGCGCCACGCGCGCAACCAATTCGTTCGACGCCAGGCCGAGCACCATCATCTCGTCGGGCGACGGCGGATAGAGGCCGCGGTCGAGCCAAGCCGAACGCACCGCCATGCCGCGCCGCGCCATGTCTTCGGTAAACGAGGTCAGCATCGACAGCGACTGCTCGACGCGCTCCATGCGCGGCGCAACGAAGGTGCCGGAACCATGGCGCTGGACGAGGATGCCGCCTTTGACCAGGTCCTGCACCGCCTTGCGCACGGTGACGCGCGAAATGTCGGCCTTGCTGGCGATGTCGCGCTCGGAAGGCAGCGCATCGCCAGGTCCGATCAGCCCGCGTTTGACCGCATCCTCGATGCTCTTCCTGAGCTGCAGATAGAGCGGCGCGCCACTCTGCGACGATTGTTTCAGCGCCGCGAATATCTGGTCGGCGGCCTCGCTCATCGAGCTGCCTCCGCCGTGTTTGCGAAAATCCGAACCGCCATCTGCACCGCGCCGCCCAGCGCGTCATCGAGCGGCGGTTTCAGCAGCGCCCGGTAGCGGGCCGACAGGCGCGGCGCATAAAGCGGCGCCAGCCCGCCGAGCAGGCAGAGCGGATCGTCGCCGCCGAGGTCGAGCACGCCAAGCGCTGCCTCGACATCGGCGACCGCCTTGTCGAGGATCCAGATAGCGACGGCGTCGCCTTTTTCGGCATGTTCGAACACCTTGGGCGCGAAGCCGCCGAAATCGCCGGGCTTGGCATTGGTGGTGAATTCGACCACATCCTCGGGATTGTTGCGGAAAATGGCGAGCATGGTCTGCGTCAGCGGCGATCCCTGGCGGATGCCGTCATAGGCGAGCAGCGTCTGCTCGAGCAGGTCGCGGCCGATGCGGGCGCCGCTGCCCTGGTCGCCGACCTGAAAACCCCAGCCACCGATGGCGCGCGACTTGCCTCGTCTGCGCGCCATATAAGCGGTGCCGGTGCCGAGTATGGCCATGGCGCCCTCGCCTGAGCCAACCGCGCCTTCCAGCGCGATCTCGGCATCGGTCTCGACGCGGCTGATGCGGAACGGCAGGATCGCTTCGAGCTGCTGCCGGTAGGTGCCGACATTGGCGCCGGCAAGACCGAGAACGGCCGGAGTTTGCGGGATCAGTGCGGGATCCCTGCCCGCGGCGACAAAGGCCTGCTGCGCTGCGTCGACGATGTTCGTCCTGGCGCCGGTGAGATCGGTTCGGATGTTGGCGGCACCGCTTTTGGCGCGGCCGAGGACGCTGCCGTCGGCCGTTGCAAGGGCCGCCCTGCAGCTGGTGCCGCCGCCATCGATGCCGAGCACGAAGTTCACGCGATTTCTCCTCCGGGTGGATAATACCAATAAAATACCAATAGCCAAGGATTAATTTCCGTTTCAAAAAAGTTAAGGCGTAGTTTGTTGGAAAATCAGCCAATTTCGTTCGCAAGCCTGCACCGCCGCAAGGATTTCATTAATGCGTGTGGACAAGTGGTATTTTTTTGGTATGGTTTTCTCGATTGGAGGAAAGCGGATGGCCGAAACGCGCACCGAAGCGCTTCACCAGAATGCCGAGGAACTGGATATCCAGGCCCCGGAAGCCGTCCTTTCCTCGTTGGCCAACGCACAGATCGAGGCCGCCAAGGCTGTGCACGGCGCCATTCCTGCCATTGCCGCGGCAGCCGAAATCATCGCAAGCAGACTGAAAAGCGGCGGCAAGCTCGCCTATGCGGCTGCCGGCAGTTCGGGCCTGATGGCACTGGCCGATGCGCTTGAGCTGCCGGGCACTTTCGGCATCCAACGCGACCGCATCGCCATCCTGATCGCCGGCGGCGACGAGGCCTTCAAGACACTGGCCGGCGGGCCGGAGGACGACACCGAGGAAGCTTCGGCAGCAGTTGCCGCCGCCCGCATCGGCAAGGGCGACTGCCTGATCGCCGTCTCGGCCAGCGGCTCGACACCTTATGCAGTCGGGGCGATCGAGGACGCCAGGCGCCGCGGTGCGGCGACCATTGCCATCGCCAACAACAGGGATGCGCCGCTGCTGCGGCTGGCCGACATCGCCATCCTGCTCGAAACGCCGCCGGAGCTGATTGCCGGCTCAACGCGCATGGGCGCAGGCACCGCCCAGAAGATCGCGCTCAACATGCTGTCGACGCTCGCCGCCATTCATCTCGGCCATGTCCATGACGGCTACATGGTCAACCTCATGGCCGACAACATCAAGCTGCGCGACCGCGCCGCACGCATCGTTGCCGCCGTCAGCGGGCGCGACAAGGACGAGGCGGCCCGCCTGCTCGAAAGGAGCGGCGGCGTCGTCAAGACCGCTATTCTGCTCGCCGCCGGCGCCGCCAGCGCCGATGCAGCCGAGAAGATATTGGAAGGGACCGGCCACAAACTGCGGCCGGCGCTTTCCGCGATCGAGGGGAGCAAGGGGCGCAATGCCTCTGTTCTCATCAAAACCGAACCTGAAAAAGGTCAACAGGGAGACTGAGCATGACAACGAAGCTACTGACGGCACTTCTTCTCGGCACCAGCGTTCTCGGCTCCGCCGGGGTGGCTTATGCCGACGACGTAACGCTCAACATCGAAAGCTGGCGCGGCGACGACCTTGCCATCTGGAAGGACAAGCTGATCCCGGCCTTCGAAGCCAAGAACCCGGGCATCAAGGTGGTGTTCGCGCCGTCGGCGCCAACCGAATATGACGCCGCCCTCGGCGCCAAGCTCGCCGCCGGCTCGGCCGGCGACCTGATCACCTGCCGCCCGTTCGACAAGTCGCTGGAACTCTTCAAGAAGGGCAACCTCGCCGATCTGTCGGCGCTGCCGGGCATGGAGAACTTCTCCCCGGTGGCCAAGTCGGCCTGGCAGACCGACGACGGCAAGGCGACATTCTGCGTGCCGATGGCCTCGGTCATCCATGGCTTCATCTACAACAAGGACGCCTTCGACAAGCTCGGCATCAAGGTGCCGACCACGAATGAGGAATTCTACGCCGCGCTCGACAAGATCAAGGCCGACGGCACCTACATTCCGATGGCGATGGGCACCAAGGACCTCTGGGAAGCCGCCACCATGGGCTACCAGAACATCGGCCCGAACTACTGGAAGGGCGAGGAAGGCCGCGCCGCACTGATCAAGGGCGAGCAGAAGCTGACCGACCCTCAGTGGGTCGAGCCCTTCAAGGAACTGGCCAAGTGGAAGGACTATCTCGGCGACGGCTTCGAGGCGCAGACCTATCCGGACAGCCAGAACCTGTTCACGCTCGGCCGCGCCGCCATCTACCCGGCCGGCTCGTGGGAGATCGGCCTGTTCAACACGCAGGCGCAGTTCAAGATGGGCGCCTTCCCGCCGCCGGTGCAGAAGGCCGGCGACACCTGCTACATCTCCGACCACACCGACATCGGCATGGGCCTCAATGCGGCCTCGAAGAACGCGGATGCGGCCAAGACCTTCCTGTCCTGGGTCGCCTCGCCTGATTTTGCCACCATCTATGCCAACGCGCTGCCGGGCTTCTTCAGCCTGAACAACACGCCGGTGAAGATGGAAGACCCGCTGGCGCAGGAATTCGTCTCCTGGCGCGACAAGTGCAAGTCGACGATCCGCTCGACTTACCAGATCCTGGGCCGCGGTACGCCGAACCTCGAAAACGAGACATGGGTTGAATCGGCTAACGTCATCAACGGCACCGACACGCCGGAAGCTGCCGCCAAGAAACTGCAGGACGGTCTCGACAGCTGGTACAAGCCGGCGAAGTAAGAGTGCGGCGAAGCGTTGTCTCCCCCCTCAAGGGGGAGATGTCGCCGAAGGCGACAGAGGGGGTCGGTCGAGGCAGGCTGCGGCTTGATCGCTGCTGGAAAGCACGGTCGAACGACGATGGCGCGCTGCCTCTGCCGACCCCACCCGCCTCGCTTTGCGAGGCACCCTCCCCTCGAGGGGGAGGGAGGCGCCGCGCTCTTTGACGGCAATAACAAGACCTGATCGGCGGGGACCGAACGCATGGCCGCAGCACCGAAAAGACCGTTCCGTTGGCATATCGGCGTTTTCCTGGCGCCGGCAGTGCTGGTCTATACGGCAATCATGATCCTGCCGCTGGCCGGCACGCTGCAGCTCTCCTTGTTCCGCAACATAGACCAGTCCCAAGTCTTCGTGGGACTGGCAAACTTCCGCACGCTGTTCGGCGATCCTAACTGGTCGGTGGGCTTCTGGAATGCTCTCCGGAACAATGTCTGGTTCTTCATCATCCACATGCTGGTGCAGAATCCCATCGGCGTCCTTTTGGCGGCGCTGCTGTCGAGCCCGCGGCTGAGATTCTCCGCCTTCTACCGAACGGCGATCTTCGTGCCGACGATCCTGTCCTTCGTCATTGTCGGCTTCGCCTGGAAGCTGATCCTGTCGCCGCTGTGGGGCGTGGCGCCGCATCTGCTCGATCTGGTCGGCCTCAAGAGCCTGTTCACGCCCTGGTTGGGCAAGGAGCAGTACGCGCTGACCACACTCAGCCTGATCTCGGTCTGGCAGTTCGTCGGCATCCCAATGATGCTGATCTATGCGGCGCTCTTATCCATCCCCGAAGAGGTGATCGAGGCGGCTGAATGCGACGGCATCACCGGCATGTCGCAGTTCTGGAAGATCAAGCTGCCGCTGATCCTGCCGTCGATAGGCATCATCTCGATCCTGACCTTCGTCGGTAATTTCAACGCGTTCGACCTGATCTACACCGCGCAAGGGGCGCTGGCCGGGCCGAACTATTCAACCGATATCCTCGGCACCTTCCTCTACCGTGCCTTCTTCGGCTTCCAGTTGCAGATCGGTGATCCCAACATGGGCGCGGCAATCGCCACGATGATGTTCCTGATCATCCTGGGCGGCGTCTGCGTCTACCTGTTCCTCGTGCAGACGCGCCTGCGTCGCTACCAGTTCTGAGGCGCCACATGAGCACGGCAACCCGCTCGCTGCCCCGCACCATTGGCGCGCATGCGATCCTTCTGACCTACACGGCGATCGCGCTGTTTCCGGTAATCATCGTCATCGTCAACTCATTCAAGTCGCGCGCCGCCATCTTCGGTGCGCCGCTGGCGCCGCCGACGCCGAAAACCTTCGATCTAATCGGCTACACGACGGTGATCGGCCAGGGCGATTTCATCCACTATTTCCAGAACAGCCTTGTCGTCACCGTCGCCTCGCTGTTCTTCGTGCTTTTGTTCGGCGCCATGGCGGCTTTCTCGCTGTCGGAATACCGCTTCCGCGGCAATTCGCTGATGGGGCTCTATCTGGCGCTCGGCATCATGATCCCGATCCGCCTTGCCACCGTCGCCATCCTGCAATTGATGGTGGCGAGCGGGCTAGTCAACACGCTGACGGCGCTGATCCTGGTCTATACCGCGCAAGGCCTGCCGCTTGCCGTCTTCATCCTGTCGGAATTCATGAAGCAGGTCTCGGACGATCTGAAGAATGCGGGCAGGATCGACGGCCTGTCCGAATACACCATCTTTTTCCGGCTGGTGCTGCCGCTGGTGCGCCCATCGATGGCGACCGTCGCCGTCTTCACCATGATCCCGATCTGGAACGATCTGTGGTTCCCGCTGATCCTGGCGCCGTCGGAGGAGACCAAGACGGTGACGCTCGGCGCCCAGCTGTTTCTCGGCCAGTTCGTCACCAACTGGAACGCCATCCTGGCGGCGCTGTCGCTGGCAATCATGCCGGTACTGATCCTCTACGTCATCTTCTCGCGGCAGCTGATCCGCGGCATCACTTCGGGGGCGGTCAAGTGAGTTCGCAACAACCTCTTCGCGTCGTCGTCGCCGGCCTCGGCAATATGGGCCGCAGCCATGCGCTGGCCTATCACACCAATCCGGGATTCCAGATCGCCGCGCTGGTCAACCGCTCCGATGTGCCGCTGCCGGAAGGGCTTTCGAGCTACGGCATCAGGCGCTCCTTCGACGAGGCGCTGCGTGACGAACGGCCCGACGTCGCCTGCATCGCCACCTATTCCGACAGCCATGCTGACTATGCGGTCAAGGCGTTCGAGGCCGGCTGCCACGTCTTCCTCGAAAAGCCGCTGGCAACCACCGTCGCGGATGCAGAGCGCGTGGTCGCGGCAGCCAAGGCCAACGGCAAGAAACTGGTGATCGGCTACATCCTGCGCCACCACCCGTCCTGGATCCGGCTGATCGCCGAGGCACGCAAGCTCGGCGGCCCTTACGTGTTCCGCATGAACCTCAACCAGCAATCCTCCGGCCATAGCTGGGAGACGCACAAGCAGTTGATGCAGACGACATCGCCGATCGTCGATTGCGGCGTGCATTATCTCGACGTGATGCTGCAGATCACCGACGCCAGACCAGTCGAGGTGCGCGGCATGGGGCTACGGCTGAGCGACGAGATCGCGCCGTCGATGTACAATTACGGTCATCTGCAGGTGCTGTTCGACGACGGTTCGGTCGGCTGGTACGAGGCCGGCTGGGGGCCGATGATTTCGGAGACGGCTTTCTTCGTGAAAGACGTGATCTCGCCCAATGGCTGCGTGTCGATCGTCATGAAGGAGGGTGTCAGGTCCGACGACATCGACACCCACACCAAGACCTCGACCATCCGCCTGCACAGTGCGGCGACCGGAGCCGACGGCAAATTCGCCAAACCGGACGAGATGCTGTCGATGCAAGGCGAGCCCGGCCATCAGGACCTCTGCGACCTGGAACAGGCGTTTGTGCTGAAGGCGGTCCGCGAGGATCTGGACTTGACCCGTCACATGGACGACGCGGTGAAGTCGCTCGCCGTCTGCCTTGCCGCAGACGAGAGCGTGCGCAGCGGCCTCGCCGTGAAACTCTAGAACAGGGACGACGCCGTGGGCTCGCTGAACATCGAGAATGTCAAAAAGGCCTTCGGGCCGGTCGAGGTGCTGAAGGGCATCAACCTCGAGGTGACGGATGGCGAGTTCGTCGTCTTCGTCGGTCCATCCGGCTGCGGAAAGTCGACGCTGCTGAGGGTCATCGCCGGGCTGGAGGACTCGACCTCGGGCCGCGTGGTCATCGACGGGGCGGACGTCTCCGCCACCCCGCCGGCCAAGCGCGGCATCGCCATGGTGTTCCAGACCTATGCGCTCTACCCGCATCTGACGGTGAAGAACAATATGGGCCTCGGCCTCAAGCAGGCGGGCACGCCGGCGGCCGAGATCGACCGCCGCATCGGCATCGCCTCGTCGATGCTGTCGCTGGAGCCCTACCTCTCGAGGCGGCCGGCCGAGCTCTCCGGCGGCCAGCGCCAGCGCGTCGCCATCGGCCGCGCCGTGGTGCGTGAGCCCAAGCTTTTTCTGTTCGACGAGCCCCTCTCGAACCTCGACGCCGCACTGCGCGTCAACACCAGGCTGGAGATCGCGCAATTGCATCGCCGGCTGAAGGCCACGATGATCTATGTCACCCACGACCAGGTCGAGGCGATGACGCTGGCCGACAAGATCGTCGTGCTGAACGCGGGAAAGATCGAGCAGATCGGCGGACCGATGGAGCTATACAATTCGCCGGCAAATGAATTCGTCGCCGGCTTCATCGGCTCACCGAAGATGAATTTCGTCGACGGCGCCAGGCTTGGCGAGACGGCCAAGACCATCGGCGTCCGTCCCGAACATCTGACCGTCGATCCCAAATCCGGCGCCTGGAAAGGCACGGTCGTCCATGCCGAGCACCTTGGCGCCGACACCAACCTCTATCTCGACTGCGAGAAGGCCGGGTTGATCACAGTGCGCATCTTCGGCGTCTATAACGCTGAGCCGGGTGCCACGCTCTATGCGACGCCGGATCCGGCAAAGACATACCGGTTTGGAGCCGATGGGAAGGTGCTGAAGTAGCGCAGGCGCCGACTCCCCTTCTCCCCTTGTGGGAGAAGGTGGCCGAGCGAAGCTCGGTCGGATGAGGGGTGTTGGACGGATCGCTACGCTGAAGGCGTAAGCGACGGAAATCCTTCGATGTTTTCTCGTCGCGTTTCTTCCAGCACCCCTCATCCGTCTCGGCGCTGCGCGCCGATCCACCTTCTCCCACAAGGGGAGAAGGAAGAGCGCCTACAAATCCGCCTTGAACGTCTGCTTCTGGATGCCCAGCCCCTCGATACCGAGCTCGACCACGTCGCCGGGCTTCAGGAAGACCGGCGGCTTCATGCCGAGGCCGACACCGGGCGGCGTGCCGGTCGAGATGATGTCGCCGGGGTGCAGCGACATGAACTGACTGAGATAGGAGACGAGATAAGCGACGCCGAAGACCATGGTCTTGGTCGAGCCGTTCTGCATCGTCTTGCCGTTGACCGTCAGCCACATCGGGATGTTCTGCGGGTCCTTGACCTCGTCCTTGGTCACCAGCCACGGGCCGATCGGCCCGAACGTGTCGCAGGATTTGCCCTTGGTCCACTGGCCCTGGCGCTCGGCCTGGAAGGCGCGCTCGGAGACGTCATGCGCGACGCAGTAGCCGGCGACATAATCCAGCGCCTCGGCCTCGGTGACATATTTAGCGGTCTTGCCGATGACCACGCCGAGCTCGACTTCCCAATCGGTCTTGACCGAGCCGCGCGGGATCAGCACGTCGTCGTTCGGCCCGACAATGGCCGAGCTTGCCTTCATGAAGATGATCGGCTCCGGCGGAACGGTGGCGCCGGTTTCGGCGGCGTGGTCGGAATAGTTGAGACCGATGCAGATGAATTTGCCGGTGCCGGCGACGCAGGCGCCGATCCGCGGCTTGCCGGAAACCGCCGGCAGCGTCTTCGGGTCGAGCTTCGACAATGTCTCGAGCGATGCCGGGTCAAGTGCCTTGCCGGCAATGTCGGTGACATGGGCGGAGAGGTCGCGGATCGTTCCATCGGCATCGAGCAGGCCGGGGCGTTCGCTCCCCGCCTCGCCATAGCGCAGCAGTTTCATGCAGTTTTCTCCCAGTTGCGACCAGAGGCCGTTTGCAAACTCGCTCCGCTGCGGCGAATGGCGTGGGTTTCGAGAACCGGAGCGGAGCGTACTTAAAGTACGTGAGCACCGGAAGCGCAGAAAGCCGCGTCAGGCGCCCGGCGGAGTAGGGTTTTCAAATGGCCTCTTAGATCGACCAGCCACCGTCGATATTATAAGCCTGCCCCGACGTATAGGTGGCGCCGGCCAGATAGACGGCGAGATCGGCGATTTCCTCGGGCGTGCCGAGGCGGCCCATCGGCTGGCGGGCGATGAAGGCGGCGCGAGCTGCTTCGTAGTCGCCCTGCGCATGCATGCGGTCCTGCAGCGACGGGCTTTCGACCGTGCCCGGACAGATCGCATTGCAGCGTATGCCCTTGCCGACATAGTCGGCGGCGACCGATTTGGTCAGGCCGATGACGGCTGCCTTGGTCAGCCCGTAAACGAAGCGGTTCGGCACGCCCTTGGTCGAACTGGCCAGCGACGCCATGTTGATGATCGAGCCGTCGCCGCGCTCCAGCATGCCGGGCAGCACGGCGCGGATGGTGCGGATCATCGAGCGGACATTGAGATCATAGGCAAAGTCGAGATCGCCGTCCTTCATCTCGAGGATCGAGCCGGAATGGACGAAGCCGGCGCAATTGAACAGCACGTCGACGGCGCCGATCTCGGCAAAAGCGGCGTTCACCGCCTCGTCGTTCAGCACGTCGAGCTTGCGGGTCTTGATACCGGGCGTCTTGCCGAGGTCGGCGAGCACCACCTCGTTAATGTCGGTGGCATGGACGACGGCGCCGACCTTGGCGAACGCCAGCGCGCTCGCCCGGCCGATGCCTTGCGCCGCCGCCGTGACGACAACGATTTTGCCTGTCAGATCCGCCATGCTTTTCTCCTCGCCCGTCTGTGGTCGTCCGGCTTTTACCGGCGCAAGGCCGGGGCGCAATGTGCCAGCCGGGCACTACCATCCCGCCTGTTTCGATATTCGCCTGCCAGCCAAATGTTTTTTCTCGGTAAAGAACATCTTTTGGCCCGTCAAGCCCGGACGTCTCTCCGGGGCACTCAGTCGCCGTAGGGCACCCAGACGTTCTTGACCTCGATCGCACGGCGCAGCAGGGCATCGCCGGCTGCTTCGTTCGAGGGCCAGTCGAGGCTGTGGCCGTTGCCGGTCCAGACGCGCTTGAGATTGCCGATGGACTCGGCCTCGGCCTTGGCGCAAGTCTCGGCATCGGCGAACACCCAGAGCCCGTCGACATCGTCATGCTTGGCCAATACGCCGGCAAGCTCGGAGCTACGGCCGGTGACGATATTGATGGCGCCTGCCGGAACGTCGGAATATTCGATGACCTGGTAGAGGTCGGTGGCAAGCAGCGGGTATTTTTCGGACGGCACGGCGACCACGGTGTTGCCCATGGCGAGCGCCGGCGCCACCAGCGAGATCAAGCCAAGCAAAGGTGCGTTGTCCGACGCGACGATACCGACGACCCCGACCGGTTCGTGCAGTGCCAGCGTGACGGCGCGGGCCGGCGGCTGGTGGACGCGGCCCTCGAATTTGTCGGCCAAGCCGGCATAGAGGAACAGCCGCTCGATCGACAGCTCGACCTCGTCACGCGCCGCCTTGGCGGTCGCGCCGGCAAGTTGGGTGAGGCGCACAGCAAACTCGTCGGCGCGGCCGGAAAGGTTTTCGGCCAGGTAATAGAGCACCTGGCTGCGGTTGTAGGCGGTCGCTTCCGGCCAGGCCTTGCAGGCGCGCGCGGCCGCGACGGCGTCACGGATATCCTTGCGGTTGCCGAGACCGACCTCGCCGGCAAGCTTGCCCTTGGCGGTGGCGATGGCGAAGGAATAATTGCCGTCCGGCCGGACCTGCTTGCCGCCGATGAACAGCTTTGCCGTGCGGTCGATGGCGCCACCTTCCGCCTGCTCGACAGGTTGGGCCGAAGACGTTGCCGGTTTGATGATCGGGCCGAGCGGTAGTTTTGCCGAGAGATATTCGAACATGCCTTCGCGCCCGCCTTCGCGGCCAAAGCCGCTCTCGCGGTAGCCGCCGAAGCCGCAGGAGGCGTCGAACATATTGGTGCCGTTGACCCAGACGACGCCGGCCTTCAATTGCGGCGCGACGTGCAGGGCAAGATTGATGTTCTCGCTCCACACCGAAGCGGCCAGGCCATAGCGTGTGTTGTTGGCGAGCTCGATCGCTTCCTCGGTGTTGCGGAAGGTCATAGTGGCGAGCACCGGCCCGAACACCTCTTCCTGTGCCAAGATGTTAGCCGGCGAAACACCGGTCGCCAGCGTTGGCAGATGGTAATAGCCCGAGGAGGGCAGCGCCGAGTCCGGCTGCCAGCAGATTGCGCCCTGCTTGGCGCCCTCGGCGATCAGGCCCTTGACGCGATCGAGCTGGGTCAAATCGACCAGCGGGCCGATATCGGTGTTCTTGTCGAGCGGGCTGCCGACGCGCAGCCGGCTCATCCGCGTCTTGACCTTGGCGATGAAGGCGTCGGCGATGCCTTCCTGCACCAGAAGGCGCGAGCCGGCACAGCACACCTGGCCCTGGTTGAACCAGATGCCGTCGACCAGACCCTCGACGGCGCTGTCGAGGTCGGCATCCTCGAAAACGACGAATGCCGATTTGCCGCCAAGCTCCAGCGACAGTTTCTTGCCCGAGCCGGCAGTGGCCTTGCGGATGATCTTGCCGACCTCGGACGAACCGGTGAAGGCAATCTTCTGGATCCCGGGATGATTGACGATTGCCCCACCCGCCTCCGGCCCGCCCTGGACGATGTTGACGACGCCCTTCGGCACGCCGGCGCGTCCGCAGATCTCGGCAAACAGGATCGCGGTGAGCGGCGTGAATTCCGCTGGCTTCAGCACCACGGTGCAGCCCGCGGCGAGCGCCGGCGCGATCTTCCAGGCCAGCATCAAGAGCGGGAAGTTCCACGGGATGATCTGGCCGACGACGCCGACCCCCTTATGGCCTGGAAAATCCCTGTCCAGCGCCTGCGCCCAGCCGGCATGATGGATGAAATGGCGGATGGCCAGCGGCACGTCGATGTCGCGGCTTTCGCGGATCGGCTTGCCGTTGTCGATCGATTCCAATACCGCGAACAGCCGTTGGTGGCGCTGCATGGCGCGGCCGATGGCGTAGAGCACTTTGGCGCGTTGATAACCGGTGCTGGCGCTCCATTTCGGCAGCGCTTTTGTGGCGGCCGAAACCGCCGCGTCGATATCGGCGGCACCGGCATCCGACACCTTGGCCAGCAGCTTTCTCGAGGACGGATCGCTGGTGTCGAAGGTTTTGCCTCCGCTGGCTGCCTTCCAGTCGCCTCCGATAAACAGCGCTTTACCGAAATCCCGCGCGGCAAGCCACGCATCGGCCTCGTTGCGCGCCTCCGGCGCCGGGCCGTATTCCATGGCGTGATAGCGTTCGAGAATGTTCATGAAGCGCTCCGAATCACGCCATCGCGTGGCGATGATTGGCCGAGTAGTGGCCGGTCAGATGATGCTCGAGCTGGCGCTCTATATCGGTCAAAAGACTCGATGCTCCGAAGCGGAACAGCTCCGGCTCCAGCCACGGCCGGCCCAGTTCTTCTTTCATCAGCACCAGCCAATCGAGCGAGGCTTTTGCCGTGGAAATGCCACCGGCCGGCTTGAAGCCGATAAGATAGCCGGTTTCCTCGAAATAGGCGCGGATCGCGCGCACCATGGCAAGGCCGACCGGCAGCGTCGCGTTGACGCTTTCCTTGCCGGTCGAGGTCTTGATGAAATCTGCACCCGCCATCATCGCCACCATCGAGGCGAGCATGACGTTGCGCAGCGTCGCGAGGTCGCCGGTGCCGAGGATCACCTTCAGATGGGCCTCGCCGCAAGCGGCGCGCATCGAGACAATCTCGTTATAGAACTCCTGCCATTTCGCCCCGAATACCAAGCCGCGCGGGATGACGACGTCGATCTCGTCGGCGCCGTCCCTTACCGATGCTTCGATCTCCTGCAGACGTGTCGAAAGCGGTGCAAGGCCATGCGGGAAGGCGGTCGAAACGGCGGCGACGTGGACGCCGCTGCCGCGCAGCGCTTCGACGGCAGTGGCGACGAAGGGCTGATAGACGCAGACCGCCGCCGGGCGGATCTTTTCACCAGTAATGCCCAGCCCCTCGGCAATGTCGCGACGGAACGGGTTGACCGCCTTGGCACAAAGCCGGCGCACGCGCTCTTCCGTGTCGTTCGAGTTCAGCGTCGTCAGGTCCATGCAGGCGACGGCGCGCAGCAGCCAGGCGGCCTGGTTATCGGCCTTGATCGAGCGTCTTTTGGTCAGGCTGGCGACGCGGCGTTCCAGCGCCGAGCGGTTGACACCGCGCATCGATTCCATGAAGCCGAGATCGAGCCTCATGCCGGGATTGCGAGCAATGCCATGGGCTTGCGGCATCGGCGCATTGGCGGCGGCGCGCGCCGGCAGCGGCGTGACCTTCGATGTGCCGACGTCGGTTTCGCGGATTGTGCTGCTCATCTCCTGCCCCTTGTTCAGCGACTTATGCCGAAGATAGACCGTGAAGCGGCGCTTCACGAGTCCTTCAAGCGGTCATAGCGGAAAAAGACAGTCAAGGCAGCCGATTTTTGACCGCATGATCAAAATCAGGGTCTCGAACCAGTGGACGCTGAACTGCGCGTCTCAGCCGACGAAGGCGCGCTCGACGACGAAGCTTGCCGGATGGTGCAGCGAGCCTTCCTGGAAGCCGAGGCTTTCGGCCAGTTCCTTGACGTCCTTGAGCATATGCATCGAGCCGCAGATCATGATGCGGTCGGTCTCGGGATTGAGCTTGTCGATGCCGAGATCGCTGTAGAATTTGCCCGAGCCGATCAGCGCGGTGATGCGGCCCATGCGCTCGGAGGTCTCACGCGTCGTTGAATTGTAGAGCGTGACGCGGCCGCCGGTCAGTTCGCCGATCAGCGGATCGTTCTCCAGTGCGGCCACCAGCGCCTGGCCGTAGGTGAGCTCGGCATTGTCGCGGCAGGTATGGGTCAGGACCACCTGCTCGAACTTCTCATAGGTGTCGGGATCGCGCAGCAGGCTGGCGAAGGGAGCAATGCCGGTGCCGGTCGAGATCATGAACAGGCGCTTGGCCGGCGTCAGCGCGTCGACCACCAGCGTGCCGGTCGACTTCTGCCGCATGATGACGGTGTCGCCGATCTCGATCTTCTGCAGCTCCGAAGTGAGCGGGCCGTCCGGCACTTTGATCGAGAAGAATTCGAGTTCGTCGTCCCAGGCTGGGCTGGCGATCGAATAGGCGCGGAACACCGGCTTCTCGGCATTGGGCAGGCCGATCATGACGAACTCGCCGGAGCGGAAGCGCAGCGACTGCGGCCGGGTGATGCGGAACGAAAACAGCCGGTCGGTATAGTGCTTCACCGAGACGACGGTTTCGGCATAGACATTGGCCGGTATCGGGAACTGCAACGGCCGGGCGCCGGCAGTGTTGAACGCGGATGTGGTGTTCATCAAACCTAACCTTCCGGGCCAGTTCAGCGCCCGCGCCAAATCTTCACCTGCGCGCCCGAACCGGTCAGGTTCCAGCGTGCCGTTTGCACACTCCGAAGCGGTAAGCTCTTGTGTCCGGAATTTATTAGTATACAAACGATATTTGCGTCAAGACGCCGCCGTAAAACAGCTTTCCAAACTGAGGCATGTAAGCAGTTCGGGCATTTCGGGTTTCGACAATGGAACAGAATTTTTCGGCGCAAGCTCTGGATTCGACGGGCAGCGTCGTCGCCGGTATCGATGTCGGCGGCACCTTTACCGACCTGCTTCTGATCGACGGCCGTGACGGTGGCCGGGTGCACATCGCCAAGACCCCGACGACAGTCGACAACCAGGCGTTCGGCGTCGTTTCGGCACTTGGCGCCACCGGATTTCCGGTCGACGGCATCGACCTCATCGTGCACGGCACGACGACCACCACCAACGCGGTGCTGGAGCGCCGGCTGGCCAAGACCGGCATGATCACCACGCGCGGCTTTCGCGACGTGATCGAGCTTGGCCGGCGGACACGGCCGCAGGCCTATGGCATGACAGGCACGTTCGTGCCGATCATCCCGCGCAATCTGCGGCTCGAAGTGTCGGAGCGGGTCGAAGCCTCGGGCGCGGTGCGCATCCCGCTCGACGAGGCCGAGATGCGGGCAGCGATTTCACAACTGATCGCGGCCGGCTGCGAATCCCTCGTCATCCATTTCCTGCATTCCTACGCCAACCCGGCGCATGAGCGGCGTGCCGCCGAGATCGCGGCCGAGCTTTGGCCGAACGGCTACATCACGACAGGCCATGCGCTGCTTTCGGAGGCGCGTGAATTCGAGCGCGGCGTGACCGCTTCGGTCAACGCTTCGGTGCAACCGATCCTCGAACGCTATGTCGAGCGGCTGCGCAAGGAGCTGGCGTCAAAAGGCTACGCCCGCGACTTCCTGATCATGAACGGCAATGGCGGCATGATCTCGGCCCGCTTTGTCACACGTGAGTCGGCCAAGACTGTCATGTCCGGCCCCGCTTCCGGCGTCATTGCTGCCGCCTATACGGGAAAACGCGCCGGCTTCGAAAACCTGGTCACCTATGACATGGGCGGCACCTCGACCGACGTGGCGCTGATCCGCAACGCCGAGCCGGCGGTGTCGAACGAGATCGAGATCGAGTATGCGATGCCGATCCACGTGCCGATGGTGGCGGTGCATACGGTCGGCGCCGGCGGCGGCTCGATCGCCCACGTCGATGCGGCAGGCCTGATCCAGATCGGCCCGGAAAGCGCCGGCGCCAATCCCGGCCCGATATGCTACGGACGCGGCGGCTTGGAGCCGACCATCACCGACGCCAATCTGGTGCTCGGCAGGCTGGCGCCGAAGAAGCTGCTCGCGGTGGAAAACCCGGTCACCGTCGAACGGGTCACCGGCATATTCGAGGACAGGATCGGCCGCGCCACAGGCTTGTCCGGCGTCGAGGCGGCGGGTGCGGTGCTGCGGCTCGGCAACGTGAAGATGGCCGGCGCCATCCGCATGGTCTCGGTGTCGCGCGGCCACGACCCGCGCGATTTCGCGCTGTTCGCCTTCGGCGGCGCCGGGCCGCTGCATGCGACGGCACTGGCGCGCGAGCTCGGCCTGCCCAAGGTGCTGGTGCCGGCGCGGCCGGGCATCACCAATGCGCTCGGCTGCGTCGTCGCCGATCTGCGCCATGATTTCGTTAATACGGTCAACCAGCCGGTAGCCAGTCTCGAGAAAATCCAACTCCACGAGACATTGGAACGGCACCGAAACGAAGGCAAAGAGCTGATCGGCAAGGAGGCGGTGAAGCCGGAAATGATCCGCGTCACGCATTCCGCCGACATGCAGTTCGTCGGCCAGACGCATATCATCAACGTGCCGCTGCCGTCGTCTGCGGTGACACGCGAGGGACTGCAGCAACTGTTCGAGAAGGCCTATTTCGCCCGCTTCAAGGTCCAGTTGCCGGAAATCCGCGCCAATCTGGTCAACCTCAACACCTCGGTCACCGGCGTGCGGCCGGCAATCGATCTGTCCCGGCTGATCGACCCGGCTGGGCGCGCCAAAACGCTCGAAGAGGCGCGGCGCGAGATCCGGCCTGTCTGGTATGGCGGGCGCTGGTACGACACGCCGGTCTACAGCAGAGAGAAGTTGCCGCTCGACGCAACAATCGAAGGTCCGGCGATCCTCGAACAGATGGACGCGACGACTGTGCTGGAGCCCGGCGACCGGGCGCGATCGGATGCCGACGGCAACATCATCATCGATATCGGCGAGGCCTGAGATGGAAAAACTCGACGCCATCACCCTTTCGGTCATCCAGGCGGCGCTACAGCAAGTCTGCGACGAAATGGACCTGACATTTTCGCGCGCCGCGTTCTCGCCTGTCATCGCCGAGGCCAATGACCGTTCGGATGGCATCTATTCGGCGCTCGATGGTTCGCTGATCGCGCAAGGCAGCCAGGGCCTGCCGGTGTTCGTCGGCGTCATGCAGTATTCGACCAAAACCGTGATCGAGATGATCGCCGACGGACGCTGCCTGCCGCCCGAGCCGGGCGATATCTACATCGTCAACGATCCCTATCTCGGCGGCACCCATCTGATGGATGTGCGCTTCGCCATGCCGGTCTACCGCGACGGCAAGATATTCTGCTGGCTGTCGAACACCGGCCACTGGCCCGACATCGGTGGTTCGGTGCCGGGCGGCTTTTCCGCCTCGGCAACGGCGGTCGAGCAGGAAGGCTTGCGACTGCCGCCGGTGAAATTATTCAAGAAGGGCGTGCTCGACCCTGAGATCTACGCCATCATCTGCTCGAACATCAGGGTTGCCGACCAGCGCATCGGCGACATCCGCGCGCAGGCGGCGGCACTGCTGATCGGTCAAGACCGACTGAACGGAATCCTGGATCGTTACGGAGACGAAACGGTCGTCGAAGCGATCGCCGAACTGCGCCGCCGCGCCGCCGAACAGATGCGCGCGAACATATCAGCCATTCCCGACGGCATTTACCGGTCGCAGGCTTTTGTTGATTCCGACGGCGTGGTCAACGAACCGCTGACTATCGCGCTGGCGGTCGAAAAACAGGGCGACACGCTCAGCTTCGACTTCTCCGGTTCGTCAAAGCCCTGCGCTGGGCCGATGAACAGCGTGCTGGCGACGACCT
This sequence comes from Mesorhizobium sp. M0159, assembly GCF_040322295.1. Classification (NCBI taxonomy): domain Bacteria; kingdom Pseudomonadati; phylum Pseudomonadota; class Alphaproteobacteria; order Hyphomicrobiales; family Phyllobacteriaceae; genus Mesorhizobium; species Mesorhizobium sp. M0159. The sequence goes on from NZ_JAMYTF010000017.1 coordinate 108,011, forward strand.
TGTCCTCGGTCTATCTCGCCATGCGGCACATTTTCCCCGACGTGCCGATCAGCGCCGGTGCCTTCGAGCCGCTGATCGTCAGGCGGCCGGAAGGCACCTTCCTCGACGCCAAATATCCGCGCCCGGTATCGGGCTGCGCGGCCGAGGTTTCGCAGCGCATTGCCGAGGCGGTGTTCGCTGCGATGGTGCAGGCGCTGCCGGACAAGGTGACGGCGGCTCCGGCCGGCTCCAGCGGCAATTTCGCGCTCGGCGGCAACGATCCGGCCCGCGGCCGCGATTATGTCATGTACCAGATCTCCGGCGGCGGCTATGGCGGCAATGCCGGTCACGACGGCCTGACCAATGGCTGCTCGACCATCGGCATTTCCAAGTCGCCACCAGTCGAAATCATGGAGCAGGCCTTCCCGGTGCTCTACCGCCACTACGCCCTGCGCGAAGGCTCGGGCGGCGCCGGCAAGCATCGCGGCGGTTTTGGCCTCGCCTATGAGGTCGAGATCCTGCGCGGCGACGCCCGTGCCTCCTTCGTCATGGACCATGGCCGCTTCGGCCCACAGGGCGCGCTCGGCGGCAAGGACGGCGCGGTCAACACGGTGACCGTGTTCCGCGACGGCAAGGAACATGTGCCGCCGCATCTATCCAAGGAGCAGGACATCGCGCTGAAGGCAGGCGATCGCGTGCGCGTCGGCACACCGGGCGGCGGCGGCTACGGCGATCCGTTGCAGCGGGACGCCGATCTGGTGTCGAGGGATGTCGCGCTGGGCTATTACACGCCCGCAGAAGCCGCCGAAAAGTTCGGCGTCGCTCTCTCGGCGGATGGATTGGGGATCGACCGGGCAGCCACGGAAAAGAGGCGCGCCGGCTGACGGCGCGGCCCCGGATTTCCCTTATTTGCGACCAACGATCAGTTGCGGTGATCCAGCCTCGCGACCAGCCGGTCGCCGGCCCACTGGATACCGCAGACCAGGACGATCAGCACAATGACAACGGCGATCATGACGGACGTCTCGAAGCGCTGGTATCCATAGCGGATGGCGAGGTCGCCGAGCCCGCCGGCGCCGATGGCGCCAGCCATGGCCGAGGCGCCGATAAGCGTCACCAGCGTCACCGTAAAGCCGGCGACGATGCCGGGCAACGCTTCCGGCACCAGCACCTCTCGAATGATCGTCCAGCGGTTGCCGCCCATGGCGCGTGCCGCCTCGATCAGCCCGTGGTCGACCTCGCGCAGCGACACTTCGGCGATCCGGGCATAGTAGGGCGTCGCCGCGATCGACAGCGGCACAATCGCTGCCCAGGTGCCGATCGAGGTGCCGACGATCAGCCGCGTCACCGGGATCAGCGCAACCAGCAGGATGATGAAAGGCACCGAGCGGAAGCCGTTGATGAGCGCTCCGAGCGCGCGGTTCACCCACAGGTTTTCGGCGATACCGCCGCGGTCGGTGGCGACCAGCGCCAGGCCGAGCGGCAGCCCGAAAACCAGCGAGATGAGGCCGGAGGCGGCCGTCATCAGGATCGTTTCCCAGATCGAACGGACGAGAAGCTCAAACAGAACCGGCGACATGGCCAAGCACCTCCACCCGCGCTTGGCGGGCTTTCAAGAACGCGATCACCTCTGCCAGGTGAGCTTCATTGCTGCCGGCGACCGCCACGAACAGTGTCCCGACAGGCTGCTGCTGGACGTGATCGATGCCGCCATGCACGAGGCGGAACGAGCCGGGAACTGCCGAGGCAAGATCGGACAAAAGCGGGCTTCGCGCGGCCTCACCGGCCACGTCGATCTTGAGGATCGCCTCCACGCCGGCGTTCTGCGTTAGCTGGCTTGCGATCTCCGCCGGCAATTGCGGCCGGATGCCGCCGAGCAGGCTTTGTGTGATCGCCGATTTCGGGTCGGCAAAGACCGACCACACCGGCCCTTGCTCGACGATCCGCCCAGCGTCGATCACCGCGACCCGGTCGGCGATCGAGCGGATCACCTCCATCTCATGCGTGATCAGCAGGATGGTCAGGCCGAGCTGCCGGTTGATGTCTCTGAGCAAGGCAAGGATGGAGCGCGTCGTCTCCGGGTCCAACGCCGAGGTCGCTTCGTCCGACAGCAGCAGCGCCGGGCGCGCCGCAAGCGCCCGGGCAATGCCGACGCGCTGCTTCTGCCCGCCCGACAGCGACGCCGGAAAGGCTTTCGCCTTCTCCGACAGGCCGACAAGCTCGAGCAGCTCGGCGGCGCGTGCCAGGCGTTCGACCCTGGGCCGGCCTTCGATCTTGAGCGGCAGCGCTACATTGTCTTCGACCGTCTTGGCGGACAGCAGGTTGAAATGCTGGAAGATCATGCCGATGCGCCGGCGCAGCGGCTGCAATTCGCGCTCGCCGAGCCGGCTGATGTCGCGGCCTTCGATGAAGACCTGTCCTGAATCCGGCCGCTCCAGGCCGTTCAAACAGCGTATCAGCGTCGACTTGCCGGCGCCGCTGCGGCCGATGATGCCGAGGATCTCGCCCTGGCGCACGCTGAGCGACACGCCGTCCAGCGCCGCTGTCGCGCCGAAGCGGCGCTTCAGCTCGATGAGGCGCACGGCATCATTCGGTCCGGCGGAGCGGCCGCCGACGGGACGCATGACTTCGGTGACCGAGGCGAAATGCTGGTTCATAAAAGTTCCTGTATTGGTGTCCCGCAAACGCGATCGCGGTCCGCGTTGAAGCGCGGACCGTTTTATCATGCCGGGCTTCGGCGCCCAGTCGAGCTCGGCATCAATAGGCGCTGATGCCGGTTCCCTTGTAGACTCGGTCGAATTCGGCCTTCACCTTTTCGTTCTGGTAGGAGGCGACCAATGTCTTTACCCAGGGCTGGTTTTCATTGCCGGCCTTGACCGCGATGAAGTTGCGGTAGGGATTGTCGGCCACCGCCTCCTGGGCGATGCGGTTCTCCGGTGTGAGGCCGCTTTTAAGCGCCCAATCCGTGTTGACCACGGCCCCGTCGAGGTCTTCCACCGAGCGCCCGACAATCCCGGCGTCAAGCTCCTTGACGACTAATTTCTTCGGGTTTTCGGCAATGTCGGTCGTCGTAGCCAGAATGCCGGTGCCTTCCCTGAGCTTGATCAGACCTTCGCTCTGCAGAACGCGCAGTGCGCGGCCCTCATTGGACGGGTCGTTCGGCACGCCAATGACGGCGTCTTCGGGCAGGTCGGCAATCTTCGTGTACTTCTTGGAATAGAGGCCGATCGGCCAGACCCCGGTATAGCCGACCGGGACGATGTGATAGCCCTGCGTCTTGATCTGGTTGTCGAGATAGGGCTTGTGCTGGAAGGCGTTGGCGTCGATTTCGCCACGCTCGAGTGCTTCATTCGGCTGGGTGTAGTCGTTGAACACCACGGTCTCGATCGTCAGCCCCCTCTCCGCCGCCTGGGCGGTGACGACGCGCCACACATCCTCGTCCTCGCCGCTCATGATGCCGACCTTGACCGCCGTCTTGTCTTCGGCGAACGACGGCGCAGCAAGGCCGACAATCGCAACCGCCGACGCGAAAAGTACAGCCAGACCGGCGCGCCGGTTTATAGTTGCGGAGAGAAATGAGAGCAAAGTGTTGGTATTCCCAGACATGATCTATCCCGTCGGTTCTGAAGTCGTTGCGGCCAGGCGGAGTGCCAAGCCTTGCCGGCATCATCGGGAATGCTGACCGTCGGATCAAAGCACCGTATTTCCCGCGAAATGCGAAGCCAGGAATATTCTCTCAAAGTTTCGGGCCTGGCGAGCACAGGGCGTGCTGGGATCATGCGTTCTAACCCAATGCTGGTTCAGAAATTGTCCGGACGTCGTCTCCGCTATGAGGCCCGCCGTGCTTCGAAGCGGCGGGCCTTTCTGCGTCCGAATGCCCAACACGGGCAGCAGTGTGGGATGTCGACAATGCTGGACGCGCCGCATGTCCCTTCAAAGCGACGCGCTTGCTCACTCGATGACCTTTACAATCCTGCGCGTGCCAGGATCGACCAGGACGGTCCGATTGTCGACGACGACATAGCGGTATTTGACGTCGGGAACCTCATGAAGCTCGACGGTATCGGGCAGGGTCGAGCCGACATTGAGCTCCACGCCGGGAAGCTGCACGGACGCCAGAGGCTGCTTTTTCACATACTCGCGTACGATCGTCTCCTGCTGCGGTTCGATGACCACGTCCTGAGCGGCAGCGGCGCCAATACCCGCAAGCAGCAAGAACCCAGCCGCGGCTGCCGAAAGATGCATTCTCATGATCGTCTCCTTTCGTGGTGAGCCACCTCTGCGCTGCGCCGCGTCATGCTGTTCGCAGCGGGGTCGCTATAGGCCGGTAACGTCATCAGGTGGAGCTTGTTCCGCCACTCGGATCGCTTGCCGTTTCCCTCCATTAGTTTGGAACAAAGTTTTTTAGCCGCGGTTTTACGCGGTGAAGGGACGCGTTTTCCAAGGAGATCTCTCATGAAAGGCGTTCTGATCACCAGCATGCTAGCAATCAGCGTCAGTTGCGGGGCTGCACTTGCCCAGACGCAGCAGTCGACCGACGACCAGTCCGGCGCCAATTGTGCAGCCGGCACTGCCAATTGCCAGAACGGCGCCAAAATGGGCGAGCAGGCTCAGGGCAAGACCGGCGCTGCAACTGATCAACAGGCGCAAGGCAACAAGAAGCTGAAGACCGATGAGCAAGCCAAAGGCAAGGCCGGCGCAACGACTGACCAGCAAGCCCAGGGCAACACAAAGATGAAGACCGATCAGCACGCCCAGGGCAAGGCCGGAACCACCACCACCGAGCAGACTCAGGGCAATGCCTCGACGCAGACGCAGGACCAGAGTTCGACCGCTTCCATCAGCAATGTGACCGTTGAACAGAAAACCCAGATCACGCAGGTCATCAAGGAGACGAACGTCCAACCGGTTTCCAGCGTCGATTTCGACATCTCTGTCGGCATCGAGGTTCCGCGGAAGAAGGTCCGGCTGCATCGTCTGCCGGCGCGCATCGTCAAGATCGTTCCGGCTTACGAAGGCTATGAGTATTTCGTGCTCGCCGACGGCCGGATCGTCATCGTCGACCCGAATACCTACAAGATCGTGATTATCCTGACTTAGTTGTGGCCAGACGGTTTGATTGAACCAAAGGGTCCGTCGCGCAGGTCGCGTGGCGGGCCTTTCCGCATCTCCTCGCTCCGCGTCTGCAAATCGCAAATCAAGGTCCGTCCTCGGGGCGAGGAGTGAGCACGGTGTGATCGATGATGTCGGGCAGGCAGGGACTGGGCACGCAGCTTGTTCGGACTGACGCGGTGCTCATGGCATCGATATCCGTAACCAGCACCATTCTCGCGTAGTGCCGCGGCCACAGCGGCTCTCCAAACAGGACGAAGACGCCGCCAATCATCAAGGCCAGCAACATGAGTGCCGTAACATTTGCAAATATCTCGCCGTAGCGCATGAAGGCAGCCTGTCCCGTTCGGAAAGCGATTTCAGCCTGTGACAGCGGCGACCAGGACGGCGCCGAAAGCCGGCGCTACTATCCTTGAGGCCCCGCGAATGCCGCCTTCCATTGGATCCTCCCCGAACAAGCCGGATAAATAACGGCACTCTCGGTGCTTTGTTCCCGGCCGTGTGGCCGGACGACAGCTGCGTCACACAGGCCGTGTGTGGGGCGGCCTTTCGTTTGCAAAAGGCACTCTTCGCTCTCATTGATGCGCGGCAGCGAGGTCCTTGAGATGACGTTCGTGCATTTGCAGCACCGGCAGCGTCTTCTTGGCAAACTCCTTCATCGCCGGATCGTCGCCGGAATTCGCGTAAGCGGAAAACAGCGCCACCGCTTCCTTATGCGCCTGGGTCTGCATGTCGATATATTTCGATTGGAAGCTGTCCCCGCTGGCCTCCTTGAGTTGGTCGAGCAGCGCCTGGTGCTTGGTGTCCAGCGACGGGCCGGCTGGCGCGGTGGCCGAAGTCGTCTGACCCTTGCTGAGCGCCGCCTTGAAGTCCTCGCCGGCCTTGGTGTGGTCCGTGACCATTTGCGCCGCGAATGCCTTCACGTCGTCGGCAGTCGCCTGCGTCTGCGCAAGTCGGCTCGATTCGATTTCGAATGTATTGGCGATGGGCACGGTCTTGACGAACGTCGCGGTGTCAACCTTGCTCATGGTGTCGGTCGTTAGAGGCGTCAGCGTCGCCGATTGGGCAAAAGCAGCCAAAGGTGCGCCAGCCATCATCGCTGCCGCAGTGATGGATAGAAGGGTTTTCATGGGGGTTCTCCGAGGCTGATGTCATCCCTCCGATGGCTCAACGCGCAAGCTGCGGCGAGGTTGCCTGGTCGTGGGGGGGGGGCGGCGGGCCCCCCCCCCCCCCACCCAGGGACAGGGACCAAAACCACGCCCCCGTCGGCGCGCCGCGGAGGACCCACACACCCACCGGCGGCCG
>NZ_JAMYTF010000018.1:0-112695 GCF_040322295.1 Mesorhizobium sp. M0159
AGTTTTCTAATTTGCTGGCGGCGGCGTTGCGGCTGGTTTCTCCTTTCTACCCCGGACACCCCCCTATTTATTTTTTGATTTATTCGCCCCCCCCCCCCCCAATGCGGGGGGGCGGGCTTTTTGCATTTTCCCTCGCATTCTGTACGATCTTTCTTTCGCGACAGGGCGGCTCGATCCGGCGCTGCCCGACCAAGATGCGCGTTAGGCATGGGAGATGGTGTCATGCTTGCCAAGGTCCTGACACAAGCGGCAGTCCTGACAGCCGGGGCGCTTCTGTTTGCCGCGACGGCCCACGCCCGGCCGGACAGCCGCGCGATGACGTGCGAACAGACACAGCTTCTGATCCAGAGGCATCGCTCGGTGGTGCTGACCACCGGCCAGAACACCTACGATCGATACGTCCGCCAATTCGGCAATGAATGCGACTGGCCGCAGGTGCCGCGCGCCGCTTATATCAAGACGCGTGACGGTCAATGTCCGGTCTATCGCTGCCAGGATCCGGTCTTCGACCTCCCGGACTGAAAGCAAGGGTTTTTCATCCGACCGCCGATGCAGAATGCGGAAGGCGGTGGCTCATTCCTCGTCGAAAGGACCACCTTCCCGTTGGAGATCGCGCGAAATGACGCGTTCATCGGTGTCGTCCGGCAAGGCCTCGTCGCTTTCCTGGTAAGCGTTATCGTCGTCCTCCTCCGGCAGTTCGCCGCTTTTCTCGACGTCGTAGCGAATATCGCCGTTTTGCGGCACGCCGTCAGGGAGGATTCTCCCGCTCCGGATGGCGTCCCAGTCCTGCTGCTGGATCGTCGGGCTCTCCGTCTCGTCGTCGGTTCGTTCTTTCCTGCGCGGTTTCATCGCGGTTCTCCATAATGTCAGGGGCCCTGAATTGGCTCAGTGGTTGAACTCATAAGTCTGGCGGCCGGTTCCGGGCCGCTGCGGTCCGGGCGCATTGCCGCACGACGGAACCAATCGCGCCTGCCCGCCTTCACATTCAGAAGATACTGGCGCGAAAGGAGCTCGACATGAGACCGCTCATTTTCTTGCCGTATATGCTAGGTGCGCTGCTGCTGGCGGTGCCGGCGGCCGCGCAGCCGGGCGAACAGGCGCAATCCGACCGCTGCAAAGTCGAGCTGCCCGACAAGAACAGCGAGCAGCAGAAGCCGGCCGGCAACAATTTGTCCGATACGCTCGAGCCATGCGGTGGGGTGCTGAAGCCCCCGCCAACGGGCGATCAGGGCATGGCGGCGCCACCGCCGGATGAGGGCAAGACCCCGGTGATCAAGCCCGGCGAGGTGCCGCCACAGCCGCCAAAGCAGTAGCAGCGACGAGCGGCAACTTCGCGCCGCTTGCGCCGGCAGGTTTGTTGCACTCGCTTAGGAACATTAGCTTGTCCTAAATGTTATTTCAGACGCAGTAGATATCACCCCCCTCCGGTATCGCTGCTGATCGGGAAACCGATCGGCCCGCGTCTTGCGACGCGGGCCACCGCAGTTCATTCGCAGTCCATTCGCCGCATCGCGCGGGCACTTCACCGGTGTTCGATTAGCCGCCACTTACGGAACAACAAGGTGGCGTGGGCGTTTGCCTAGAGGGTTCGCCGCTTCGACCGGAATGCCGCGTCGCAATTGTAAGGGCGAGGCCCGTAACAACAGGAGTAGACGATGAAAATCCACCTTGTTCCTGCTGCGGCGGGATTGGCGTTGCTTGCCGGCGTCGGCGTGGCCACCGCGGACCAGGTGATTGTCACGCCCGAACAGCAGACGGTCATCCGCGAATACGTCCACAAGCACCCGCTTGCGTCGATCAGTCTTCTGGGGGTGGAGCTCAATATCGGTTCCACGTTGCCCGATACGGTCGAGCTGCAACCGATCGATGTTCCAGACGTGCGGTACAGATACGTCGTCGTCGGCAATCGCACCGTGCTCGTCGACCCAGGCACCCGCAAGATAGTGCAGGTCATCGAGTGATCGGCGTTGCCAAACCGCGAACCGGGTTTGGAAAGGTCACGGTCTAATAACCAAATCAGAGCTCCATCCCGCGCGATCGGGATGGAGCCGCTGTCGTCTCGAAACAAGGAAAGGAGCCATTCCCATGCTGCCGCATGTCGAGCCGGTCAACGTGGCCGCCGCCGTCGACAAACTGCTTGCTGAACGAGGCGATGGCCTGCTGTCGATGAAGGCGGCGATAGCACTGTTGCGCGAACGCACCGGAACCGAGCGCTCGGACGCCGACCTTGAAGGGCTGATCATCAAGAAGGCGGCGCTCCTTGGCGTCGCTGTCCTGTGTGACAGAGAGGCTCAATGACGGTGTTGCCTGCGCCTCAAGACGCGGGTCGAAATTTCAGCTAGAACAGCGTTGCTTACGCATGAACCGAGCCGACGGAGGTATCAGTGACGGACAGGGAGGAACGGATTCGCCAGCGGGCACACGCGATCTGGGAACAGGCAGGCAGGCCCGATGGGGCGCATCAGCAGCATTGGGATCAGGCTACCACAGAAATCGACACGGAAATCGCCGCGAAAGAGAAGACCGCCAGCCGGCCGAAGCCGAAAGCACGCCAGCCTAAGCCGGCGCCCGTCACCAAGGACGGAAGCAAACCCAAGGCGCGACCACGCAAAGCGTGAACGAGCGGATTTAGGCAGACTTGGATTGAACGCGTCCAAACGGCAGAATTCAGATCCATTATAGGCTACGTTCATGGTATAGGCCCGGCCGCCTTGTCCGGATCGGTCCGGTCACGGCGGAACTGCCCTGCCCAGGCAATGGCAACAGCCATTCCTCGTGCCTGCCAGTGCAGAGCTCATATTCAGGCGCGAGATTCGTCGGCGCCAAGCCCGCCATCCCAATGGCGGGCTACTTACCGCCTTGCACGTGACGGCAGCAGGGCGGGGCTCACACGAGCACGCGCCTCAGTGTGTTTGACGGCCAGGATCCGGCGAAGCGGACGCTCCGTCTTCCAAGGCGTCCCAGCCCACGGCGGGGCTTCTTTGCATCAGCTGAGGGCACGCAAACTCCGCCAGATCGGTTTCCGCGAAGCCGTCGAACTCGATAGCCGCCCCGTAGAGCTGGGCTGCTTGCATGACGAGCCATTCGATGTCTTCGCGCGCAACATTCTCGGCGAGGTTCTGCAGTCGCGCGGCTTCGGCGACAGCAGTCAGATTGATGGCAATCCCGGACCGCAATGTAGCCCGAACTCGGGAACTGACGTCTTCGTGCAGGCGAACCGAAAATCCGTAGCGCATGGAAAACCTTCCCTTCAGGAGCGGTTTATCCCTCGCTTTCACCATGCGCCCAGAGTCGGCGATTGACAAGCGAAAATCTTGAAAAATCATTTAGTATCAAATAGTTAGTGTATTTTGTCGATTGTGCGGTTGATGCTTGATCCGCTTCATTGGATTTCTGCACGGATCACGCATCTGGAGATCTTGACGTACTCTGCCAACATACCTAACTCTACGAAGAATTAGGAACATGCTAACTCAGCTAGTTTTAGCCTGGTATGACTGGAGGCCGAGATGTCCGAACTGGAACGCCCGGAACGATTGCAGATCATGCTGACCGCCGATGAACTGGCGGCGTTGGAGAACTGGCGCTTCGACAAGCGCATGCCGAGCCGGTCGGCCGCGGTACGGGAACTTTTGAGGCGAGGCCTCACAGCCGATGGTTTCCTGACGGCGGCGCATGGGACCAAGTCGCGCGACTTCGGCATCCTGCCGCATTCTGCAGATGGCGACGGGGCAGTCGACGGGGTGCCCCAGAAGGAATAGCGTCGTTTCCGCGGCAATCGCCCGCTCTGCGACCGTGCTTCGCGACTCTCTTGCTTCGCGATGAGCTGTGAACGTCTGGTCCGCTGATCGCCGCGAAGTAGAAGAGATCCAAAGCTCTGTCTTGCCAGACGCTCCGCAATCAGGGAGTGCTCGATCGGCATAGTGTGGGCTCGGGAATTTGCCGATGACGCTGGAATTGACGGCCGGCGACCAGTCGATGCTGCATGGCGAGCAAGGCTCGGCAGCGGCTGCCGCCATGAAGATCCTGGTCGCTTTCGCGAAGGCGGTCGGCGCGCGCAAATTGCTGGACATTGCCGGTGCCCATATCGACGGCTGCCTTTATCACGGCCAGGCCAGCCTCGATTTCGTCGAAATGCTGATCGAGGGCGGCGGCCGCGTTCGGGTGCCGACGACGCTGAACGTCGGTTCGTTCGACCTCATCCATCCCGGATTGGTGAAGATGCCGGTGTCGCAAGAAACGCCGGCGCGACGCCTGATGAAGGCGCATCTGGAACTCGGCTGCCAGGCGACCTTCACCTGCGCACCCTATCAGACCCGGTTCCGGCCAAGGTTCGGCGAGCAGATCGCCTGGGGTGAGTCCAACGCCATCGTCTTTGCCAATTCGGTGATCGGGGCGCGGACCAACCGCTATGGCGATTTTATCGATTTGTGCTGCGCAATGACCGGGCGCGCGCCGGCATGGGGGCTGCATCTGAGTGAAAATCGACGAGGCCAGGTCCTGTTCGAGCTGACTGACGCTGCTTTCGAGCCAAGCGACGCTCTGTTTGTCGGCGTCGGGCTGATCATCGGGCAAAGGGCTCGCGACCGCATCCCTGTCATATCGGGCCTGCCGCAGCCGCGCGACGAGGACCAATTGAAGGCGCTGGGGGCGGCGGCGGCAACGACGGGTGCCGTGGCGCTGTTTCATGCCGTCGGCATCACGCCGGAGGCGAAGACGCCGGATGAGGCGTTGCACGGCCTGGCGCCGGAGGAAAAAATCCGGATCTCTCGCGCTGACATCCACCATGCGCTGGCCAGGCTGTCGAGCGTCCCCGACGGCGTGCAGCTTGCAGCCGTGTCGTTAGGCACGCCGCATTTCTCCCATGAAGAGTGGATGCGCCTGTTGCCGCTGCTGCGCGAAGTCGGTCCAGGCAAGGGTGTCCCAATCTATGTCAACACAGGGCGCGCGACGCTGACGCGGCTGCAGGACGAAGGCGCACTGGCCGGCATGGAAGCCTTCGGCCTCGTTCCGGTCACCGACACCTGCACCTATGTCACGTCGATCCTCGAGCGTCTCGATGGCGTGGTGATGACCAATTCGGGCAAATGGGCGCATTACGCACCTGGCAATATCGGTGTCTCGGTGGCCTTCGGTGACATGGAAGACTGCGTCCGCTCGGCTGCGGCCGGCCGCGTCGTGCGAGGCGCGCCATGAAGACGCCGGCCAGAACCGGTACATTCCACCTTTCCGGCTCGGCACAAGGCCCAGCGCTGGTGCTTTCGCAGGCGCTCAGCTTCTGGGGCGGGATCGACGTCGAAACGGGCGACATCATCGACCATTCGCATCCGGACCTGGGCGGCAATATCGCCGGCAAGATCCTGGTGATGCCGAGCGGGCGAGGGTCGTCGTCCTCGTCTTCGGTTCTGGCCGAAGCGATCCGCAGAGGCACGGCGCCGGCCGGCATTATCCTGGAGCGGCCGGACCCGATCCTTGCCGTCGGCGCCATCGTTGCCGAATTCCTCTACGAAATCAGCATGCCGCTGGTTGTCTGCGACATGTCAGGCATTGTCTCCGGCGACCGGATCGCAATCGGTCTGGGCGAAGATGCGCAAGCGATGGTGAGCAAGCTCTAGCCGGCCATCAGTCCCGCCGCGCCCCGCCGCCAGTAGGCTGCCGCCAGTGTTTCGTTGCGGCCGAGCGCCAGCGTGCCGCGCCAGTGTTCGCGCACCGTCGTGGCGGCTGCCGCTTCGGCCGCGAACCAGCCGAATGCCGAACCGGTCGGCCATGCGAGCAACCTTACCCACAGGAGCGAAATGGCATGGTCGGCAGTGATAGCGGGCGCGGGCACATGCGCTGGTTTCGATCGGGCAGCATGACGGTTATGCTGCCGATGGCGTGTCTGTCCTTGCGCCGTCTTGCGGGTTCAAGGCACTGGCCGCCGAGACGGTCGTCGCCGGCGGCGGAGACGAAGGCGCTGTTCGTATTGGGCGGCGCATCTATGATCGGCTTCGGTCCTTCTTTCAGATCTCCGGGATGCTTTCCCTGAAAATCACCTGCAGTCTTGGCTGGTGCAATTCGTAAGGCAAGCCCCTGACCGCATGGCTCAAGGTGTTGAGCGCCTCGCGGGCTTCGACACGCGGGTTCTGGTCGATGACCGCGTCGAGCGTGCCGTCGAGCAGAAGTTCCTTCGTGCCTTCCGTCACCTCATGGCCGAGAAAGACCGTCGACAGCGCGCGCCCGCGCTCCTTGAGTGCGCGGGCGATGCCGGTGTTGCCGGCGCCGACATTGTAGATGGCGGCCAGGTCCGGGTGCCGGTCGAGCAGGGCGGAGGCCTCCGAATAGGCCTTCTCCCGGTCGTCGAGCATCTCGCGCATCTCAACGATCTGCAGATTGGGCGATTCTTCCGCCAGTATGTGGCGGAAGCCCATCTCGCGCTCCTCGTGGCCGCGGTAGGAGAGCGAACCGGCGAACAGCGCGACCTTGCCCGGACGCCCTGCGCCCATGAAGCGGTTGAGAAGGTAGCCGGCGAGCCGGCCGGCGGCGCGGTTGTCGATGCCGATATAGGCAACCCTCGGCACATGCAGGATGTCGGAAGCGATGGTGACGACCCTGACGCCGCTGGCCGAAAGCGAGCGGATCGCCTCACGCACAGTTGGATGGTCGAGCGCGATCACACCAACGCCCTGCGTCTGCCCGTGCAGTTCCTGCAGCAGACGGGCAAGCCGGTCCGGATTGAAGCCTTCGATAGTAGCGACGCGGACGTCGAGGTCGGGCCGCGCCTGCGCCTGCGCCTCGATCTGGCGGTGTAGCATCTTGATGAAGGAATTGGTGCCGGCGGGCAGGGCGAAATCCAGCCGTATGACCTCGCCAGTAACCGCGTTGCGCTGGTTCGGATTGTTCGAATTTTCAGCGATATAGCCAAGCCGCTGTGCCGTTTCGAGCACGACCTCGCGGGTGCGCGCCCTGACCCCGGCGCGGTTGTTGAGCACACGGTCGACCGTGGCGGCCGAAACGCCGGCCTCCCGGGCTATGTCTGTCAGGGTGGACCGCACTGTCGATCACCTCATTCCAAAACGCGCCAGGGGCGCATCGAGATCACGCATTTCATGGGTCCACCGTCGGAGAGCGGCTTCATCGCCGTCCGCGATTCTGATGGGAAATGATGTAACTGGCCTTGGCCGATGCGCAAGCCGCTGCGCTACACCAAAATGCCCAAGCAGACCAAAGCGGGGAGGTGGGCAGCCGGGCTCCCTCAAATTCAAGCACCGGCTTCAGTATGAGAGCCTTTACAAACGCCATTCTTCCCCTCCCATGAGATGTTATGATGTATTTTGATTATTTATGATGTTGACAGCCTTCGTATAGTGCCGTCAATATCCATCATAAGGGCCGTGGAGGAACAAGGCCCTGAGGGAGGAGTTCCAATGTCGAATTTGATCCGCGTGTCGCGGCGCCGTTTGCTGGCGTCCGGTGGAAAGGCGGCAGTCCTTGTTGCCGCCGCAGGTATTGCACCGAAATTCATTCGCCCAAGCCGTGCCTATGCGGCCGATGCCCTGGCGCCCGGCATGATCGGTGGCCCGACGGGCTTCGACGGTTCGGAGCGCTACCAGTATGGCGCCGACACGCCCGAGGGCCGCGCCATCGAGGCGGCCAAGGCGATGAAGGGCGCCGGCAAGGCGCCGGCCAAGATCGTGCTTGGCCTGTCCGACGGCTCGATCGGCCAGCTAACCCAACCGTTTCCGGCCGGCGCGCCGTCGATCAAGGATCTCTGGGAGAAGGAAACCGGCATTCCGTTGGAAATCGTCGGTGTGCCGAACGGCCAGGAATTCACCAAGACGATGCAGGACATCTCCACCAAGGGTGGGGCGTATGACATCTACGCGGTCGAATGGAACCGCCTTGGCGACCTCGCCGAAACCGGGGGCATCCTCAAGCTCGATGACTTCGTCGCGCAGTACAAGCCGGAATGGGACGATCCCGAGCGTGGCTACGTCAATGGCGCCAAGGGCGTGTCGCTACTCAACCAGTACCGCGGCTCGACCTATGGCGTGTCGCTGGATGGCGACTTCCAGACCTGGGTCTACCGCACCGATCTGTTCGGCGACGCAAACGAGAAGAAGGCCTTCTCCGACAAAAACGGCTATGAACTGGCGGCGCCGAAGACGTGGAAGCAGCATGACGAGATCGCGGCCTTCTTCCAGCGCCCGGACAAGGGCCTGTTCGGCTCGACCGATCTGCGCAACCAGGGCTGGGGCTACACCAACTGGTATCAGCGTTATGTCTCAATGGCTTCGCCCAATCAGTTCTTGTTCGACGATGCCGGCAAGCCGCTGATCAATTCGGAGCAAGGTATCGCGGCGACCAGCGAGTACATTGCGTCGCTGTCGCATCATTCGCCGGATGCGATCTCCTGGGGCTGGCCGGAGCAGTACGGCAATTTCGCCAAGGGCGGCGCGGCCATGACCTGTGCCTTCTCCAATCTGCCGAAATTCCTCGACAATGCCGGCAACAAGGATTCAGCTGTCACCGGCAAGATCGGCTCGATGCTGCCGCCCGGCCGCGAAATCGACGGCAAGCTGGTCAGCCGGTCGGTGCTGTGGCTCAATCTGTCGGCGTCGGTGTCCTCGCAAGCCAAGAATCCGGAGGCCTGCTACCTGTTCCTGCAGTGGCTGGGCTCAAGCCGCATCTACGCCTGGATGACTGCCAATCCGGGCGGCTACTTCGATCCGTTCCGACTATCGGATTTCTCGGATCCGCTGGTTCGCCAGACCTATCACGCCTACCACATGGACGTGGTGCGCGAGACGGTCGCCCGCACCGTGCCCACCATCAACTATCCCGGCGCCACCGCCTTCCACAACGCGCTGGACGAGAACCTCGTCGCCGCGCTGACCAAGGCCAAGACAGCCGAGCAGGCGATGGCCGACACCGAGGCCGAGTGGAAGAAGATTGCCCGCCGCACCGGCGAGGAGAAGCTTCTCGAAGCCATCAAGACCAACAAGGAGGCCTGGCCGACCGTCCTCGATCCAATCGCCTGATCCTTCCAGGATCCTACCAAGAAGGGGAGGAGCGGTCGCTCTTCCCCTCGGCAACGAAGGACCCAGCAAAGCCGCAAGATGAAGCGTTCAGTTCCTTTCGAGATATTCCGCTATGCCGCGATCCTTGCGGCGATGGCGGTGACGCTGGTGCCGATCCTGTGGATGGTGTCGATGGCGTTCAAGCCGATCGCCGAATGGTCGGCGACCGGCGCCGACCTGACCTGGTGGCCGAAGAACCCGACACTCAGCAATTTCCGCTTCGTCTTCGGTGAATCGACCAACAATCTGATCGTCGCGCTCGACCGCACAGCTTTGAAGCCGATCCTGTCGTCGCTGCTGTCGGCCACATTCGGTACGGCAATCGCCATGTCGGCGGGCACCGCGGCGGCCTACGGCCTGTCGCGCTTCGGCTCGGGCCAGAACCTGCCGCTGGCGCTGATCCAGCTTCGCCTGTTTCCGCCGATGGCGGTCATGACCCCGGTGATGATCATGTGGGCCTTCCTCAACTTCACCGACAGCTGGTGGGGGCTGTCGTTGATCTACGGCATCGTCACGCTGCCTTTCGCCTTCTGGCTGATGAAGACCTTCTTCGACGACATGCCGCGCGAGATCGAGGAGGCGGCACTGGTCGAGGGTTGTTCGCGGTGGCGCGTCTTCACGCGCATCACGCTGCCGATGATGCGCGCGCCGCTGGCCAGTGCCGCGCTGTTCGTCTTCATCCTCAACTGGTCGGACTATCTGATTGCGCTGCTTCTGACGACGCGCGAATGGGTGACGGTCCCTGTCTACATGGCCTCGCTGTCCTCCTCGATGACCGGCCAACTCTACGGCGCCAAGGCAGCCCTCGGCCTGATAGCCGCAGTGCCGCCTGTCATCATGGGCATCGCCATCCAGCGCCATCTGGTGCGCGGGCTGACCTTCGGGGCGCTCAAGCAATGAGCGCGGTGACTGCGACGATTTCGGAGGGCGACATGCAAGCCTCCAAAGCGGCGTCGGTGCTGCCGGACGAGGGCGCAAAGCTCGGCTTCCGGCTGACGCTGCCGGCGCAGATCCTGGTGCTGTTCATCGCCGTCTTCCCGCTCCTGATGCAGCTCTACATCAGCCTGACCGACTGGTCGCCGCTGTCGGGCACCGGCTGGTGGAACGCCTGGTCGATGTGGAACAGTTTCGCCAACTACACCGACCTTGCCGCCGATGCGCGCTTCTGGAGCGCGCTGAAGCGCACGGCCATCGTCATGATCGTCTGCGTGCCGGCGGAGTTCCTGCTCGGCTTGGCGCTCGCGACACTGTTTGCCGACGAGTTCCCCGGCAAGCGGATCTTCTACTCGATCCTCTTGATGCCGATGATGGTGGTGCCGGCGGTGGCCGGCTACATGTTCTTCATGCTGTTTCAGTCGGGCGGCCCGGTCAACGACATCCTGTCGGCGATCTCAGGCTTTCCCGTCACCATCGCCTGGCTGTCGGACCCGACGCTGGCGCTCATCGCCGTTATGGTCGCCGACATCTGGCAGTGGACGCCGCTGATGTTCCTGATCCTGCTTGCCGGCCTGGTCGGCGTGCCCGACGACCAGATCAAGGCGGCGACGCTGCTCGGCGCCAACCCGTGGCAGCGATTCGTCACCATCGTGCTGCCGAAGATGAAGACGATCATCATCATCGCGCTGGCGATCAGGGTGATCGAGAACTTCAAGATATTCGACATGCTTTACATCATGACCGGCGGCGGTCCCGGCGTCGCTACCGAAACCATCTCCGTCTACATCTACAAACTCACCACCCAGGACCTGATCTGGGGCTATGTGGCGGCAATCGCGCTGGCCATACTGATCGTGCTGTCCGTCGCTGCGGTGTTTGCCATGAAACGCATGGCCCGGGTACGCGAGGTGGCGGCATGAGCACCATCCACCTGCAGAACCTGGTCAAGAAATTCGGCGACTTCACCGCGCTGAAGACGATGGACCTGGCCATTGCCGACGGCGAGTTCATGGCGCTGCTCGGGCCGTCTGGCTGCGGCAAGTCGACGACGATGAACATGATCGCCGGCATGGAAGGGCCGACCAGCGGCAAGATCCTGTTTGGCGAGCGCGACATGGCCGGCGTGCCGATGGGGCGGCGCGGCGTCGGCTTCGTCTTCCAGAACTATGCGATCTTCACTCATATGAGCGTGCGGCAGAACCTCGCCTACGGGCCAAAAATGCGCGGCGCACCAAAGGCCGAGATCGGCCGCCGTGTCGACGCCATTGCCGAGATGCTGCAACTGACGCCGCTGCTCGACCGCAAGGCGGACAGACTGTCGGTCAACATATTGCAGCGGGTGGCGATCGGCCGTTCGGCGATCATGGAGCCGGCGATTTTCCTGCTCGACGAGCCGCTTTCCAATGTCGACGCCGCCTTCCGGGCAGTGATGCGGACCGAACTGAAGCAGTTGCAGCGGCAGTTCCGGCAGACCATGGTCTACGTCACCCACGATCAGCTTGAAGCAATGACCATGGCCGACCGCATCGCGGTGATGGACCACGGCGTGCTGCAGCAGGTCGGCACGCCGCTCGAGGTCTATAACAATCCGGCCAATGTCTTCGTCGCCCGCTTTATCGGCGCGCCGGGCATGAACCTGCTCAAGGGCAGGCCGGCGGAAAGCGACCGTGGTCTGGTCATCGATCTCGGCCCGCTCGGCGTGACACCGCCGCTGCCGGTCGAGATCGCCGATGCCGTACCCAGGATGCGCGGCGAGGTGTTTTATGGCTTTCGACCGGAGCAGGTGACGCTGGCTGAAGGTGGCCGTGGCCTGTCCATGCCGGTGAGTTTCGTCGAGCGGATCGGCGCGCGCACCATCATCCACCTTGGCGACGGCGAGACTGCGGTGAAGGCGGTGTTCGACAATGATGTCGGGCTGGCGATCGGGCAGACAGCTGTCGTCGCGCCTGCGGCGGAGGCGGTGCGCGTCTTCGACGCCGCCTCCGGTCTTGCATTGAGAGCAGGTTGAGATGGCCGATATCGTTTTCCGTAATGTGACAAAACGCTATGGCGGCACGCTTGCCGTCGACGATGCGTCGTTCGCGGTGAACGACAACGAGTTCTTCTGCTTCTTCGGGCCGCCGCTGTCGGGCAAGTCGACGATACTCCGTCTGGTGCTCGGGCTGGAAACCCCGGACGCGGGCGAGATCCTGATCGGCGGAAAGCCGGTCAACACAGTGTCGCCGGCCGACCGCAACGTCGCCATGGTGTTCCAGAATTTGGCGCTGTTTCCGCATATGAGCGCGCGCGACAACATCCGCTTTCCGCTGGTCGAACGCCGGGTCGCCGAAGCCGAGATCGAAGAGCGCGTCGCCGACGTCGCAGCCAAGCTGCATATAGGCCATATCCTGCACAAGCCGCCGGCACAGCTTTCCGGAGGTGAGCGGCAGCGCGTGGCGATTGCCCGCGCGCTGGTGCGCGACCCGGCCGCCTATCTGATGGATGACCCGATTTCGGCGCTCGACGCCCGGCTGCGCGAGGAGACGCGCGTCGAGCTCAAGCGCATCCAGCGCGAGCTTGGCAAGACGCTGATCTATGTCACGCACGACCAGGAAGAGGCGATGTCGGTCGCCGACCGCATGGCCATACTGGAGAACGGCAAGATCAGGCAGATCGGCGCGCCGGCCGAGATCTATGACCGGCCGACCAGCACCTATGTGGCGCGGCTGCTCGGCTCGCCGATGATGAATATATTGAAGTCGGTGCACGGCGCTGAAGGCGTGGAGGCGGCGGAAGGCACGATCCGCATCGCGGATACCGGCGCCCCGGCCGATGCCGTGGAAATTGGACTCAGGCCGGAAGACATCAAGGTTAAGGCCTGGTCGGAGGGGGGCGCGGGCCGCGCGGCGCGAGTGTTCGAGGTCGAGCCGCTCGGCGGCTACACGGTTGTGACGCTCGCCGCCGGGCAGGCGCGTCTGCGGGCGCTGTTGCGCGGCCAGCCGGACATCAGGCCGGACGCGATGGTGGCGATATCCTGCGAGCCGGGCAGGGTGCATTATTTCGGGCAAGGCGGCGGAGCGCTGGCAAGATGACGGTGGCTGCAAGGAACGAGCTTCGGGAGGAATATATGGCAAGCCAAGAAATGGTGGGCAACGGCTTCGAGCCGGACGTTAAAGTCCGCACCAGAGAATACAGGATCGGCTGCGTCGGCGCCGGCATGATCATGGCCGAATGTCACCTTGCCGCCTACAAGGAAGCCGGTTTCCCCGTGGTGGCGATTGCCTCGCGGACCAAGGCCAGCGCCGAGAAGGTCGCCAAACGCTGGGATATCCCAACCGTCCACGACACGCCGGAACAGCTCATCGAGGACAAGAACGTCGAGATCATCGACCTTGCCTTTCCGCCGGACAAGCAGCCGGCGCTGATCCGCCATGCTCTGAAGCAGGCACATATCAAGGCGATCCTGGCGCAGAAGCCATTGGCGCTGTCCCTTGAAGAGGCAGTCAAACTTCGCGACGAGGCGGCCAAGGCAGGCAAGATCCTCTCGGTCAACCAGAACATGCGTTACGACCAGTCGATGCGCGTCTTGAAGCAGATCATCGACAGCGGCGCGCTCGGCGACATCGTTTTCGCCCAGATCGACATGCATGCGATCCCGCACTGGCAGAGCTTCCTCGAGGACTATGACCGGCTGACGCTCGCCAATATGAGCGTCCACCATCTCGACGTATTGCGCTTCCTGTTCGGCGATCCCTTGGAGATCACCAGCCTGACCCGCAAGGATCCGCGCACCCGCTTCGATCATTCGGACGGCATCACCGTGTCGACGATAAAGTTCCCGTCGGGCGTGCTCGCCGTATCGCTTGAGGATGTCTGGTCCGGTCCGCGCCAGGAGGGCTACAAGGACGACCAGCACATCAATTGGCGCGTCGACGGCACCAAGGGCGTCGCCAAGGGCACCATCGGCTGGCCGACAGGTTCTGCCTCGACGCTGACCTATGCCTCGACCGAGACCACCGGTGGTGAATGGGTGACGCCCAGTTGGGACACGATGTGGTTCCCGCATGCCTTCATCGGCGTCATGGAGCAGCTCCAGCACGCGGTTAAGACGGGCGAGCCGCCGGCGCTATCGGTCGCGGACAACGTCAAGACCATGGCTCTGGTCGAAGCCGGCTACCGCTCGATCGACATGGGCCGGACGGTCAAGCTTTCCGAAATATCAACTGACTGAATTACTTACAGGGAGGACTTCACACCATGATGCAGGCAGGTATTTTCACGGGTTATTTCCCGTATGGCCTCAAGGAAACCGCGCAGAAGATCCGTGCGCTCGATTTCAACACCGTGCAGCTCGACCTGCATTTCAAGGACATAGATCTGTCGGCCGGGCAGATCACCAGGGACAAGGCCAAGACCGTCCGCGATACGTTTCGCGATCACAATCTGCCGATCTGCTGCGTATCGGGCTATACCAACATCATCCATCCGGACCTGGGCGAGCGCGAGCGGCGCGTCGGCTATTTGAAGGAGATCATCCGCAACGCACGCCATTTCGGCACCCCTTACGTGATCTCGGAAACCGGTACCTACAACACCGAGTCCGACTGGGTGCATCACCCGAAGAACAAGACCGAGGAAGGTTTTGAGGAATGCCGCAAGGTCATCGCCGACCTTGCCCAGACCGCCTATGACCACGGCGCGGTCTTCCTGCTCGAAACCTATGTCAACAATGTCGTCGGTTCGGTCGAGGAGACGGTGAGGATGGTCGCGCAGGTCGACCACCCAGGCCTCGGCCTGCTGATGGACCCGACCAACTATTTCGAAACGCACAACATCGACAGGATGGACCAGATCCTGAACCAGGTGTTCGACACGTTGACCGACAAGATCAAGATTGCCCACGCCAAGGACGTCAAGCGTTCCGGCGGCGACAAGTCGGAAAAGCACGCAGACATCGGCGACGAGGACGCGCTGGAGAGCCACACTTTCCGCGGCGTCGGCGAGATCGAGCTGCCGGCGCCCGGTCTCGGTTCGCTGAACTACGACCTCTATCTCAAGCGGCTGGCCGAAAAGCACCCGAACATCCCGGTCATCATCGAACATCTTTCGGAAGACGACGTGCCGCGCGCCAAGAAATTCCTCGACGGGAAATTCCGCACCAACGGTCTGTGATGGCGCGGTTCGGCTACGAAACAAGGGAGGAAGAGAAATGTTGAAATTCGCGTTGAAAATCGCGGCTGCGGCGACCGTGCTCGCCGGCGTGACCATGGCCTCGGCGCTGGCACAGGACGCCCAGAAGACGTTCTACCTGCTGTCGCATGGCGGCCCGTCGGATGCCTTCTGGATCGACTGGAATGCCGGCGCCACCAAGGCCTGCGACCAGCTCAAGGTGACCTGCAAGATCTCGTTCAGCGGTGGCGACATGGCGGCGCAGAAGGAGGCCTTCAACTCCGCACTCGCCGCCAAACCGGACGGCATCGCCACGACCTCGGCGCAGCCCGGCCTGTGGACCGAGGAGGTCAAGGCGGCGAAGGCGGCCGGTATCCCGATCGTGTTCTTCAACACCGACGATCCGGCGACCGGCCGGCAGGCCTATGTCGGCGCCGACCTTAAGGAAGCCGGTGTAATCTGGGCGAAATATCTGGTCGACCACAATATGGTGAAGCAGGGCGACAAGGTGTTCCTGCCGGTCGAAGTGCCGGGCGCCAGCTACCAGCAGCTCGAGACCGAAGGCATTGCCAGCGTCTTCGATCCGCTCGGCATCAAATATGATGTGGTCGATTGCGGCACCGATCCGGCCGGCATCATCGCCAAGATGACCGACTACATGGTGGCCAACAACCCGCCGGCGATCATCGCGCTCGGCGATTCCGTTGCGGCCAGCGTCAAGCGGGTGTTCGACGGCGCCGGCGTGCCGGCCGGCAAGATCCCGGTCGTCGGCTGGGGCAATTCGAAGGAAACGGCCGAGTCAGTGAAGTCTGGGTTCATCAACGCGGCTGCCTGGCAGTTTCCCTCGGCGCAGGGCTTCATGCCGGTGGCGCTGCTCGGGCTCGCCGCCGCTGGCGAACCGATCGGCTACGACATTCACACCTTCAGCCTCTACGACGCGTCGAGCGTCGAACCGATCCTGAAACTCTACAACAAGTGATTGAAATTGACGCTCGCCGCGCAGGCGGCGGGCGTCACCTTGAAATATGGTCGAAACAGTCATGACAATTGCCGCAGAAGAGGAAATGCCGCGTGCCAAACGCAGGTCGAGCCTGATGCGCTCGCCGCAGTTCTCTTCGCTCGTCATCCTGATTGTCCTGCTGGCGGTGTTCGCGATCGCCGACGCGAATTTCTTGTCGCCGCTCAACATCTCCAACATGATGGCGTTCCTGCCCGAGCTCGGCATCATCGCGCTCGGCATGACGCTGCTTCTGACGGCGGGCGAGTTCGACCTTTCGGTCGGTGCCGTATTCGGGCTGGCGCCGGTCGTCGTCATGCTGCTGGTGCAGAACGGCGGGTTTGATATTGGCGTCGCGCTGCTGGCCGGCCTGCTGCTCTGCATAGCGATCGGTGCGATCAACGGGCTGATCGTCACCAAGATCGGCATCTCGTCCTTCCTGGTGACACTGTCGATGCTGCTCGTCGTGCGTGGGGCAGCGCTTTACATCACCCAGGGCTTTCCGCTGAAATCCTGGAACCAGCCAGGCTTCTTCGTGACGCTGCTGGCCGGCAGCTTCAATATCGGAACGTTCCGTTTCTATACCTCGCTGTGGTGGTTCATTGGCCTGTCGCTACTGGCGATCTATGTGCTGCGCTACGCCAAGCTCGGCAACTGGATCAGTGCTATCGGCTCGAACCGTAACGCTGCCGTGGCGCGCGGCGTGCCGGCCGATGCGGTCAAGATCTGGCTGTTCATCCTGACCTCGGTGCTGGCCGGTCTCGCCGGCATGATCAGCGCCTTCCGCATCTCTGCCGCCTCGCCGGTGGCCGGCACCGGGTACGAGCTCGAAGTGATCGCCATGGTGGTGGTCGGCGGCACTGCGCTGACCGGTGGGCGCGGCACCATCCTAGGCACCATCGTCGGCGCGCTGATGCTGCGCAGCATCCGCAACGGCATCGTGCTGATCGGCGTGCCCGGGCTCGCCTATAACATCTTCGTCGGCGTCATCATCCTTGCCATGCTCATCCTGCACGCTTTGCTGCAGAAGAACGCCGCCAGGAGCTGATCATGGAAGTGCTTCGGCTGCAGAATTTGCAAAAATCCTTCGGCAGCGTCCGTGCCCTGAAGAGCGCCTCCTTCACGCTCAACGAGGGCGAAGTGGTGGCCTTGCTCGGCGACAACGGCGCCGGCAAATCGACATTAATCAAGGCGATCTCTGGGGTCTTTCCCGTCGATCGCGGCGACATCTATGTGCGCGGCCAGAAGGTCTCCATCCGCTCGACGCGCGACGCGATGGATCTCGGCATCGAGACCATCCACCAGGACACCTCGCTGGCTCCCGATCTCAGCATCGCGCGCAATCTTTTCCTCGGCCGCGAGCCGGTCAATCTCAAATGGCTTGGCGTGTTCGCGCCGCTCGATCTCGCTCGATTGCGCGATGCTGCGTCGGCTCTATTGAAGCGCGTCGGCATCTCGAAGAAACTCGACGCCGATGCGCTGGTCAGCACATTGTCGGGCGGCGAGCGCCAATCGATCGCCATTTCGCGTGCCATGCAATTTGCCGCCAAGGTCATCATCCTCGACGAGCCGACCAACAATCTCGGCGTCGAGGAAACGCACGGCGTGCTGCGCTTCGTCAAGGAAGTGCGCGATGCCGGTCACTCGGTGCTTTTAATCACCCACAACATCCATCACGTCTTCCAGGTCGCCGATCGCATCATTGTTATGCGCCGTGGCGAGATCGTCGCCGAGCAGACGGTCGCCGATACCGACCTGCTGACCGTGGAAAGCATCATCACCGGCGCCGACATGTCGGCCCTGCTCAAGGAGACGAGAGCGAAGTGAAGGAGGGGAGCAAAGTGAAAGAACTGGCCGTCACATGGTAGAGCTTTACGGCAAGACGCTGTCGCGCCGGCAGGTCTCGGAACGCTCGGGCATGCTGTCGCAGTTCGCCGGCGTGCGGCTGATGACGCTTGGCGACGGCGTCGAGCGCGGCATCCGCATGCTCGAATTCCGCACCGGCTCCGGCCTGCGCTTCACCGCGCTGGTCGACCGGGCGCTCGATATCGCCGACTGCGACTTCAAAGGCCAGGCGATCGGCTGGCACTCGCCGAGCGGTTTTCGCCATCCCGGCCTGCACGAGTATGAAGGCGAGGAGGGATTGGCGTGGGCGCGGTCGTTTTCCGGCCTTCTGCTGACCTGCGGCCTCGACCATATATTGTTCATGAACGAAGTACCGGCCGATACCTACAACTACCCGCCGAAGAAGACGGTGCGCCATTCGCTGCACGGCCGCGTCAGCACCATTCCGGCGCGGCTGACCGGCTATGGCGAGACCTGGGACGGCGACCGCTGCGTGTTGTGGGCCGAAGGCATCGTCCAGCAATCGACTGTATTCGGCGAAGATCTGCACCTGCTGCGGCGGATCGAGGCCAATGTCGGCGGCAACGAGATCCGGCTTTCGGACCGTGTCGTCAATCACGGTTTCAACCGTACGCCGCATATGTATTTCTACCACATCAATGTCAGCCATCCGGTGCTCGACGAGGGCGCGCGCTACCTGGCGCCGATCCGCGACGTCGTCTGGGCAGGCCATGCCGGCGAGCGCTATGAAGCGCAGAAGGTCGGCTACCGCACGGTGCCGGCGCCGCAACCGGGATTCAAGGAACAGGTCTGGCAGCACGAACTCGGCGCCGACAGCGCCGGCGAAGTCCCGGTGGCGGTGGTCAACGATAGGCTCGGCCTCGGCTTCGAGGTGGTCACGCGCAAGGACCAATTGCCCTGCGCCTATCAATGGCAGAATTTCCAGGCCGGGCAGTACGCGCTTGGGATCGAGCCCTCGACGCATCATGTGCTGGGAAATCTGGCGGCGCGCGAACGCGGCGAGATGATCTGGCTGGAGCATGGCGAGAGCCGCTCCTACAATGCCGTTTTCCGGGTTCTCGACGGCGCCGGCGAGATCGCCGTCGCCGAGAGCCGGATCGCGGCAATCGCCAGGCAGCCGCAGCAGGATTATCCCCAGCCGTCGGGCCATTTTCCTGTTCTTGGAGGCAGGTCGTGATAATGGCGAAGACGATACGGGACACCAGTTGGGAGGCTGGCTCCGGCCGGAGCGGGGAGGGCTCGCGGCAGATCGGGAATCGGAGGTCACAATGGCTGGCACGGTAAAGCGCGATTACAGCCTGGTCGGCGAAAGCACGCGCAGGGCGATCGAGACGGGACTGGCCTCGGCGGAGTGGTACCACACGGATGTCCCTCGCAAGGCGATCAAGGAGCTGATGCAGCGCTCAGACAGCCCGGCGATCCGCGACACGATCATCTGGATCGTCGCCATCCTCGGCTCCGCCGCCGGCGCCATCTATTTCTGGGGCACCTGGTGGTGCGTGCCGTTCTTCTTCGTCTACGGCGTGCTCTACGGCTCCTCCAGCGACTCGCGCTGGCACGAATGCGGCCATGGCACTGCCTTCCGCACGCGCTGGATGAACGATGTCGTCTACCAGATCGCCAGCTTCATGCTGATGCGCAACCCGGTGACCTGGCGCTGGAGCCATGCCCGCCACCACACCGACACCATCATCGTCGGCCGCGACGCCGAGATCGCCGTGATGCGCCCGCCGGACCTTTTGCGTGCGGCGCTGGCTTTCACCGGCATCCTCGATTTTCGCTATTCGCTTCCGGCACTGGTACGCCAGGCGTTCGGCAAGCTGACGCCCGACGAGAAAAGCTACGTTCCCGAGATGGAACAGCACAAGGCCGTCATCGCGGCGCGCTGGCATATTGCCATCTACATCGCCACGATAACACTCGCCCTCTACATGCAGTCGTGGGTGCCGGTGGTGCTCATCGGCGTGCCGCGCCTCTACGGCACCTGGCACATGGTGATGACCGGCCTGCTGCAACACATCGGTCTGGCCGACAACGTCGTCGATCACCGGCTCAACACCCGTACCGTGTACATGAACCCGATCAGCCGGTTCATCTACTGGAACATGAACTACCACGTCGAGCACCACATGTTTCCGATGGTGCCCTATCACGCGCTGCCCAGGCTGCATGAATTGATCAAGCACGATCTGCCGGAGCCGAACCCGTCGATATGGCATGCCTATCGCGAGGTCTGGCCGGTCCTGCTCAGGCAGCTCAAATACGAGGATTATTTCCTCAAGCGCGAACTGCCGCCAACGGCCAGGCCCTATCGTGGCGAGTTCCACGAAGTGAACATGTCGGCGGCGGCTGAATAGGCACCGCACCGGCGCCATGCAGAAAATTTCAGGAGAGATATAGAATGGCCGATTGGGTCGAAGCGTGCGCCGTGGACGATGTCGACGAGGAAGACGTCATTCGCTTCGACCATGGCGGCCGCACCTTCGCGATTTACCGTTCGCCGGACGATGAATTCTTCGCCACCGACGGGTTTTGTACGCATGAGAAGGCGCATCTGGCCGATGGGCTTGTCATGGACGACATCATCGAATGCCCAAAGCACAATGGCCGCTTCAATTACAAGACCGGCCAGGCCAAAGGGGCTCCCGTCTGTGTCAATCTGCAGACCTATGCGGTCAAGGTGGAAGCTGGCAAGGTGATGATCCAGATCGCCTGACCGGCCTTCTGTCACGTAGCAAAGGGGACCAAAATCCATGAGCCGGAAAAGACCGACCGTCGCAGACCTGCGGGCCATGAAGGGCAAGCGGCAGCTGACGATGCTGCGCGTGCTGACGATGGACGAGGCCGAGGCCGCCGAACGCGCCGGCGTCGACATCGTCTCGGTGCCACCGGAGCTGGTGCTCAATCCGCAATACCGCGATGCGGCACCCAGCCTGTTCACCATGCCGGGCGAGAATTTCTTCGAGATCGGCACCGCCGATGATTTCGTCCGCTGGGCGTTCCGGCTCTACAAGGCCAGCGCCGATGCGGTCTATTGCAGCGCCGGCTATGCCACCATCAAGCGGATGGCCGACGACGCCATTCCGGTAATCGGCCATGTCGGCCTCATCCCGTCACGCGCCACCTGGACCGGCGGCTTCAAGGCTGTCGGCAAGACCGCCGACACCGCCATGCAGGTGTTCGAAGCGGTGAAGCAACTGGAGGCCGCCGGCGCGATCGGCGCCGAGATCGAAGTGGTGCCGGTGGAAGTGGCCAAGGCGATCTCGGAACGGACGTCGCTGATCATGCTGTCGATGGGAGCGGGCACCGGCTGTGACGCGCAATATCTGTTCGCCGACGACATCCTCGGCCAGAACCGTGGCCACATGCCGCGCCATTCCAAGGTCTATCGCAATTTCGCCGCCGAATACGATCGCCTGCAGGCCGAACGCATCGCCGCCTTTTCCGAATATGTCGCCGATGTGAACAGCCTGGCCTATCCCGAAGACAGGCACGTCGTGCACATGGACCCGGACCAGCTCAGCCTGTTCCTGGAGAAGATCGAAGCCGCATAAGACGCCCCGGCAGCGGCACAAAGCGTCATCGCGGATCGTAAAAGGCCGGTTCGGCGCCAGGGCCAGGTCATCGCATAACCGGCTGCGATGCCACACGAAAGTTTGTTGGACTAGGTCTGGACGGCACCGGCCAGATGCTGTTGAAACCGGTGCGTCATCGGTTTGCCGGACAATTGGGCGGTTGCCGATGGAGCGGGAGAAGATTCCCCGTCGGACAGTTCTGCGCATGACCGCCATTCCCGAAAACAAAGCCTTGCCCGAAACCGCGCCGGCGGCGCGGCAAGCCCGGCGGGTGGCGCTGATCGTCGCCGTCGCCTTTTTCATGCAGCTTCTGGATTCGACCATCATCTCGACCTCGCTGCCGCAGATGGGAGAATCCTTCGGCGTGCCGGCGGTGGCGATGAGCATCGGCATCACCGTTTATATGCTGACCATGGCGGTGTTCGTGCCGCTGTCCGGCTGGCTTGCCGACCGTTTTGGCGCGCGCAACATCTTCCTCGTGGCGATCGCCCTGTTCACGCTGGCCTCGCTCGTTTGCGGCATCTCACAGAACCTGGCCGAGTTCGTCGCCGCACGCGCGGTTCAGGGCCTGGGCAGCGCGCTGATGACGCCGGTCGGCCGCATCCTGGTGCTGCGCAACGCGCCGAAATCCGAGCTTCTCAACGCCACGGCGCTGATCACCTGGCCGGCGCTGTTTGCGCCGGTGGTCGGGCCGGTGCTTGGCGGCTTCATCACCACTTATCTCTCCTGGCACTGGAATTTCTTCATCAACATTCCGCTTGGGGTTGCCGGTTTGGCGCTGGTTGCCCGCTTCATTCCCAGCGACCGCGAAGCCGGAGCCAAGCCGCTCGACTGGCCGGGCTTCCTGCTGACCTCGGTGGGGCTCGCCGCGATGCTCTATGGCCTCGAGCGCATCGCGCATCCGCAGGAGGGTGTGTTGCCGACCGTGGCACTGCTCGGCACGGGCATTTTGGTCGGCTGGCTGGCGATGCGGCATCTGCGACGCGCCAACCATCCGCTGCTCGATCTCACAGCTTTCAAGGTGCAGACCTTCGCCATCTCGACGCTGTCGGCCGGCACGATCTTCCGCATCGCCATCAACGCCACGCCGTTCCTGCTGCCGCTTTTGTTCCAGGTCGGCTTCGGCCTGAGCCCGATCGATGCTGGCATGATGATCCTGGCCTATTTCCTCGGCAATCTCGGTATGAAGGCGGTGACGACGCCGACGCTGAGGCGCTTCGGCTTCCGTTCGGTGCTGATCGTCAACGGGGTGATCGCTTCCTTGTCGATCATGGCCTGCGCGGCGCTTTCGCCGCAGACGCCGCAAGCGTTGGTGGTGGTGCTGATGCTGATCGCCGGCCTTTCGCGCTCGATGCAGTTCACCGCGCTCAACACGCTGGCCTTCGCCGATGTGGCCTCACAGCAGCGTAGTTCGGCGGCGACATTGTCCAGCATGCTGCAGCAGGTGGCGATGCTGTTCGGCGTGGCGGTGGCGGCGGCACTGCTCAACCTGTCACAGATCGCCAGGGGCGCGGCAGCGCTCGATCTCGTCGACTTCCGCCTTGCCTTCCTGGTGATCGGGGCAATCGGTCTCGTCGCCTCGTTCCGCTTTCTGGCGTTGGCGAAGGCTGCCGGCGCCGAGGTCTCGGGCCATGTTTTGCGGATTTGACGCAGAAACTGCGCGGCGAGCGCGGACATAAATTCTGCCTGCTTTGCTCGTTGTGGAACAAACTTTTGCGAGCGGTTCGATTGGCACGGTTAATTGCAAAAGTGCTTGAGTTCCTGGCATTGCGCCAGCCTCGCCAATCGGCGCGTCCAACCGCAGAATTTCCTCGCAAGCCGGCCTGCAATGCGCGGATTCATTTGACGAATTGGTCTTGAGCCGATTAGCTTTCGTTCCGATGGCCGCAGAGGGAGCAGGGCGTAGCCATCGCGGGTGAAAGCGGGCAATGAACGCGACCGGCTGGCTAAACTGGAGAAGCCTGAACCAGGAGGGCATTGTCTTTGCCATCGCGGTTGTGCTGTTCATTGCCGCCGCGATCGGACTGCCCGGGTTTATCAACTCGAACAATCTCGTTGCGATCGTGCGCTCGGTCTCGGTGCTGGGCATATTGGCGCTCGGCATGGCGGTCGTCATTATCGGCAGGGGCATCGACCTGTCGGCGGTGGCGATCATGGCGATGTCGGTCGCCTGGTATCTGCAACTGCTGAATTCGGGAACATCCGACGGGCTGGCCTTCGCCTATGTGCTCGCTGGCGTTCTCGCCATCGGGCTGTTGAACGGAATCCTGGTCGCCTACGCCGAGGTTCCGGCGATCTTCGTGACGCTGGCGACCGCATCCTTCGTCTTCGGCTATGTGCGTTCACAACTGATCACACAGGACGCCGTGCCGGTGCCGCCCGGCCATTGGGTCGAGCTTCTGGGCGGGCTGCGTTTCCTCGACATCCCGGTCGAGGTGTTTGTCTTCGCCGGGCTGGCTTTCGCCTTTTTCCTGTTCCTGCGCTACACCAAATGGGGCCGCTACGTCTATTTCGCCGGTGACAACCCGGTCGCCGCGCGCAACATCGGCATTCCAGTGCGCCCGATGCTGGTGCTGCGCTACGTGCTGTCGGCCCTGGTCTCGCTGGTGGCCGGCCTGCTCACCGCCGCCAGCCTGCATTCGATCAACACCCGCATCGTCAATTCCACGCTGCTCTACGACATCGTGCTGGTGGCGGTGATCGGCGGCATCGGTCTGTCTGGCGGGCGGGGCGGGGTGCGCAACGTGCTGGTGGGTGCCGCGCTGATCGGCATCCTGCTCAACGCGATGACCATCATCGACATTCCGCTGCTCTATCAGAACCTGATCAAGGCCGCGATCCTGCTGGCGGCGATCATCGTCGATGGGTTCATCAATCCGCGCGACGAGCAGACCGCGCAGCAAGGCGACATTTAGACTGACGCGAACGGTTGGGGCCGGCCGCGAACGACATACCAAACCAGAGGATGTGACATGAAAATCATCAGGACGTTTATGGCTGCCGCGGCAGCGCTTGCCGCCTCCGCATTCGTGGCGCCAGGCTTCGCGGCCGAAGATCCGGGTCCGGGCGCCTATTCGCAAGCACTCAAGGGCAAGCGCGTGATGCTGGTCCCGATGGCGATGGGCTTCGACCTGGCACAGGGCTGGGCGCATTACCTGAAGACGGAGGTCGAGGCCTGGGGCGGCGTGTTCGAGACGCGTGACCCGAACTGGGTGGTCGATGCCGGCGCGCAGGCGATAACCGACGCGATCTCGTCGGACGCCAGGCCGGACGTGCTGATCATCCACTCGCCCGACCTCAACTCCTATGCCAAGCTGATGAAGAAGGCGCAGGCGGCCGGCACCTATGTGCTTTTGGTCGACAATCCGGCGAACTTCCCGGCCGATGCCTTTGTCGGCAGCGACTGGGATCGCCTCGGCCAGCTGGAAGCCGAAGCAGCGATCAAGGGTTGTGGGCCGAACTCCTCCAAGAAGATCGGGCTGGTGCAGGGCGACCAGGCCAACTCATCGAGCCTCTACCAGTATGCCGGCATCATGAAGGTGCTGGACAAGAACCCCGACTTCAAGGTCGTGGCCAAGCCGGACTCCAACTGGGATGCGACGACCTCGCGCAACGTGACGACGACGATGCTGCAGCAGAACCCCGACATCTGCGCCATCATCGATTTCTGGGACGGCGACGCGACCGGCGCATCGGCCGCGATCCGCGATGCCAAGCTCGAGGGCAAAGTCTTTCTGGTCACCACCGGCGGTGGCGAAAAGACCGCCGACTGCGACAAGCTGCAGGACGGCACCTATGGCGCGGTGGTGATGACCGACCTTGCCCGCCAGTCGGGCGACATGAACGCCGTCATCAAGTTCCTGTTGCAGAGTGGCCAGCCGGCCGGCACCTCGCACACCTACATCTACACGCTGGAGAAGGCGACGACCAAGGCCGACCTCAAGCCGGACAGCTGCTGGGACTTGAAAGCACTGCAAGCCCAAGCTGCGGCCAAGTAGGCCGGCTTTCCTGAGCTTGGCGCTGCCCCTCATCCGCCTGCCGGCACCTTCTCCCCGTATAGTGACGGGGAGAAGGGATACGCTCCAACGCTGGCGACCCCCTCTCCCCGTCTCTATACGGGGAGAGGGTAAGGGTGAGGGGCAGCGCAAACCTGAGGCGATTGTTCTGCGGATAGCCCGGCCTCTTTTTCCCTTTTCTCTCGAATAGCAGCAACCGATGTCCTTTCGCGAACGCCTCCAGTCCTGGCGCTACAATCTCGTGCCCGACCATCTCGTCGGCGAGATATTGAGCAAACGCTGGACCGACAACGCCATTCCGTTCCTGGCGCTGGTGGCGACGCTCGGCGTGTTCGGTTCAATCATTCCCGGCTTCTTCAAGCCGATGTCGCTGCAGGAATCGACCCGCCAGCTCGGCGAGTTCTCGCTGGTCGTCATCGGCATGACGGTGGTCATGCTGGGCGGCGGCATCGACCTTTCGGTCGGCTCGATCTTCGCGCTGTCCTGTTTTTCCGCCGTGTTCGTCTTCTTCATCCTCGAACAGTCGGTGTGGCTGGCGCTGGCCGCCTCGATCGTCACCGGCCTGCTGTTCGGCGCGATCAACGGTTACCTGATCGGCTATTTCAGGCTGCGCGCGTTCCTGACGACACTGGTCACCTTCATTTTCGGGCGGGCGCTGTTCGACATTTTAGTCACCACTTATGCCGCCGACGTCCAGCTTTCCGATGCCACATCGGATGTGCTGGACTTCATCGGCGATGACACCTTCTGGGGCCTCTCGGTTGCGGTGTGGGCGGCGATTATCCTGGCCATCATTACCCACGTCGCGCTGACGCGCTCGCGGCCCGGCTGGCATGTGCAGGCGGTAGGCGGGTCGCGGCGCTCGGCCCACAATGCCGGCATCCGCGTGCGCCGCACCGTGTTCATGACTTATGTGTTCTCCGGCTTCTGCGCCTCGCTCGGCGGCTTTCTCATCGCCTGCCGGCTGAGCGGGGCAGGGCCGGGAACCGGCCTCAACCTTGAGGTCATGGCGTTGACGGCGGCGGTCGTCGGCGGCGTCAGCCTGGGCGGCGGCCGCGGTTCGGTGATCAAGGGGCTGATGGGCGCGATCATCGTGCTGACCATGACCAACGGGCTGATCCGGCTGGGCTATGGCACCGGCACCAACCAGATGGTGCTGGGCATCATGCTGGCCGTCGCCGTCACCATCGACATTCGCTGGCTGAAGAACCGCCACAAGGTGCTGGACGAGGTCTATGTCGCACCGGTCTATCTGAAGATGGGGGCAACGCAGTCGGCTGCACCGGGCTCGGGCACGCCTTACGAACTCGACAACCGATTGTCGGAGGCCGACCATATCGGGCTCGGCGAGCTGGAAGGGCCGGAAGACGTCATCCTCGACCGCGACGACCATCTCTATTGCGGCACCAGGCATGGCGAGATCGTCCGCTTCT
Source organism: Mesorhizobium sp. M0159 (assembly GCF_040322295.1). Taxonomy (NCBI): domain Bacteria; kingdom Pseudomonadati; phylum Pseudomonadota; class Alphaproteobacteria; order Hyphomicrobiales; family Phyllobacteriaceae; genus Mesorhizobium; species Mesorhizobium sp. M0159. The sequence goes on from NZ_JAMYTF010000018.1 coordinate 27,031, forward strand.
TCGCGCCGGACTACAAACGCTCGGAGGTCTTTGCCCATATTGGCGGCTTTCCGCTCGGCCTGGCCTTCGACAAGACAGGCGATCTGATCAGCTGCGTTGGCGCGATGGGCCTCTATTCGGTCTCGCCGCAGCGCGAGGTGAAGCGGCTTTCGGCGGAAACGTCGCGCTCCTGGACCTCGATCGTCGACGATGCGCGGCTGCGCGACCCCAATGATTGCGACATCGCGCCGGACGGCCGCATCTACTTCACCGATTCCACCAAGCGCTATGACGCGCACGACTGGGCGCTGGACTCGATCGAGAACCGCGCCACCGGGCGGCTGCTCGTCTATGATCCGAAGGACGGTTCGACCAAGACATTGCTCGACGGCTACCGTTACACCAACGGCGTCTGCATGGCGCATGACGGCAAGTCGCTGTTTTTTGCCGAAAGCTGGGCCTGCCGCGTGCATCGCTATTGGCTGGTGGGGCCGAAAGCAGGCACCGCCGAATGCGTGATCCGCGACATGCCGGGCTACCCCGACAACATCAACCGAGCGTCAGACGGCAATTACTGGATGGCCTGGCTTGGCATGCGCACGCCAAGCTTCGACCTGTCGCTGCGGCACCCCGACATGCGCAAGCGCATGACGCGCCGGTTGCCGCAGGACGAATGGCTTTTTCCCAACATCAACACCGGCGGTGTGGTGAAATTTGACGAGAAAGGCGGCATCGTGGAAGCGATGGGCGACCTGTCGGGCACCGCGCATCCGATGGTCACCTCGATGCGCGAGCACAAGGGTTTTCTGTTCGTGGGCGGCATCCTCAACAACCGGATCGGCCGCTACCGGATTGCCGGCGCCGACCCGAACTGGACCAGCCCCGCTTCCTATTGGGGTGCCAAGCCATGATGCTGGACCCGATCCTCGACATCTTTCGCGGCAAGGCGGTGACAATCCCGCCGCTAGACGGTGCCTTCAGGCCGAATACGCTGCTGGACGATGCTGCGGCCTTTGCTGAACTGCCCGAGCCTGACAATCTGCTGATCGCTGACGGTCAGCTGCTGGCGTCCAGCGGCAATGCCGTCTACGCGCTCGCCGCCGGTGGCGCGCCTGTTCTGGTCGAGACATTTCCGGCCGCGGTCACAGCGCTCGCGCGCTCGCCCGCCGGCGAACTGACGGTCGGGCTCGAAAGCGGCAGGCTGCTGATTGCAGGCAAGGAGGCCGCCCTGCCGGCCGAGATCCGCTGCATCACAGCACTCGCCTATGCGGAAGATGGCACGCTTTGGCTGGCCAATGGCTCGGCCGAACACGGGCCGTCGGAATGGGCCGCCGATCTGATGAAGAAGGGGGCGTCGGGTTCGCTGTGGAAGCGCGATCCGGCAGGCAGCGAAATCCGCAAGCTCGCCGGTGACATCGCCTTTCCCTATGGGCTGCATCCAACCGGCAAGGACGTGTTGGTCGGCGAGAGCTGGCGGCACCAACTCGTCCGCTTCGACGGCGCGACAGGCAGCCTCTCGACCACGCTGGCGCATCTGCCCGGCTATCCCGCGCGGCTATCGCCCGCCGCCGATGGCGGTGCCTGGCTGGCGCTGTTTGCGCCCCGCAACCGTCTGATCGAATTCGTGCTGCAGGAAACGCACTATCGGAACGACATGCTGGCGCAAGTGTCGCCGCAACACTGGATCGCGCCGGCGCTCGCCTCCAACCGCAGCTTCCTCGAGCCGCTGCAATGCGGCGGCATCCGCAGCATGGGCATCCACAAGCCGTGGTCGCCGAGCCGCTCTTACGGGCTGGTGGTCAGGCTCGATCGGGAGATGCGGCCGCAATTCAGCCTGCACAGCCGCGCCAACGGCACGCGCCACGGCATCTGCAGCGTGGCGGAGACAGACGGTCGCCTGTTCATTGCCTCGAAAGGCGGCGATTGCCTGCTGGCCATCGACCTGGCTTCAGGAGGGCATCGCTGATGGAACCGATCGTCCGACTGGAGAACGTGACCAAGACCTATCGCGGTGTGCCCGCGGTGAAGAATGTCAGCTTCGAGCTGCGCAAGGGCGAGATCCACGCGCTGCTCGGCGAGAACGGTGCCGGAAAATCGACGCTGACCAAGATCATCGCCGGCGTCGTCGACGCGACATCGGGAAAGATGTTCCACAATGGTCAGGAGATCGCCTACGCCTCGCCGCATGCGGCGCTTCAAGCCGGCATCGCCATGGTGTTCCAGGAGACCAGCCTGGTACCGTCGATGACCGTGGCGCAGAACCTCTATCTCGGCACCGAGAGCTTTCTCAACCGGCTGCGCGGCACCTACATCTCGGCGCAGCAGTTCCTGCAGTCGCTGAATTTTCCCGTCGACCCCAATGCCATGGTGGCGACGCTGGGCGCCGCCAAGCGGCAGATGGTCGAGATCGCGCGCGCCGTCCACCACAATGCCGAGATCATCATCTTCGACGAGCCGACGGCGACGCTGACGCCAGAGGAAAAGCGGCACTTCTTCGCGCTCATCCGCCGGCTCAAGGCAAGGGGCGTGTCGATCGTCTTCATCAGCCATGCGCTCGAAGAGGCGCTTGATATCGCCGACCGCATCACCATCCTGCGCGACGGCGAGCTGGTGATCACCGACGATACCGCCGCTTTCGATCGCGACAGGATCGTCGCGGCGATGGTCGGGCGCACGCTTTCGGGGCAGCTCTACAGCCAGCGCGACGAGACCAGGCTGCGCAAGGCCGGCAAGAAGGTGCTGTCGGTGCAGGACATCTCGATGAGCAATGTCGTGCGCAACAATTCCTTCTCGATCTTCGAGGGCCAGATCACCGGGGTATTCGGGCTGATCGGCTCGGGCCGCACCGAGACGTTCAAGATCATCTCCGGCATCTACAAGCGCGACTTCCTGCGCGGCGGCAGCATCGAACTGCACGACCGGCCGGTGCGCTATCTCGTGCCGAGCGAGGCGGTGGCGGACGGTATCGTCTATGTCACCGAAGACCGCAAAAGCGAGGGGATTTTCGAGACGATGGACGTCGCCGAGAACCTGTTCGGCGGCTTTTTGGCGGCGGGGCGGGAAAAGGGCTGGGTAATCAACGCGCAGGAGATGCGGGCGATGTCTGCCGAATGGACCAGGACGCTGAACGTCAAGGCGATCAACGACAATGCCCGCGTGGTCGAGCTTTCCGGAGGCAACCAGCAGAAGGTGGTGATCGGCAAGGGGCTGGTGCAGAAGCCGCGCATCGTCGTCTTCGACGAGCCGACGCGCGGCGTCGATGTCGGCGCCATCGCCGAGATCCACCAGATCATCAACCGGCTGGCCGATGAAGGCCTCGCCGTCGTCGTCATCTCGTCCTACCTGCCGGAGATCATGAACCTCTCCGACCGCATCCTGGTCTGCCGGCAAGGCCGCATCGTCGAGGAGTTTTCGCCTGCGGAGGCCACGGAGGAGAAGATCATGTACGCGGCCGTGCATTAGGTTTCTGGCAGATGCGTACTTCGACAATTGGCCGAGTCGCCAATCCATACATGACGAAGGTGAGGGGCTCTGCATCTCCAGGGTTCTGGGCCGGCGTGCAAAAACTGAATCACCCGAGCACGTTAGCCGCATTCGCTACCAAGCCAATTCAATGACCTCTCTCATCGATTCAAACGAAAGGAGCCTGCCCATGGCCACCACAAGACTTCTGACCGATGCCGAGGTCCAGGCGATTCCCGCCGTGAAGGCGGTATTCGACGACATCCGTGCGACGCGCAAATCCGATTTCGTCAACAATTTCTGGCGCGGGCTGGCCAATGATCCGGTCTCGCTGAAGCGGGTGTGGGAGCAGCTCAAGGCGGTGATGGTCGCTGACAGCGCCATCGATCCGCTTACCAAGGAGATGATCTACATCGCGGTCTCGACCGCCAATGGCTGCTCCTATTGCGTCCACTCGCACACCGCCGCAGCGCGGGCCAAAGGCATGACCGACGCGCAGCATGGCGAGTTGGTGTCGATCATCGGGCTGGCCGGGCAAACCAACCAGATGGTGACAGCGCTGCAGATCCCGGTCGATCCGGAGTTCGAGGTGCGGTGAGGTGAGGCGCGGCGCCTTCCCTTCTCCCCTTGTGGGAGAAGGTGGCCGAGCGAAGCTCGGTCGGATGAGGGGTGCTGGACGGATCGCGGCCTTGGAGACGTAAGCGCTTCAAATCGCTGGGATTTTCTCCGCCGAGTTTCTTCCAGCACCCCTCATCCGTCTCGGCGCTACGCGCCGATCCACCTTCTCCCACAAGGGGAGAAGGGATGCGCGCTACACCGGCCGATAAACCTTCGCCGCAGTGTTCCAGAAGATATCCGCCTCTGCCGCCGTGCCGTGCTTGCCCACCGCTTCCCGGTGCGCCCTGATCAGCTCGGCGTGGCTGGTCCACAGCTTCTCGATCGGGAAGTTCGAGCCGAACATCAGATGATTGCTGCCGAGGATGTCGATGGCGTTGTCGACGATATAGCTGATCAGCGCCGGGTCGTTGCGGTGGACGAAGGTGCCGAGGCCGGACAGCTTTGCATAGAGGTTGGGCGCCGCTGACAGCGTGCGCAGGCCGGACTTCCACGCCTCGGTGGTCTCCGGCTCCATGTCGGTCAGCATGCCGGCGTGGGTGAGGATGAAATTCGTCTCGGAGTTGTCGCCGACGAGCGTCAGCCCGTCCTTCATCTGGGCGGGGAAAAGCTGCAGGTCGAAGGACAGGCCGTAATCCTTCAGCCGCGCGACATTGGCCCGCACCTTGGGGTCGATGACCTGATCCGCCGAGGCGGCGAAGCGGAAGGCCGGCGTTCCGTGCCAGTGCAGCTGCATGCGCACGCCGCGCAGCAGCGGATATTTTTTCAGCCGGTCGATCTGGGGCCTGATATCGTCCACCGTCATATCGGCATAGCCGACGATGGCGTGCGGCCAGCCGGTTTCTTCCGCGGTCTTCTGCAGGAATGCGACCTCGTTCTCGAAATCCTCCTTGGCCCAGTTGGTCTGGACATAGACCGCCTTCTCGACGCCTGAACCTTGCTGGTCGGCGAGGAATTCCTCGATCGGATAATCGCGGCGGATCGGCTCGTAGGGACCAAAGATGCGCGGCACCATCGGCCCGCGCAGCCAGGGCTGGTCCTCTCGGCGCCAGATGTGGAAATGCGCGTCGATCGCCTTCTGCATCACAAAACCCTCTTCCAGATTGCCGCGGCCGCCGGGGCGGGGCGGGCGAGCGACAGGATGAAATCGGTGAGGCCGGCGATCGAGGAGCCGTCGACCAGATCGTCGAGCACCGGCAGGATGGCGCGAAGTGCTGCCGTGGCCGGCCGGAAGCGCGGGTCGCCGGCCAACGGCGTCGCCAGCGAAAGCCGAAAGGCGCGCGCGCTCAGCCGGCGCATCGCCGTCTCCAGCTCGGCATGGTCGCCGCGCTCCAGCGCATCGGACAGGATGACGATTGCCGCCCCGCGCGCAAACGCGGAGAAGCGCGGCACCGATAGAAACGCGAGCAGCGTCGGTCCCATGCGGGTGCCGCCGTCCCAGTCGTCGACCTGGGCAGCGGCGCGGGCCATCGCCTGGTCGCGGTCGCGAATGCGCAGCGCCGAGGTGATACGGGTCAGCCGTGTGCCGAAAGTGAAGATTTCCGCCCGGTCGGCGCCTTGCACCGCCGCGTGTGCCAGCTTGAGATAGTCTGATGTGTAGAGCTTCATCGAGCCGGACACGTCGATCAGCATGAGAAGCTTGCGCGGCACTGTCTGCCGCCGGCGCAGCAGCGGCGAGGGGATATCGCCGTCGGCACTGACGATTTCGCGCAGCGAGCGGCGCAGGTCGAGCTTGCCGCGGGCATTCGTGCGCACGGTGCGGAAGGAGCGGCGCGCGGGCAAAGCGGTGGCGAGCTTGCGGCGGAAGGCGGCAAGCCCGTCGCTATCGCGATGGAACTCGCGGACGCTCAACTGTTCGCTCGCCGAAGACAGTTCGCCGCCTTCCTCCTGGCGGATCACTTCGATTCCCTCTTGGCTCGTTCCGCCATCGTCCTTGACGCGCGTTTCCTCGTCGGCCTCGCCTTCGACCACGGCAGCGGTGCTGCCATAGAAATGGCTCCGGAAATGCGCCTCGAATTCGTCGCGGCGGTCGGGCGGCGGCGCCAGCGTGGCGAGGGCGGCCTCGCGGATATCGGCCATCGAGCGCGGCCCGAGCAGGGTTACGGCCTGCATGAAGTCTAATACCTGCTCCGGCGCGACAGCAAAGCCATAGCGGCGGAGCAGCCGGCCGAAGCCGAGCATTGGGGTTGCGGCGCGCGGCAAGCTTTCTCCCCGCATCATTCCTTCGCGCCCCCCTCTGTCCTACCGGACATCTCCCCCTCAAGGGGGGAGATTGGCAGCTTTGACGCTCCGCTCATTTCTGCAATGTTGGAGTTTAGCGAAAGCCGGGATGACATCTGATCTCCCCCCTTGAGGGGGAGATGTCCGGCAGGACAGAGGGGGGTGCTGTCCCGCCAACGTTGCGGAATGGACGGGAGGAGGGGATTGCCGACTTCCCGGCTCACGCCAGCGCCTCCTCGACAATCTTGCCGAGCTCGGGCGCGATGCAGGAAAGGTCCTCCTCGTCCTTGATCAGCACGCCGATGGCGCGGCGGAAGGCTTCCGGCCAGGGGCTGCCGCCCTTTTCGAGGATGGTGGCGGCGTTGGCCCATTCGACCGCCTCGGCGATGCCTGGTGGCTTGGCCAGCGGACGGGCGCGAATGTCGCGCACGGCCGAGGCAACGGCGCGGGCCGTGGCCTCGGCGACATCGCCGGCGCGCAGCATGATGATCTCGGCTTCGCGCCCGGCGTCGGGATAGGTGATCCAGTGATAAACGCAGCGTCGCCGCAGCGCTTCGGCCAGTTCACGGGTGCGGTTCGAGGTCAGGATGACGATCGGCTGCGCCGTCGCGCGGATGGTGCCGCGCTCGGGAATGCTGATCTGGAAATCGGACAGGAACTCCAGCAGCAGCGCTTCGAATTCATGGTCCGAGCGGTCGATCTCGTCGACCAGCAGCACGCGCTTTTCCGGTGCCTTCAGCACCTGCAGCAGCGGCCGCGCGATGAGAAAACGGTCGTCGTAGATGTCGACCTCGTGCTCGCCGGCATGGCGGATGGCGAGCAGCTGGCGCTGGTAGTTCCACTCGTAGAGCGCGTGTGCGGCGTCGATGCCCTCATAGCATTGCAGCCGCACCAGATCGCGTCCGAGCACCTCGGCTATCGCCTTCGCCGCTTCCGTCTTGCCGACGCCGGGCGCGCCTTCGAGCAGCAGCGGCTTGCCCAGCCGGATCGCCAGGAAGATGGCGGTGGCCAGGCTCTCATCGGCGAGATAGTGCGACGCGGCGAGGCGGGACGCCACCGCCTCCGGCGAGGTCGCGACGGTCTCGGCACTTCTCTTGGGCATTTCCAGCACTCAGTTCGGGGCTTGCGCCTTCAGCGCCCGCAGGATGCGCTCCGGCGTGATCGGCAGCGTGTCGATGCGCACACCGACCGCGTCGAAGACGGCATTGGCGACCGCCGGGATCTGCGGGTTGGCGCACATTTCGCCCGGCCCCTTGGCGCCATACGGCCCGTCCGCCGAGGGCCGTTCCAGCACGATGATCTCGGTTTGCGCGAGATCGCCAGGACCCGGCATCAGATATTGGTTGAAGTCGGTGCCGCCATGGTCGCGGTTGGGATAATAGGGCTCGGTCGTTTCGTAGAGCGCATGGCTGATGCCCATCCACGAGCCGCCGACGAGTTGCTGCTCGACCATTTTCGGGTTCAGCGCGCGGCCGATCTCGAACACGTTCTTCACCGTCAGCACGGTGACCTCGCCGGTCTCGTCGTCGACTTCGACCTCGGCCACTGTGCAGGCGTGCGCATAGCAGGTCGAGGGCTTCATCGCGCCGGTCTCTTTCTCCGGATAGGAGCGCGGGATCAAAAACATGCCGCGGCCGGAAATCGAACGGCCGCGCTTGAAATGCGCCGACAGCGCGACATCGAAGATCGAGATCGATTTCTGCGGCGCGCCCTTGACCAGGATGTTGCCCTGGCCATCGGTCTCGAGGTCCGAGGCATTCACCTCCAGCTCCTCGGCCGCCACTTCCAGCATCACCTGGCGGGCTTCCCTGGCCGCCTGGATGACGGCGTTGCCGGCGCGGTGCGTGCCGCGCGAGGCGAAGGTGCCCATGCAGTGCGGGCCGGTGTCGGTGTCGGCGGTGTCGACGACGACACGGTCGGTCGGCACGCCGATCGTCTCGGCGCAGATCTGCGCCATGATCTGCTTCATGCCCTGGCCGAGGTCGACGCTCGACAGCGTGACCATGAAATTGCCGGTCGGCGTCGAATGCACCAGCGCCTGCGTCGGGTCGCCGCCGAGATTCATGCCGGTCGGATAATTGATCGCGGCGACTCCGCGTCCGCGCCTGATCGCCATCTCAAACTCCCTTCGCGTAAGACGACATCGCCATGAATTTTTCTGCCACCGGCCAGTTGGCGGCGCGCGAGGCTTCCTGCATGCACTCGATCAGCGCAGCACCCTCGGTCGGCTGCCGATGTGCTTTCATGTCGCCATCGCGATAGGCGTTGATGAAACGGAATTCGAGCGGGTCCATGCCGATCAGCCGGGCGAGCTTGTCCATCTGTACCTCTAGCGCGAAATCGCCAATCGTCACGCCGAAGCCACGCATCGCCGAGGACGGGGTGCGGTTGGTGTAGACGCAGTAGGTGTCGATCCAGACATTCGGGATCGTATACGGGCCGGGATAATGCCCGGCGCCCTTCTGCGCGCCGTAGGGCGAATGGCGCGAATAGGCGCCGGCGTCGGTGTAGCCGGTCACTTTGCGCGCGACGATGCGGCCGTCGTTCATGACGCCGTCCTTGATGACGACTTTCTCGGCGGCGCGCGGCGAGGAAATCTGCATCTCTTCCTCGCGGCTGTAGATAAAACAGACCGGTCGTCCTGTTATTTTGGCGCCAAGGATGGCAATCGGCTCGACGATGACGTCGACCTTGCCGCCAAAGCCGCCGCCGACAGTGCCGCCGACGAAATGCAGCTTGTTGCCGGGCATCTGCAGGATGATCGAGGCGTTATCGAGAGTGAAGAACATCGCCTGCGTGTTGGTGTAGCAGGTGAAGCGGTCGTTGCCCTCCGGCGCGACGATGCAGCCGGTCGTTTCGGTCGGCGCATGCTCGATCGGTGAAGACTGGTAGGTCTGTTCGAGCACGTGGTCGGCCTCGGCGAAGCCTGCCTCGACATCGCCGAAGCGCACCTTGCGGCATTCGCCGCTATCGTAGAGGTAATAATTCCGGCCGTGATATTCGTTGACGATCGGCGCGCCGGGCTTCAGCGCTTCGTCCATGTCGAAGACAGCCGGCAGCACTTCGTAGTCGACCTTGACCTTGGCGGCGGCTTCCTGGGCGGCGCGCTCGGTCTCGGCCAGCACCGCCACTACCGCCTCGCCCTTCCAGCGCACCTTGCCGTCGGCCAGCACCGTCTCGTCCTCCGGCCCGATCTGGATCAGGATCAGGATGGTGTAGACATTGTGCGGCACATCCTTGGCGGTCAGCACCTTGACGACGCCGGGGTGCTTTTCCGCCTCTGACGTATCGATGCTGCGGATGCGGGCGTGATGATGCGGGCTGCGCACCATCTTCAGGTGCAGCATGCCGGGAAAATTGCGGTCGGCGAAATAGGCGGTCTTGCCGGTGACATGGCCGGGCGAATCCGAACGCGGCCGCGACTGGCCGATCTCGTGCAGATCGTCCTTGCGCTGGTCGGCGAAGTAGCTCTTGCGGAGTTCCATTTTCTTAACTCCCCTCAAGCCGCGCTCTGCGAATTGGAGCGCGCAGCGCTCAGCACCGCCTGGATGATCGGTTCGTAGCCGGTGCAGCGGCAGATATTGCCGGACAGTGCCTCGACCACATCCTCGCGGCTGGGGTTCGGCGTGTGATCGAGCAGCACCTTGGCGGCCATGATCATGCCCGGCGTGCAGAAACCGCATTGGGTCGCGAAGGCGTCGAGGAAAGCGCGTTGCAGCGGATGCAGCACGCCGCCTTCCGCCAGTCCCGAGGTGGTGGTGACGGTTGCGCCGTTGCAGGTCTCGGCCAGCGTCAGGCAGGAGAGCCTGAGCTCGCCATCGATGATGACCGAGCACGCGCCGCAAGTGCCCTGGTGGCAGCCGCCTTTTGGCGAGGTGTCGCCGATCTTGTCGCGCAGCGCATGAAGCAGCGTTGTGCCGCTGTCGATGAATTCGGCCTTTTCGGCACCATTGAGCGTGAACTGAACCGGGACCTTTGCCATCTTTTTACTCCTTGCGCCGCAGCCAGGCGGACATACGCGCCACGGTCTTTCAGGCGAGCAGCAGCCGGCCGAGATGGACCGGCAGGACTTCGTTGCGATACCAGGCACTGGCGATCGGATCGGTTCGCGGCGAAGTGCCGTCGCGGGCAACAGCCAGTGCCGGTGCGATGCCCTCGCTCGTGAGTTCCCGGCCAATCAGGGCCTTCTCCGCCGCCCTGGCACGGATCGGCCGGTCGGCCATGCAGCCGAGCGCGATCCGCGCGGACGACACAGTGCCGTCCGGTGCGTGCTCCAGCACGGTCGCGATGCTCAGCACCGAAATGCCCTTTGGCTTGACCCTCGACACTTTCAGGAAGCGAAAGCCGCCTTCCTTCGGAAGCGTGAAGCCGACCGCAGTGACGATGGCGTGGTTGCTCTCGCGTTTCGCCAGGAATGTCTCAATCGGCAGCTCGCCGTCATCGGTGCTGACAGTTGCATCCAAAGCCAGCAGCGCAACGGTGAAATCGCCGTAAGGCGTTGGCGCGAAGAGATTGCCGCCGACGCTCGCCATGTTGCGGATCGCCGGGCCGCCGACAGCGCGCGCGGCGTGGGCAAGCGGGGTGAGATCCGAGTGACGGGCGACCGCCGCCATGGTCACCGAAGCGCCGATGCGGACCTCGCCGCCGGAAATGCGGATAATTGACAGCGCCGGTTCGGTCGACCGGATGAAACCGGAGATCGACACGTCGCCTTCATTGGCGGCGCGCACGACCAGTGTGCCGCCACCGAGATAGCGGGCGCCGGCGGCTTTCAGCGCCGCGCCGGCGTCCTTCACCGTCGCGAAAGTCTGCAGTGCAAGCGCCATGGAACGCTCCCTTTTTCGGGCTTAGTCCGTCATTCAACTCTGGCCGGCAAAGTGGTTCTTCAGGGCGTTGAACCCGCCCTGGAAAACATTGGCGCCCATGCCTTCGGCCAATTTATCGGCTTCCTCGGGAGCGGCGTCGAAGCTGGCGGTCCATTCGGCATAGGTGCGGTCGCCGTCCGTCACCCGCCGCAACTGCAGCGTCGACTTGTGGTTGGTGAGCGGCTGCGGCGTCTCCAGGATGGCGTAGCTGACGAGGAAGTTCTCGTCGGAGAAATCGAGCAGCTTTTCGCGGAGGCGGGCGCCGCTGGCGAGCTGGAAATTGCGCACGCAGCCGATCGTGCCGGCATCCTTGCCGTCCTCGATATGGCTTTCGACCATGCGCGGGTGCCAAGTCGGCAGACCGTTGAAGTCGCGTATGCGCGCCCAGACCTTTTCGACCGGTGCGTCGATGACACTGGAGATGGTGACTTTCGCCATATGATCGTTCCCTTGCAAATCAGCTGCTTGGGAGGGTAGGGCGGCAGGCTCGGCAGCGCTTATCAATGCGTCTTGAACGCCTATCAAATAGTCTGAAAAAACGGGCGCTCAGCTGATCGCCCGCGCCGCCTCGCGGTAAAGCGTCGGCGGGACGCCGACATGGTCGCGGAAGAAGCGCGAGAAATTGCCTTGCGTGGTGAAGCCGAGATTGCAGGCGACCGAGATCAGCGGCTCCTGCGACCACTGTAACTGCCGCACCGCTTCCTCCATGCGCAGCGTGTTCCAATAGACGTTGGGCGTCAGATTGGTCTGTTCCTTGAACAGCGCGAAAAAATGCGGCCGCGACAGGCCGACGCTGCGCGCCACGTCGTCGAAGCAGATACGCTCGCAGACATTGGCTTTCATCAGCTGGATCGCCTTGCGGACGCGGAAGTCCTGCATGGTGTTGACGCGGGCGCGCACCGTCTGCGGTGCGGAGGCATCGGCGGCGTCGAGTACGCTGTCGATGAAGCGCTCGATCTCGTAGTTGGCGATGTCGTCGATGCTCTCATTGTCGCTGAGATGATCGAGAAGGTTGGCCGCTGCCTTGTGCAGCCAAGGCTCGAGCGTGATTGCCGGGGTGGAGAACAGCGGCGCGGAGGAAGGCAGCTCGCGGCGCCTTCGAGCCCAGTCCGGATCGATGTAAAAGGCGAGGAACAGGCCGGGCGTGCCGTCGCGGGACAGAGCGTGGCTGTGCGGCTGGAAGGAATTGATGCCGGCGGCGGTGCCCGGTCCAAGCCGTACCGTCTCGCGGCCGATGGTCATCTCGCCGGCGGTGCCTTCCAGCCAGATGATGATATGCGCCTCGACATGGGCATGGGTGACGAAGTCGCTGGCGACGTTCAGGACAGAAACATGTCCGAACCGGCCCCAGTAGAGCCTGATCGCTTCCGTCATGGGTATATCCTCCCGCAGGTGACTGGCCTCCCTTCGCCTGCTGCGAGCGATTGTGCGGCGCAGTTTGGGCTTGCGTCAAGACGGATGTGCACGTCCGGGCGCCGGCCATGCGCCGCACCGCGGATTTTCAGACTCGGCGATAGGAGCGCGTCCCCTTCTCCCCCTGTGGGAGAAGGTGGATCGGCGCGCTAGCGCCGAGACGGTTGAGGGGTGTTGGAAGAAATGAGGCGATGCCAAGCTGGAGCACCCCTCATCCGTCGCCTTCGGCGACACCTTCTCCCACAAGGGGAGAAGGGGGGCTGCGCTTGAACGTCAGTCGTTGCGCCTGAAATTGCGGATGCGGTCGAACAGGACCGCCAGTAGGATGGCGCCGCCGATGAACACGCCTTGCCAGAAGGCATTGATGCCGAGCAGACCGAGGCTGTTGCGGATGACTTCGATCAGCGCCGCGCCAACGACCGCGCCGAAAGCCGTGCCCATGCCGCCGGCCAGGTTGGCGCCACCGATGACGGTGGCGGCGATCACCTGAAGCTCCATGCCGTTGCCGAGATTGGTGGTGACCGCGCCCAGCCAGCCGGTCTGGATGATGCCGGCAAGGCCAGCCGCCAATGCCGAGATCATGTAGACGACGACCTTGATCTGGCGCACCGGAACGCCGGTCAGCGTTGCCGCATGCTCGTTGCCGCCGATGGCGAAGATGTGCCGGCCGAATTTGGTCCAGCGCAGCACAAAGCCGGTGATCAACGCCAGCACGATCATGTAGAGCACCGGATTGGCGATGCCGAACACCCATGCGCCGCCGCCCAGCGCCAGCAGCTTGTCGTGGTCCGGTCCGAACTGGAAGACGACGGTGTTGTTGGAGGCGACCATGGCAAGGCTGCGTGCAATCGACAGCATGCCGAGCGTCACCACGAAGGGCGGAAAGCCGAGATAGGCGATCAGAACCCCGTTGAAGGCGCCGATGATCAGCGCTGTCGCGATCGCAGCGCCAATGCCGATCTCGATGCCGTAGCCGGCATGCATGGTCACGGCCAGCACCATCGAGCACAGGCAAAGCACCGAGCCGACCGACAGGTCGATACCGCCGGTGATGATGACGAAGGTCATGCCGAGCGCGACGATGGCGACGAAGGTGACGTTGCGGGTGATGTTGTAGAGGTTCTTGGTCGTGGCAAAGGAATCCGTGGCCACCGACAGGAACAGGCAGGCGAGGATGACCGCGATCACCACCCAGAAGGTCTGGCTGGCAAACACCTTGCTCAGCAAGGTGTGCTGCTTGTGCGCGATCGTCTGATCAAGGGTGACTGCCATTATCGACCTTTTTTACTCATGGTTGAGGCGTCAATCATACCTGTTCGATGGCGCCGGTGATGAGCCCGGTGACTTCTTCCGGCGAACTCGATGCGATCGTCTTGTCGGCGACCTTGCGGCCGCGCCGCATGACGATGACGCGGTCGGCGACGTCAAAGACGTCGGGCATGCGGTGGCTGATCAGCACGACGGCGATGCCCTGGTCGCGCAAATGGCGGATCAGGTTCAGCACCTCGGCGACCTGGCGCACCGAGATCGCCGCCGTCGGCTCGTCCATCAGCACGATCTTGGCCTGCGAAAGCATGGTGCGGGCGATCGCCACCGCCTGCCGCTGGCCGCCCGACATTTGCTTGACCAGGTCGCGCGGGCGGGTTTCGGATTTCAGCTCGGCGAAGATCTGGCCGGCACGCTTGTACATCGCGGCATAGTCGAGGATGCGAAGCGGCCCGAGGCCGCGGCGCAATTCACGGCCGAGATAGACGTTGGCGGCGGCCGTCAGATTGTTGCACAGTGCCAGGTCCTGATGGACGATTTCGATGCCGTGCTGGCGCGCCTCGACCGGCTTGTGCAGGATCAGCTCCTTGCCGTCCATCTGCATCGTGCCATGGCTCGGCGGGAAATTGCCGGCGATCATCTTGACCAGCGTCGACTTGCCGGCGCCGTTGTCGCCCATCAGGCCGACAACCTGTCCGGCCTCGATCGACAACGAAACGTCGTTGACCGCCTGGATGGCGCCAAAATGCTTCGAGATGTTGGTGAGTTCGAGAACCGCCACCAGCCTTCTTGCCTCCCCGTGCTTTGCGGCCTGCGGTTCTGCCGCGGCCATTCGCTCTCCCCAGTTCCTCCCGGAAGCAGCGATTTTGCCCATTTACGCATAAGCCTCCTTGGCGTCAACCACGGCTTCTTTCGAAAAATCAGTTTTGTAGGACAAATAGCATTGACGTCGGTGACAAGGCGATATTAGCTAAGTGTCGGAGGAGCTTGCGCCGAGCCACCGGGTTGCCGGAAGGAATCGGTGAGGGTTTGTCGGTCAGGGATTTGGCAACCGGCGATATCTGTCGGTGCCGGTCTGAGACTGAATATGAAAATGCTTATCGACCTGGCTTGGCGACACGAGTGCGACGTCCTCTGTCATCTTGCTCCGGGTCGATCTGTGTGTGGCGGGCACGCCGTGTCCGTTTGTTTCAAAGGGAGGACTGACATGAGGAAATCACTATTGCTCGCTGCCGCCGCCGTCATGGCGTTGGGTGCCGGGCCGGCTATGGCCAAGAAACAGCTCGTCATCGTGGTGAAGGGTCTGGACAATCCATTCTTCGAGGCCATCCACCAGGGTTGCGAGAAGTGGAACAAGGAAAACGCCAGCTCGGAATATGAGTGCTTCTACACCGGACCGGCATCGACCTCGGATGAGGCCGGTGAAGCCCAGATCGTCCAGGACATGCTGAGCAAGCCCGACACGGTGGCAATGGCGATTTCGCCATCGAACGCGCCGCTGATCGCGCAGACGATTAAAAGCGCCAATCCGTCGATCCCGATCATGACCCTCGACGCCGACCTCAGCAAGGAAGATGCGGCGCTGCGCAAGACCTATCTCGGCACCGACAACTACCTGATGGGTCACAAGATCGGCGAATACATCAAGAAGGCCAAGCCGAATGGCGGCAAGATCTGCACCATCGAAGGCAATCCGGCCGCCGACAACATCCTGCGCCGCGCGCAGGGCATGCGTGACGCGCTGTCGGGCAAGGACGGCCTCGCGGCGCTGGCAGGGGAAGGCGGCTGGACGGAAGTTGCCGGCTGCCCGGTGTTCACCAATGACGACGGCGCCAAGGGCGTGCAGGCGATGACCGACATCCTCGCCGCCAATCCCGATCTCGACGCCTTCGGCATCATGGGCGGCTGGCCGCTGTTCGGCGCTCCGCAGCCCTACCGCGACCTGTTCAAGCCGATGGCCGACAAGATCGCCAGCAACGCCTTCGTCATCGGCGCCGCCGACACGATTGGCGACGAGGTGGCGATTGCCCGTGACGGGCTGGTGACCGCGCTGGTTGGCCAGCGGCCGTTCGAGATGGGCTACAAGGCGCCCTCGGTGATGATCGACCTGGTCGACGGCAAGCCGGTCGCCGATCCGGTGTTCACCGGCCTCGACGAATGCACCAAGGACACCGTCGACACCTGCATCCAGAAGTAGGTCGGCAATTGCGGGGCGCCCGTCGACGGGGGCCCCGTTCGCACTGTCCATACAAAACGCACGAGGCGA
Source organism: Mesorhizobium sp. M0159 (assembly GCF_040322295.1). Classification (NCBI taxonomy): domain Bacteria; kingdom Pseudomonadati; phylum Pseudomonadota; class Alphaproteobacteria; order Hyphomicrobiales; family Phyllobacteriaceae; genus Mesorhizobium; species Mesorhizobium sp. M0159. The sequence continues at coordinate 43,117 of NZ_JAMYTF010000018.1, forward strand.
CGCTGCTTTGGAGCGTAGGCCGCTGCTTTGCCGTGCCCTGAGTTCAGGCTTTCGACAAGCAGTTGCCGGGGAATACCAATGCCGGACGCGACATCAAAAAAGCGACCCGCCAAATTCAAGGCAGAGCCTGGGCGGCCGGCCGTCGTTCGGCGTGCCGATGCCGCACACTTTCCCGGCTCGAGCGTGCACGCCTCGCTCGCCAACGAAATCGGGCTGAGGATCGTGCGCGGCGACTATCCGCCGGGAACCATCCTGCCCAACGAAGCCAAATGGTCCGAGACCTTCGACGTCAGCCGCTCGGCGGTGCGCGAAGCCATAAAAATGCTGATGGCGAAGAGCCTATTGGCGTCACGCCCGAAAATCGGCAGCTGGGTCGAGCCGAAGGAGCGCTGGAACCTGCTCGATCGCGACGTGCTGGCCTGGTATGCGACCTCGCCGGACCGCGAGGTGTTCCTCAGGACCGTGCAGGAATTCCGCCACATCATCGAGCCGGAGGCCAGCGCCTTTGCCGCGATGCGACGCACCGACGAGCAGATGGCCGAGATCAGCCAGGCCTGCCGCGAGATGGGCGAGGCGACCAACCTGCAGGAGCGCACGCGCGCCGACACGCGGTTTCATCTCGCCATCCTGCGGGCCTCGGGCAACGATCTGCTGGTGCCGCTCGGCGTGCTGATCGAATCGGCGCTCGACCATTTGTTCCAGTTCGTCACCCGCGAGACCAGCGATCAGCGGCGGGCGCAGGCACTGCACGAGGCGATCGAGAAGAACATCCGCCTGCAGCGACCGGCTGCAGCCCGTGCCGCGGTGCACAGGCTTCTTGCCAACACCGACGACGTTATCGGCCGGTCGCGGCGGTGATTTATACCGCAAAGTCCGGCGCCGCCCCTCATCCGGCTGCCGCCACCTTCTCCCCGTATAGTGACGGGGAGAAGGGGCTGGCCGCGATCTTGGCACACTCTTTTGCAATGGAAATAGTTGGCGAAATCATCAGCGAAAGCGTCCTTCTCCCCGTCACTATATGGGGAGAAGTGCCCGGCAGGGCGATGAGGGGCGGCGCTGGCGTTGATTGAAAAATAGCGCGCCGTGCGCATTGCCCATGCGCTTAGATCGTCTGCATTTTTCGCATCCTTGGCCGGCATGACGTCGACACCGTTGAGCTTTGTGCGACCGGGGGGCATATTTTGTTCTTGCTTTGTGCCGGCAGCTATGCTACTAATTTCGGTATGGTGCTAATTGGCTCCAACGACCCGCCCACCGAGGCGGGTTTTTTGTTTCTGGCTTTCTCTTCGATCGGACGTTGCGTGTTGCAATGCACCGACTTTTCGACAACACCGACGACGTCATCTGCCCGGTTGCGCTATTGATTTGTCATATAGGTTGGTGCTGCCCCTCATCCGGCTGCCGCCACCTTCTCCCCGTATAGTGACGGGGAGAAGGGGCTGTTCTTGCAACGCAGGCAGTTGGCTTGCAACGCAGGCAGTTGGCGAAATCATTGGCGAAGGCGTCCTTCTCCCCGTCACTATACGGGGAGAAGTACCCGGCAGGGTGATGAGGGGCAGCGCCGGCCTCGATTGAAGGCAGTGTACCGGGCGTATCGCACAAGCCTCAGATCGTCTGCTTCTTGCCATCCCTGGTCGGCATGAGGTCGACGCCGTTGACCTTGCCGATATGCGTCGCCAGCATCGGCACGTACTGATCGGCGGGGCCGGTGGCAAAGGCGCCGGCGAAGGCGTTCTTGGTGGCGTTGCCGAGCGGGTTGGCGATGCCGGCAGCACCCGCCATCGACTCGAGATAGGTGAGGTCCTTGAAGGCATTGGCGATGGTGAATTTGTGCGCGTCGCGGTCGCCTTCCAGCGTCCAGCGCATGAAGGTCTGGTAGAAGCCGCAATCCATGCGGCCGTTGCGGATGACGCTGTCGAAGCGCGGCGGGGAGATGCCGACCTTCTGCGCCAGCGCCAGCGCCTCGGAATAGATCGCGGCGTAGCCGAGCGAGATGAAATTGTTGAGCAGCTTCATGCGATGGCCGTCGCCGGTATCGCCGATATGGACGATGCGCCCGGCCCAGGTTTCGAGCACCGGCTTCAGCCGGGCAAAGACCGCATCGGGCGCGCCGACCATGGCGTCTAGCGTGCCTTCCCAAGCCTCCTTCGGCGTGCGGCTGAGCGGGGCATCGACATAATCGACGCCGAGCGCCTTGAGTTCGGCGGCCAGCGCCACCGTCGAAACGGGATCAGAGGTCGAGCAGTCGACGACGACCGATCCCTGCTTCAGGCCTTCCTTGAGGCCACCTGGGCCGCGGATGATGGCTTCGACCTCGCGCGAGCCGGTGACGCAGATGAAGACGATATCGGATGCCGCCGCGACGTCGCGCGAGGTTGCCGCTTCCCTGGCGCCGCGGCCGAGCAGGTCTTCCGCCGGCTTGCGGTTCTTGCGGCCGAGAAACGTCAGCGGATAACCCTTGTCGACGATGTTCTTCGCGATCCCGTGCCCCATCAGGCCAAGCCCGATGAAGCCGATCTTTTCGCTCGCGGCAGTCGTGTTCATGTCGTTTCGTCCTATTTGCAGTGATGGATGACGGCGCTGCACATTGCCGGTGAATTGTTGAAGCGGGTTTTTGCCGCATGCCATGGCAGGCGATTGCAGAGTTCGGTATTGTCTGACAATACACATGAATCTTAGGGAGAGCAAAATGACGAAGCGGATCATGTTCACCGGCGGCAGCGGCAAGGCCGGGCGCCACGTCGTGCAGTATCTGGTCGAGCAGGGCTGCCAGGTGCTCAACATCGACACCAAGCCGCTCGACAATCCCAAGGTGCGCACGCTGATCACCGACATCACCGACAGCGGGCAGGTGTTCAATGCGCTGTCGAGCTATATGGGCCTGCATGAATTCGACCCGTCGCTGCGCACGCAGCCGGTGGATGCCGTGGTGCATTTCGCGGCGATCCCGCGCATCATGATCACGCCCGACAATGAGGTGTTCCGCATCAACGCGCTCGGCACCTACAACGTCATCGAGGCTGCGGTGAAGCTCGGCATCCGCAAGGTGGTGATCGCCTCCAGCGAAACGACCTACGGCCTGGTCTTCGCCAACGAACCGCGCGATCCCACCCATTTCCCGCTTGACGAGGCGTACGACGTCGATCCGATGGACAGCTATGCTCTGTCCAAGGTCGTCAACGAGAAGACGGCGCGCGCCTTTGCGCTGCGCAGCGGCTTCGACATTTATGCCTTGCGCATCGGCAACGTCATCGAGCCGCACGAATATTCGCTGTTTCCGAAATGGTTCGCCGATCCGGGTTTCCGCAAGCGCATCGCCTGGAGCTATATCGACGCGCGCGACCTCGGCCAGATCACGCTGCGCGCCATCGAGAAGGACGGGCTCGGCTACCAAGTGTTCAACGCCGCCAACGACGACACCTCGTCCGACCTGCCGACGGCCGAACTGCTGAAGCGGTTTTACCCCGATGTGCCGGTCAAGGGCGACCTTGGCGAATACGAGACGCTGCTCTCCAACCGCAAGGCACGGGATATGCTCGGCTTTCGGCCGGAGCACAGCTGGCGGAAATACGTCAAGACGAGCTGACGGGCGCAGCTGACGCGATGGCGGCACTGGGCCAGCCCCGACGCGAGTTGAGAAGGGCTCTGTCGTCTCGACCGACGAACTCATGTCCTATGGGTTATAGAGGGTGACGGGTACAAGCTCGGCACCGTGAGGCACTGCAAAAACATTTGGTCGACGTTCTACAACGCCACCGGCGAATTCCTTTCGACCAATTATGTTGAGATTTTTTGGAGCCTGTTCAAGAACTCGGTTCGCTCGACCACATTCACGCGCCGGCCAAATACATGGATCGCTACCTTGCCGAATTCACTTTCCGGTCGAACTATCGCCTGATGCAGAACGCGATGTTGATCTGATCCTGTCTTGTGTTTGATGACTTGGGGGGCGTGAATAAGAACGGCTTTATCCACAGGGCCAACGCCTTTGGCTTCCGTTGCTTGATGAAATCTTCCAATCGATTTGCTCGCAGGGCCTGACTCAAGCTCGAATCTGACATAGGCTATCTCCTGGCTGGTAATAACACATTTCCCCATTCGAGAGGAACGGTGCGGCCAGCGGGGGAAATTGTTGACTTTAAACGCAACTAACTCTATTTTGTATCGGGCGGTCGAAACCGGTCGGCTCGTCGCGCGGCCTGCGCTTAACCAGAAGGTGGAGGCCAAGCGGTTTCTGTATGTGACGCCAAATGTTTATAGAGGATTAGCTGGGAAGGATCCCGACTTAAGCCATTTGCCGATGGCGAAAATGGAAGAACTGATCGCGATTTTTTGTTTCGGTTGGTTCGTGACGGCAAGCCTCAAAGGAGACCCAGACGAGCGGGGGCCAGACATCGAACGGCTGCATTCTGTTGACGAGGTCTGGGTAATTTGTGCGCGAAAGCCCAGGCATGTCCAAGTGCGTCTATTCGGTAGGTTCCTCGACGCCGGTGTATTCATAGGTTTAGGACTGCATTGCCGACACTGGCTAGGAATCAAAAAGAACTATAGCGAAACCGCCGCTGGAATCCCCGATCTTTGGGGCAACACCATGGGTAATGCGCAACCTTTTCGTGCAGCAACAGCGTTAGAGTACGTGAAGGGAATGTGTCGAGATGTGGATGAAAAAATCTAATAAGGTTTCCGACCAAGCGTTCGTTCAAGAGTTCGAACGTGGGATGCTTCGTTCGGCTTTTGTGAGTGCCTTTTGGGCGGTCATCCAAGCCAGGAAAGCGGAAACGGGGCTCACCCTCAGTCAGCTTGCTGATCGCCTCGGAATTAACAAGTCTGCGGTCTCTCGCTGGTTTTCAGGAACAAAGCCGAACTGGGAAATAGACACTATCTCGGACCTCGCGATTGCCCTTGAGGTAGACGTAGAGGTTGTGGTCGTAGACAGAAAAATGAACCGTCGGTTTGGGCCCGCGGGCGAGATACAGCCGCTCACGCTCGGAGCGGGGACCACACCAAGTTCCGGGCAGCATCCCATCCTGCCGGGAACCGATACCGTCAGTGCGGTCTCAATACGCCTTGAGGCAGCATGATTTTGAACCCCCATGCTAGCGTCGTGTTTTGCGATGACCTTCGACAGGAGGCCAACGGAAAGCAACTGCACATAGGGGTCTATAATGATGTCGTTTTATTCGACGGACCTTTGCCGTGGGCGTTGCCCACTGGGCTATGGTGTCTGATTAAATACCTTGAGCCGTATCCAGAAACTTTGCCTACCCTCGCGATAAAAGTTCGTCTTGAATCCAAGGCCGGTGGGGTAGTTGATTTGATAGAAGCTCCAGTGCCGAAGACCGACATCATCCCCCAGAGAGGACCCCTCGAATTTGAGAAGGATGCAGTCAAATTATTGGCTCTTAGCATGAACATTCAACTGTCAACCTTGGTCTTCCAGGAGCCTGCAAAACTCGTGGTCGTAGTCGTTCGCGACGGGGAGGAAATCTCAGCTGGCCGATTGCGCATCTCGCAGTTGAGCAGGGATGGAACCGGCAACCCCATCCCCGCTGCTCTTTAGGCCCAAAGGGGTTAAGGCTCCCCGATGATCCCCGCTTCACTTGTTTGAAGGGGACAATACTTTTAATCAATAAGTCCTGAGCCTAGCACTCACTCGTTTCCCGCCGCGCGGCAATTGAGCTACTTGTCGTTCCAGAATTCGGCCTGGAGTTGTGCCGCTTCATCGGCAAGCAGCGGGCCGACGACTTCAGTCGGACGCTGCCCAGCTTCGAAGACGATCCTGCAGGGCAGGTCGAGTGTGGGGTTCTCGACATGTGCGCCCGTCAACCCCTTGAGGTCATGTTCGCTCTGCCCAAAGACGACCCGTCCGATGCCCGCCCAATAGATTGTCCCGGAGCACATCGCGCAAGGTTCGGCCGAAGTGTAGAGGGTGCAGGAAGCCAGCTTTTCGAGACTGACATTCATCCCCGCCCACGACGCCAGCAGCCTTTCGGCATGAGCGGTGCGGTCGCCCCCGCCGGCTTTGTAAGCGTTGGGCTGCTCGCGCAACACATTGCCGTCCTTGTCGGCGAGAAGCGAACCAAAGGGATGTTCGCCGGCATCGCGGGCCCTGCGCGCGACTTCGAACGCCTGACGGAGCAGCCGCTCATCATAGGGGCGTTGTGGCATCGGCAGATCCTCCGGCTATGCCGCTTGACCATAGTGCCGGACAATCCGCCGACACAAGTCGGCGGCCTAAAACGCGCGCGTTCGACCGGCCTCATGCGACGCGCTTTCGGTTCTTGTTTTGATGCATGTCGTTATCGCAAAACCGCTGCACACTTGTGCGCGACATGCATTAGGACTCCTTGCCATTGGGCCGTTGAGCCAGCCAGATGCTGCCGATGACGAAAACGACGCCGGCGATTTGAGGCAAGGTCAGTGTCTGATCCAGGAATACCCATCCAAGCAGCACGGCGGTCACCGGGCTGAGGAAAAGCAGCGATGACACCACTGCGGATTCGAGTCGCGCAATGCCCCGGAACCAGAGGACATAAGTCAGCGCCGCACCGATCAGGCCGAGCCACACCAGTCCAAGCAGATTGGCCGCGGTCGGGAGCGGGATGGGTGGTTCGAAAAGCAGGACCACCGGAACGAGAAGGAGACCACCGGCAGTCAGTTGCCATGCCGTAAAGGCGAGCAGCGATGCTGGCGGCTGCCACTTGCGGCTCAACACGCTTCCGAAGGCCATTGAGGCCGCCCCGGCGAGGCCGGCGGCAACGCCGGGCGCATCGAGCGTCGCGTTCGGGGTCAGCACCAGCAACGCGACACCGGCGATCCCGACAAGGGCGGCGACGATCGCCAACCGGCGGACAGGGCTGGCAAGCAGGGCAGCAGCGAGGAAAATCACAATCAACGGCTGGACCGACAGCACGGTCGCCGCGACCCCGCCCGGAAGCCGGTAGGCGGCGACAAACAACATGCTCAGGAAGATCGAGATGTTGAGGGCTCCGAGGATGAAACTGCGCAGCCACCATATGCCCGTTGGCAGTTGCCGAACGATCGCCAGCAGCAGCAATCCGGCGGGCAGGGCTCGCAGCATTGCTACCGTCATCGGCGAGAAGTTCGGCAGGAACTGCGTGGTGACGATATAGGTGCTGCCCCATATCGCGGGTGCGATGGCTGTAAGCAGCAGATCGGAACGGTGCGTTTTCATAAGATTTCCAGAACTTCGGCAAGAGGGCGGCGCGGCTTTTGCGGCCAGTTTCCGGGCGCGGCGCGGCCGACCGCGATGAGCATCACCGGCACTTCATTGCGCCCAAGGCCAAACTCGCGGGCCACGCCTTCGGCGTCGAAGCCGGCCATCGGACCGGAGCCGAGGCCCAGCGCTTCGGCCGCGAAAATCAGCGTTGCGGCGCCAAGCGTTGCCGAGCGCACCGCTTCGTCGCGGGCCGCTAGAGGATCGGCATATTGTGCGCGGGCGCCTTCCTGCCAGCCCGAAGCCATATCCACCGGCATGAAGCCGGCTTCCACGAAAGGACGCAGCCTTGCATTGAGGGCAGCGTGGTCGGGGAGTACGCCGCAGATGATGAAGGTGACCGCTGCTTCCTGCACCTTGACCTGGCCGTGGGCCAGGCTGCGCAACCGCGCCTTTGCTTCCGGCGTCCGCACGGCGATGAAACGCCAATTCTGAAGGTTGTAGGCGCTTGGCGCGCGCGTTGCGAGGCGTGCCAGTTCCTCGACCTCGGCATCCGTCAATGCATGCGAGGCATCGAACCGATTGGCCGACATGCGTCGCTCGATAAGGGAGATTGCGGGGTTGGTCATCATGTCATTCCGAAATTGAGCAAGCCGTTCGGATAGCAGATAGAGAATTTACCAATGAGCGATAATATGCGATAATTGAAAGACATTATTTACTAGAAGAGAATGGTGAGATGGATCGCCTGACTGCGCTGCAGGTTTTCCGCCAGGTGGCGGAACTGAACAGTTTTGCCGAAGCCGGACGGCGGCTCGGTCTCTCGCCTCCCGCGATCAGCAAGAATATCGCCGAGCTGGAGGCGGATCTGGGGGTGCGGCTCATCAACCGGACAACGCGGCGCATGGCGCTGACTGAAGAGGGCAGGATCTACCTGGAGCATGTCACGCAGGGGCTCGATGCGCTGGCCAGGGCCGACCAGGTGCTCGGCCCGATCAAGACGGCGCCGAGCGGCACGTTGCGGGTCAGCGCGCCGATGACTGTCACGTTGACGCGGCTTTCGGCTGCCATGCCCGCGTTTCTATCGCGCTATCCCGATTTGAAGCTCGATCTGCACCTTGACGACAGGCGCGTCGATATCGTGCGGGAGGGATTTGACCTTGCCATTCGCGGCAGCGACAATCTCGAGGATTCCAGCCTGGTCGCCCGAAAGCTTGCGATCATGCCGCATGTGATTTGCGCAGCTCCGTCCTATTTCGAGAAGCATGGCCGGCCCAAAACGCCCGCCGATTTGAAGGCGGCCAATTGCATCCGGTTCAGCCTCTCGGGGCATGCGGACATATGGGAGTTCCGCAAGGACGGCCGAGCCGAGCGGATCGCCATCGACGGACGATATTCGGTCTCGTCAAGCCTTGCCGTGCGCGATGCGCTGCGCGCCGGCTTCGGCGTCAGCCTGATCCCTTATCTCTATGTCGAAAGCGACCTGAAAGCAGGCCGGCTGCAATCGGCTCTGGATGACTGGGACAAGGTCGAAACCACGCTCTACGCGGTCTATCCGGCACGCCAGCATCTCGCCCCGAAAATCCGCGTCTTCCTTGATTTCCTGATCGAGGAATTCAGTCGGGACAAGGAGAAGCCGTTCGTGCCTCCCCGGCGTGAAGGCTCGGCAAAGCGCGGTGTCGGCGAGGCGACGGATGCGGAAAATCAAGCTGAGATATTGCCGGCGATTTCATCTCCTTGACACGCCTCCAAATCCGGACTTTGTGGAGCCATGCAGGACGCGAAGCCGAATAAGGGAAAGACAGCGGCCGAGGCGTTCGCCGAACGCACGAGCGGTATCCGCCGGGCCGATGCGGCGCGCATGCCGGGCTCGAGCGTGCATGCGTCGCTCGCCAACGAAATCGGGCTGAGGATCGTGCGCGGCGATTATCCGCCGGGAACCATCCTGCCCAACGAAGCCAAATGGTCCGAGACCTTCGACGTCAGCCGCTCGGCGGTGCGCGAAGCCATAAAAATGCTGATGGCGAAGAGCTTGCTGTCGTCACGTCCCAAAATCGGCAGCTGGGTCGAGCCGAAGGAACGCTGGAACCTGCTCGATCGCGACGTGCTGGCCTGGTATGCGACCTCGCCGGACCGCGAGGTGTTCCTCCGGACGGTGCAGGAGTTCCGCCACATCATCGAGCCGGAGGCCAGCGCTTTTGCCGCCATGCGGCGCACCGACGAGCAGATGGCCGAGATCAGCCAGGCCTGCCGCGAGATGGGCGAGGCGACCAACCTGCAGGAGCGCACGCGCGCCGACACGCGTTTTCATCTCGCCATCCTGCGGGCCTCGGGCAACGACCTGCTGGTGCCGCTCGGCGTGCTGATCGAATCAGCATTCGATCATCTATTTGCTTATACCACGCGGGAACTCGACGATTTGCAGCATGCGCAGAGGCTGCATGAGGCAATCGAGAAGAGCATCCGTCTGCAGCGGCCGGACGCGGCGCGCAATGCGGTGCGCAAGCTGCTGGCCAATACCGACAGCGTCATCAAGTCCAGATAGCGCCGTTCGGCTACAGGTGGAGTGCTCAGTCGAAGGGTGCGGTCGCGAGATGCCGCCGGGTCAGCCCGATCAGCAGCGCCTGGTCGCGGGCGGCGTGTTCGGCTGGGTTGACGACCGCATCGCCATTGACGATCGCTGCCCAGAAGCCACGCATCTCTTCGACGAAGGCTTCGGCGTAACCGGCACGCAAATCTTTCTTCGACAGCGTGTGACCGTCCGAGGTCGTCACCGTCAGCCGGGTCGGATGATGGTTGAGCCAGGGCGAGGGGAATTCGAGCTCGAGGCTGGCATCGTCGAAGAACAGCGTGATCCGCTCCTTGTAGTCGGCGAGCTTGGGCACGGTGAGGTGGGTCATGGTCCACAGCGCCTGCCCATCCAGCAGCTTGACGGCGCCCTGGCCGCCGTCGCCATTGGCAAAGATCTGCGCGCCGACGACCTCGCCGTCCGGCACGCCGAGCGCGTCGAGCAGGCCGTGGACGGCATTGACGTCGTGAATCAAGGCCGAGCTGTAAGCACCGGTAAATCCACGGAAAGCGAGGTCGGTCCCGGGAACACCGATGGCGTCTTCGACCTGGCGCTTCTGCTTGGCCGCGACAGCGGCGATCATGTCTTTTGGGATATCGGTACCGCGCCTGTAGGGCTGATGGGCGATGAACGGCCAGGCGTCGGGATCCTTCACTTCCACCGAGACCGCGCGCAGCGTGCTTGATGTTCCAGGCAGCGAAGCGAGCGCCAGCCGGTAGCTCGGATCGAAGCGCTTCATATAGCCGACTTGCATGATTTTCCTGGCGGCATCGCGCGCGGCGACGATCTCGGCGATTTCCGCCAGCGAATAGCAGAGCGGCTTTTCGCAAAAGACATGCAGGCCCCGCGCCAGCGTCGCCAGCACCTGTTCGTGATGTAGCGGGTCCGGCGAGCCGATCACCACCGCGTCGAGGCGTTGGTCGAAGAGCTGGTCGATCGTTTCGAAATTGGCAATGCCATGGGTGTCGGTGACGAACTGCCGCGAAATCCTGGAGGGATCGGCGACGCCGACCAGCTCGAACAATTCACCGAGGCGCAGCAGATTGGGGATATGCTCGACCTGCGAGATCATGCCGGCGCCGACGACCCCGACGCGTATCCTGCTCATTGGATCATTCCCCGCAATGTCCGATTGTCAGCTCAAGGCGCCGCAGGCGGCCGGTTGCCGATCTGGGCGAGCAGGCCGGCAATCTCCGCCTCGACCGCCTTCAGATCCTCGCCGCCCGACATGATCGAGATGACCTCGTCGCGTGAGATCTCGGACTTGGCGTAGGTGCCGCGATTGCGGCCGCGGTTGAGCAGCGTGAAGGTGTCGCCGACCGGATAGGCATGGTGGATGTTGTGGCTGATGAAGATGACGGCCAGGCCCCGCATGCGCGCTTCGATGATGAATTTCAGCACCATCGCCGCCTGGTGGACGCCGAGTGCCGAGGTCGGCTCGTCGAGGATCAGCACGCGCGCGCCAAAATGCACGGCGCGGGCGATCGCCACCGACTGGCGCTCGCCGCCCGACAGCGTGCCGACGGCCTGCGTCGGATCGCGCACGTCGATGCCGATATCGGCCATCGCCTGCCTGGCGATGGTGTTGGCGCGCTCTTTGTCGATGCGCGAGAAGGGCAGGCTGCTTTTGGTCGGCTCGCGGCCGAGGAAGAAGTTACGGGTGATCGACATCAGCGAGATCATGCCGAGGTCCTGGAACACCGTTGCCACGCCGAGCTCCTGCGCGTCGCGCGGGCTGCGGAAGGTGACCGGCTTGCCGTCGACCAGGATTTCGCCCTTGCTCGGCCGATAGACGCCGGACAAAACCTTGATCAGCGTCGACTTGCCGGCGCCGTTATCGCCGAGCAGGCAGTGGACCTCGCCCGGATAGACCTTGATGTCGATGTCCTGGAGGGCGCGCACCGAGCCGAAATTGACGCTGACGCCGCGCAGTTCCATTGCCGGTTCGGTCATTTGGGCCGGTTCGGTCATTTGCCACCTCCGCGGCCGAGCGCCTTCAGCCTGATGTAGTTGTTGACCAGCACGGCCATCAGGATGACGATGCCGAGGAAGACCTTGAACCAGTCGGTGTCGATGCCGGTGTAGAAGATACCCATCTGCACCAGCCCGAAGATCAGCGCGCCGAACAGCACGCCATAGACGGTGCCGTAACCGCCTGTGAGCAGCACGCCGCCGATGACGGCGGCGATGATCGCCTCGAATTCCTTGAGCAGGCCGCGCGTGGTGTCGGCGGAGCCCGCCTCCATCACCTGGATGGTGGCAAGCAGTGTCGCCGCGCAAGCGGTGTAGACGAACAGGCTGATCTTTACGCGATCGACCGGCACGCCGACGTTGCGGGCTGCGATCAGGTCGCCGCCGGTGGCGAAGATCCAGTTGCCGTATTTCGTCTGGGTGAGCACGTAGCCGGCCAGCGCCGTCAGGCCGAGCCACCAGACGATCGACATCGGAATGCCGGCGACGAAGGGAATGCCGTCGCTGCGGGTGGCGATCCAGCCTTGCGCGCCCATCCAGCGGAACAGGCTGGTGAGCAGATGGCCGTTGAAAATGCCGGCCGTCGCCGGGTCCGGTGCGCCTTCGAGTATGTAGGGGATCTGGGTGCGGCCGGTGACGGCGCGGGTGATGCCGATCGACAGTCCGCGCAGGATATAGAGCGTGGCGAGCGTGACGATGAAGGAGGGCAGGCGCGTCTTCACCACGATCAGGCCGTTGAGATAGCCGGTGAGGATGGCAACGGCGAAGGCACAGGCGATGCCACCCCATAGCGGCAGGCCCCAGTACTTCACCGTCAGCCCGATGACGACACCGGCAAAGCCGACCATGGAGCCGACCGAAAGATCGAACTCGCCGGCGATGATGAGGAGTGCTGCCGCGGTGGCGACGATGCCGAGCTCCGCCGACAGCGTCAGGAATGTCATCGATCCCTGCAGCGAATAGAGGTTTGCCGCGCCCGGCAGCAGCGCAAAGATGATGATCGTCGCAAGCAGCCCACCGGCGGCACCGGCTTCCGGCCGGCGCAGCCACTGGGTCAGCTTGCCGGTGCTGGCCAGCCGCTCGTCGGCGCCGGCGGCCCGCTTCGACGTCATGCCGAAGCGGTCGGTCGCCTTCAGTTCGCCCGGAGGTATCGCCTTGTCTTCCACGACCGCCATTAGGCTCTCCAATCGCTCAATTCGCAATCTTCGAACGGATCGGGAGAGCGCTTGGCGCATTCTCCCGTTCCGTCGGAGCGCTTGCCTAGCGGATGCCCTCTTTGGCGAGCGCCAGGATCGCCTTGGCTTTTTCCGGTGAGTCTATGAACAGCGGTCCGGTATAGGCGTTGTTCTGCGGCCAGAAGCCGTGCGTTGCCTGCTCGACCAGATAGATCACCGGCAGATAGCCCATCAGATATTGCTGGGCGTCCATGCCGAAGCCCATTTCGCCGGCGACGACAGAGTCGAGAACCTCCGGGCTGATGTCGAATGTGTAGAGCTTGAGCTTGCCGAACAGTTCCTTGTCGCGGAACATCGGGATCAGCGGGTTGGCGGCGGTGGCGCCGAGCGCAAAGACGGCCTGCGTGTCGGGATGCGCCGACAGATAGGCTTCCGTGCGGCGCTGGATGTCTGCGGGATCGGGCGCCACGGCCAGAACCTCGGTGCCGCCGCCGGAGGGCTTCAGCCCGTCATTGAGGCCCTGGCAGCGCTGGTCGAGGCTGACATTGCCGACCTCGTGGTTGATGCAGACGACCTTGAGCGTGCCTTCCTTGGCCAGCCGCTCGCCGGCCTTCTTGCCGGAATCATATTCGGAAACGGTGCCGACATAGAGCGTAGTGCCGAGCTCGGCGCCTTCCTTTTCGCCGGAATCCAGAACCACCATGGGAATATTGGCGGCAAGCCCGGATTTGACCGATTTGCCGAGCGCATTGGCGTCGGCGATGGAGACGGCGATACCGTCCGGCTTGGTGGCGATGGCGGCGTCGAGAAGCCGGGCCTGCTCGACCACGTCGAAGACCTGCGGCGCGTAATATTCGACCTTGGCGCCGGTAAGGGCGGCCGCGTCATCGACGCCGCGCTTGACCACCGACCAATAGGGATCGGACGCCGACCCATGCACCACGAAGGTGATGCGCACGTCCTTCGGATCCTTGAGCCCCGCGGCATGCGCAATGCCTGTCATCAGGCCCGCCGAGACGAAGGCGCCCAATGCCACTTTCAGAAGAGTTTTCATCTTATTCTCCCATTTGTCGTTGCAGTTCCAATCCCTCTGGCGCCGTTTTCCGGCCGCGACGATCGGCTCACGTCGCGGATCGGGTGGCCGCTTTGCGGGCCTTTGCCGACGCCAATCGCTGTTCGCCCGCGGTGTTGCCGCGGGCTGTCGTTGATAATCGCCCGGCCGAGAGTGCGGCGCGAAGCTCCTCGCGCAACGGCTTCATGCCGATGACGTCGATCGGCTGTGCGGCGAGCCAGTCGCGAAAGCCCTGGTCGCGGAACAGCTCGTACTCTTCGGTGCGGATATAGGCGGAGCGCGGCTCGATCAGCTCGAGTTCACCGGGCGCGTTGCAATGCAGGCAAAAGAAGGTCAGGCCCTCGCGCACACCCTCGATGAGCGCTTTGTAAGCCGGCTCGATCGGCCTGGAACGCGGCCGGCCCCAGGTCGTCTGGATGGCGGCGTCGAAAATGGCAAAGCCGCCGGCACGGGCCAGCGCCACGCCGCGCTGGAACGCCTCCTCGGTGACGCCGACCAGATTGTCGTTGGGGGAATAGGCGGACAGGGTCTTGGTCAACAGCACGGGCAGCTGATATTCGAGCCCGAGCTTGATGTAGATGTCGCAAAATTCCGGCGACAATGCCGCGCCCATATGCGCGTCGAGATGGGTGACGTCGATGCCGGCGCGATAGGCGGTGTCGATCTGGGCGCGAAGCTCGGCCTCGACCGCCTGCGGCACCGCCTTGCGGCGCGTGGTCGCCACGTCGGGCCAGAAGAAGCCGAACTCGTCGGTCAGGCCGGCCGCCCGCGACGGCGCGGTCAACGGCCGCCATTTGTAATGCTGCTTCTCGCTGTTCAGCGTCAGGTGAACGCCAAGGTCAAGGGCAGGTTTGGCGACGGCGCTCTCGGCCATTTCGAGGAACCACGGGCATGGCACCATCACCGCGCCGGAACTGCAGACACCCAGCCCGCTCAATTCGAGGAAGGCGCTGTTGGCGCCGTGGCACATGCCGACATCGTCCTCGTGGACCACGATCCGTTTGCTGGAGCCGGCGGCGTTCACGACCGGCCGCCTTCCCGCCGGCGCGCCGGTTTCGAGGGTCTTCCAAAGTGTGTCCCGTATTTCATGGAACCAACCGTTTGCCCAACTGGCCGGAATGGAACGCCGAAAGTTGGGTTTCCGACAGGGCCACTTTGGCGAATTCGGATGGGTACGATTTGCCTGCCGGCTGAGACACTTAGCTACCGATTTCCCCAATCACGGTTCAAAACCAGTCATAGGAACCGTCTTCCGGGCGCAGATGGCTTGGTCGAATAGCGGCGGAGTGGTTCTTTCAAACTGTGCCGACAAGCCTACAGCTGTCCACACCATCAAGCGACCACATTATCAAGAGCCTTGGAGGCCTGTCATGTACACCGCCGGCGAAGAGGAAATCGAAGCCATTGCCAGGGTGATCCGCTCGGGCGCGCTGTTTCGTTACGGCAAGGACAGCGAATGCGACCGCTTCGAGGCCCGCTATGCGCAGCATCTTGGCGTCGAGCATTTCGCACTGGCCGCCAGCGGCACCTATGGGCTCGCCGCCGGCCTGATCGGGCTCGGCATCGGCCCGGGGGACGAAGTGCTGGTTCCCGCGCACACCTATATGGCGACAGCGACCGCGGTGCTGTCGGTCGGGGCCATTCCCGTCATCGTCGATATCGACGAGAGCCTGACCATCGATCCCATCGCTTTGCGCGACGCCATCGGGCCGCGCACCAGGGCGATCATCCCGGTGCATATGTGGGGCGCGGCCTGCAACATGAATGCGATCATGGACATTGCTGCCAAGCGCGGCTTGCTGGTGCTGGAGGATGTCTGCCAAGGCATCGGCGGCGGCTATGAGGGCCGCAAGCTCGGCTCGATCGGCCATGCCGGCGCCTATTCCTTCAACTATTTCAAGAACATGACCTCGGGTGAGGGCGGCGGCATCGCCACCAGCGATCCGAAAGTGGCGGAGCGGGCGCGCTGCGCCATCGACCCTTGCCATTTCTATTGGCAGGGCAGAAGCGACAGCATCAAACCCTTCGCCGGCATCGGCGCGCGTGCTTCCGAACTGATGGGGGCGATGCTCAACGTCCAACTCGACCGGCTGGACGGCATCATCGAGGCGATGCGGGCCGAGAAAAAGAAGGTGCTGGCCGGCACCCGCCATCTCGACAATCTTGGGCTGACACCGTCGCCGATGAACAGCGCGGACGACGATTGTGCCGCACAGGTGATGTACCTGCTGCCGAGCGAGCAGGCGGCGCAGACTTTTTCGAAGACCATTCCGAGCGTCGTTGCCGGCAAGACCGGCCGTCACAATTTCACCCAGTGGGACCAGGTGCTGATGCATGAAGGCGCGCATCATCCGGCGCTCAATCCTTACGCACTGCCCGAGAACCAGGGCCTGCGGCTGGATTATCCCGACGACCTCGGCAAGCGCTCGCTCGACATCCTCAACCGTACCGTGATGGTCGCCATGAACCCGGCGCACAGCGATGCCGACATTCAGGACATGATCCACAACATCGACGCGGCGGTGCGGGTGGCGCTGGAGAATGCTTCGCTCGATGATATCGAATTGCGCAAGGCGGCACCGGTTGATCTGCAGAAGTTCGACAGTGTGAACTAGACCAGATCCGGCGCGGTTTGCTACCCTGCGGTCGAGTTCCTTGTCCGGCGGCCGGGCGAGGATTCCGGCCGGCATTACCGGTCGCCAAAAAATCCGCAGGCCCGTGTCGGATAGGCCGGGCTCCGCTCGTCCTAGGGGGCATCGATCACCAACACGGAGGATTAACGATATGCCCGGCACCGTACGGCTGCACCGCGTTCTGACAACAAGCCCGGAGAAAGTCTACCGCGCGTTCCTCGAAGCAGATGCACTTGCGAAATGGCTTCCGCCGAACGGCTTCACCTGCACGGTTCATCACTTCGAGGCGAAAGTCGGCGGTACGTTCAAAATGTCCTTCCGCAACTTCACCACCGGCGACAGCCACTCGTTCGGCGGCGAATATGTCGAGCTCGTCCCCAATGAGCAGCTGCGCTACACCGACCGCTTCGACGACCCCAACCTGGCCGGCGAGATCGAGGTGACCGTGACATTGAAGAAAGTGTCGGTCGGCACCGAAGTGAATATCACGCAGGCAGGTATTCCAGACGCCATCCCGGTTGAGGCCTGCTATCTCGGCTGGCAGGAGTCGCTGCGAAATCTGGCGAAGCTCGTTGAACCCGAGATCAACCAGTAAGATAAAGCGCTGCCCTGGCGGGTTGGCGTCGCTAACCGGAAACCCAGGGATGACGCCGTTCTTCCCACCCAACATGCGCCGGGGCCGGAAAGGCCGGATCGGCGAAGCAGCCGACCGCGACGGCGATCCATTCAGGCTTTCGCTCGGGCTCCCAGAAGACGCTCGAGCCGCAGCCCGGGCAGAAATGGAAAATGACGTGATGGCCGCTCCGAGCCGATCGCCTGTAGGTACTGGCGTCGCCTTCGGCTTCTACCTTGTCGCGCGCAAAGAAGGCGGCGACGCCGTATGTGCTGCCGGTCCGTTTCTGGCAGTCGAGGCAGTGGCACTGTGCGACCAGCTGCGGCTCTCCGTTACAGGAGATCCTCAGTTGCCCACAGGCACAGGATGCGGTTCTCATGGCAATCCTCATGGTTCAGATGAATGCGTGCCCGCCGTACCGGCGGTGGGCATGCTTCTGGTTTTCGGGGTGGTTCGGCCTTGGGAAGCGCGCTTTGCGCGAACGCCGAAAAACAAGGACCGACGCCCCATCTTCCTAATCACTGCGGGCGATTGACTCAACCCCGCGGTGAACGAGATGGAGAGCCGGCTCTAGCTTCTGTCCAATCTTAGAAACGCGGCGCGCAGCGCCAGCACGGCGCGCAGGATCTGGCGTTCGTCCATCGCTGCATAGCCGAGCAACAGGCCGTGCTCGGGTTCTGTGGAATGGTAGTTGATCGAGATGCCCTGGACGTCGAGCCCTTCCTTGACGGCCGCGGCAACCACGTCGCTGTCCTTATAGGGCCTGACGAAGCTCGCCAGCAGCTGCATGCCGGAATCGTTTTCCGTGACGGTCAGCCATTCGGCCAGATGCTCCTGGCATAGCTTGACGAAGTTCGCCTGCCGGCGCGCATAGAGCCGGCGCATGCGTTTGAGATGCGTGGCGAAATAGCCCTGGGTGATGAAGTCGTTGACCGTTGCCTGCAGGATCAGCGGCGCGAACTGACCGGTGATGCTCACCGCCCGGTCGAAGGGCACCGACAATTCGCGCGGCACGATCAGATAACCGATGCGCAGCGCCGGGATCAGCGTCTTGCCGAAGCTGCCGATATAGACGACGCGGTCGGCATGATCGAGCCCGCGCAGCGCCGGCACCGGCCGGCCGCGGAACCGGTATTCGCCGTCATAGTCATCCTCGACGATCCAGGCGCCGTTGCGTTCGGCGATGTCGAGCAACTGCAATCGCTCCTCGATGCGCATGATGGTGCCGAACGGCCACTGACAGGATGGCGTCACATAGATCAGCCGCGGCGGCGGCAGCTCCGGATCGGCAAGATGCCAGCCGCGCCGGTCGACCTTCAACGGTGCCAGCCTGGCGCCGCTGGCGAGAAAGGCGCTCTTGGCGCCGAGATAGCCGGGCTCCTCCATCCAGACATGGTCGCCTTCGTCCATCAGCACGCGCGAGACGAGATCGAGTGCTGCTTGCGCACCGGTGACGATGATCACCTGGTCGGCGGTGCAGCTGATGCCGCGCGACAGGCCGATGGTCGAGGCAATGGCCTGACGCAGGCCGGGGTGGCCGGCAAAGGAGAGATAACCAAGCAGGCTCTCGTCGCGGCTGCGTGCATTGCGCACCAGAAGGCTTGACCAGATGGTGAACGGAAACGATGCCGTTTCAGGCACGCCGGGATGGAAATTGATGACGCCGGCATTGCGTGGCGGCTGCGGGCCGTTGACGATGGTCTGGCCACGCCGCGACAGCTTTTGCGGCGCTGCCAGTCCGGCGCGCAGGGATGCCAAGGGGCGGTTCTGCTGGATCGGCGCCACCCAGGTGCCCGATCCGGCACGCGCCTCGATAAAACCTTCGGCAAGGAGCTGGTCATAGGCGGCGATGACCGTGTTGCGCCCGACCTTCAGATCTTCGGCCAGCGAGCGCGTCGACGGCAGCAGCGTGTTCTGCGGGATTTGGCCGTCAAGGATGAAGCGTCGCAAGGCGCCGTAGATCTGACGATGCATCGGTTCTTCCGAAGCGCGGTCGACCGACATGATGTCGAGGGAAAGGCGCATGTGGTCCGCCACGGCACTATCCCCCGACGGACCGGGCGGCGCGGGCGATCTTTTCCTCGTTGAGCCGGCAGACGGTGTCGAGCACCAGTCGCCTGGTTTCGGGGCTGATCTCGCGGCTGTTCTTCAGCGCGCGATGCACGGTGGCGGCGCCAAGTTCCGCCTTCTCGGCAATCTCCCGGATGGTGCAAAGCCGTTCCATGCCAAGCGCAGCTTCGAAAGCCATGTCGCTCCTCCTCGGTTGCATCAAGGCACGGCTTCCGGCCGGCCTCAAGCTTGAAAGTCGGGGTTTGAAATCCAGAGCCGGGATTCTGCGATCCGCGCCGCGCAGGGAGCAAGGCGGCGCGGATCGCCGGGCGCCTTCGCGTCGCTAACCCCATCGAGGCGCGCGCCCATTATGTTCCTCCGGCTCGCAATGCGGGCCGGTCATTCTGCCTGCCGAGTCGCCACTTCGAAGCCGGCCTCGCGGGTGGTGGCGAGCAGCGAGAAATAGCCTTTGCTGGCATAGGTCAGCGGATGCGCCTTGGCCGGATCCTGCTCGGCTTCGACAACGAGCCAGCCTTCATAGCCGCGCGCGGCGAGGAGTTTCAGCAATGACAGGAAATCGACCGAGCCGTCGCCGGGCACGGTAAAAATGCCGTCCATTACCGCCGCCATGAAGCTCATGTCCTCGCGGCGTGCCCGTTCCAGCACCGCCCTGCGAACGTCCTTGCAATGGAAATGCACGATACGGTCGAGATGCCGTTGCAGCAGCGATTGCGGGTCGCCGCCCGAAAACAGGCAGTGGCCGCTATCGAACAAAAGGCCGACGCTTCGGCCCGTCGCCGCCATCAGCCTGTCGACTTCATCGTCCGTCTCGACGATGGTGCCCATGTGGTGGTGGAAGGCCATGCCGGCCCCGAATGCGGCCATGCGGTCGGCGAGGGCGGTCAGTTTCTCGCCATAGGACGGCCAGTCCCTGTCGGCGAGGCGCGGACGCTCGGAGATCGGTGCGAAAATGCCGTCATGGCGACCGCGCGAGGTGTCGGCGTAGACGACGATCCTGGCGCCAAGGTCGCGCAACAGCTGAAGATGCGGGGTGATCGCCGCGAATTCCTCGTCGACCGTACGGTCGAGAATGCGGCCATCATACCAGCCGGAGACGAGTTCCAGGCCGTAGGAGGACAGGAGCGGCCCAAGCACTTCAGCCTGGCGCGGAAATTTGCCGCCGAGTTCGGTGCCGCGATAGCCGGCCAGCGCCGTTTCCGACAGGCAGGTCTCCAAGGACGTATCCCCGCCAAGCGCCGGAACGTCGTCATTGCTCCAGGTGATGGGATTGATGCCGATCTTCACCGTCATGACGCCAGGCTTTTGCGGGCTTGGGAATACAAGCCGAGCCTGCAGACTGGCGACAAAGAGGCCCTGTCACTAGGTCCAGTTCAGCCGAATTTGGCAGAACCAATTAATGGTGACCGATTCTAGTCTTCCTTTGGGCGGCCAAAAAGGACGCGCAGTTCATCTTTGGCGTCCTCCAGCACTTTCTTCTGCGCCGCCGGCAGGTTCTTGCCGGCGCGGTTGATGTAGAAATTCAGCATCGACATGGCGGATTGAAACGGCCCTGCCTTGCGTCGGTCGCTGTGCTCGGCCGATCGCTTCAACGAGGCGGCGATCTTCTTGGGATCGTGGGATTCGAAGATGTGTTCCTCGAGGTCCAGCGCGTCGCTGTGCTCGGTGACGTCGGCGGACCATTTCCGTTGCGCGGTCATGGCAAACTCCTTCCACTAGGTCGTTGCCGGGAAAACGCCTTATGGCGCACCCCTGTTCCACTTCGGCCCGAATCCCTGGAGCCACGGATTTGCCTGTCGTGGCGCTGCTCGGCGATGCGAATGCGCCGATACTGGCAGAACCGCCGATTAAGAACCGCGGACAGGAAACGCTCTTGACCCCAATCGCCTCAAACCAGGCAGCAAGTTCCGGCATCGACAGTGCCTATGCCTGGATACGGCTCGGCATCTCGATGCTGCTGGCAACGATCGGCGGGGTCGGCATGTGGGCGGTGGTCGTGGTGCTGCCTGCCGTGCAGGCAGAATTCGGCGTCGATCGCGCCGCTGCCTCTATGCCCTATACTGCGACCATGGTCGGCTTTGCCGCCGGCAATGTGCTGTTCGGCCGCGCCATCGACCGCATGGGGTATTGGATTCCGGCGCTGATTGCCGCGATTACACTTGGCGCCGGCTTCCTGCTGGCGTCGTTGACCAGTTCGATCCTGCAGTTCACCCTCATCCAGGGCCTGTTGATCGGCGTTGGCTCGTCGGCGATCTTCGGGCCGCTGATCGCCGACATCTCGCACTGGTTCAACCGGCGCCGCGGCGTCGCGGTGACGGCTGCCGCATCCGGCAACTATCTCGCCGGAGCGATCTGGCCGACGGCGATGCCCTATGTCATGCAGACCGAGGGCTGGCGCTTCACCTATGCCGCGATCGGCGTCGTCTGCCTGGTCACCATGGTGCCCTTGATCCTGCTGCTCCGGCGCGGCGCACCGCCCCAGGCGGCTCCGGGATCGCCGGGCAGCCGCGTGGTCCAGCCGATCTCCCTGTCGCCGGCGGCCTTGCAGGCGCTGCTCATCGTGGCCGGGCTCGGCTGCTGCGTGGCGATGTCGATGCCGCAAGTCCATATCGTCGCCTATTGCATGGATCTCGGCTACGGCGTGGCGCATGGCGCTGATATGCTGTCGATCATGCTGGCGGCGGGCGTCGTCAGCCGGCTTGGCTCGGGTTTCCTTGCCGATCGCATCGGCGGCGTGAAAACCCTGCTGATCGGCTCGGTGCTGCAATGCCTGTCGCTGTTGTTCTATATCCCGTTCGACGGGCTTGCCTCGCTTTATGTCGTCTCGCTGGTCTTCGGCCTGTCGCAAGGCGGCATCGTGCCCTGTTATGCGATCATCGTGCGCGAATATATGCCAGCCAAGGAGGCTGGCCAGCGCGTCGGCATCGTCATGATGGCGACCATCTTCGGCATGGCGATCGGCGGCTGGATGTCGGGCTGGATCTACGATCTGACCGGCTCCTATGCCGCCGCGTTCCTCAACGGCATTGCCTGGAACCTGCTGAACATTTTGGCCATGGTGCTGCTGCTGTGGAAGGCGCGGCGCAGCGCTGCTGTGATCGCCTGAAGCACAGCGGTACGGATACAGTCTCTCCGGCCGTCGCTTGACAACAGCCGAAGGCTGCGCGACGCCAGACAAGGTGTGGCAACGGGCCAGTTTGGCATGGCAGCAGTTTCAAAAACGCTGAACATCGTTTCACGGTCGCGTGTGGGCGGTTGCCCGGCGTCCGGACGAGTACGGTGATCAAGCCGCGCTCACGCCGCGGCGGCGGCCGCCCGACCATCGCCGACGTCGCCCGCAAGGCCGGCGTCGGCGCCATTACCGTATCGCGCGCCTTGCGTGAGCCGGGGCGTGTCTCGGAAGATCTGCGCCGCCAGATCGAGTCCGCCGTGAACGAGCTCGGCTATGTGCCCGACCCGAATGCGCGGGCGCTGGCTTCGGCGCGCGCCGAGGTCTTTGGCGTTCTGGTGCCGTCGCTTACCAACAACGTCTTTGCCGAAGTGGTGCGCGGCATCTACGACAGCCTGTCGGACGGCCCTTTCCGGATTCAGCTCGGCAACACCCACTATTCCGGCCTTGAGGAAGAGCGGCTGCTGCAGGTGTTTGGCCCGCAACGCCCGGCGGCGCTGATCGTGGCCGGCATCGACCAGACGCCGGCGTCGCGAAAACTGCTGGAAACGGCAGGCTGTCCGGTGGTGCAGGTGATGGAGACCGGGCCCGATCCGGTCGACATGATGGTCGGCTTCTCGCATTTCGAAGGCGGCAAGGCGGCAGCCGAACATCTGATCGAGGCAGGCTATCGCCGGATCGGCTTCATCGGTGCGCGCATGGATCCGCGTTCTCAGCGGCGGCTTGCCGGCTATCGCGCGGCGACGGAGGCGGCCGGCCTGTTCGATCCGAGGCTCACCACCACGACGCCGGTGCCCTCCAGCGTCACCCTCGGCCGCGAATTGTTCCGCGACGCGCTGGCCAAGGTGCCGAGCCTCGATGGGGTGTTCTGCAACAATGACGATATCGCCCTCGGGGTGCTGTTCGAATGCCATCGCGCTTCGATCGCCGTGCCGAAGACGATCGGCATCGTTGGCTTCAACGATCTCGACATGATGGAGGTGGCCTTTCCGTCGGTCACCAGCGTTCGGACCTACCGCTACGAGATCGGCCGGCGGGCGGTCGCCATGGCGCTTGCGGCGATCGAAGGCAACAGGCCAGAGCAGCGGGTCGTCGACCTTGGCTTCGAACTCAAGCGACGTGAGAGCACGGCGCGCTGAAGCGAGCTTCGACGCAATGGCGCTTTACACTACGTCATGGTAGCGCTACCAGTTATCGCCGGGCGATACTTCGCCCCGACGATGGGAGGCTGTTTATTATACATAAGCGACAGCTCATGCTTGTTTATTATGTATAATATGATAGTTTTTGTGGGACTAGCCGGGCAGCAAAGGAGGGGATCGGGTCGGCATTCGGCCACCTGAACGCGCGACGGGTACGGCGGGAGGTGCCGGGCCGGAAACGCGCAAATTCATCGGCGTAACAACAAACAAAACTGCAACTGGGAGGAATATCGATGATCAAGTCACTCGTTGGCGGTATCGTTGCCGCCACTGCTTTCGTCATGCTGAGCTCGTCGGCGATCGCCGATCCTGAAATCGTCAAGGGGCCATCGGCCGAGCCTGACTGCTTCGCGCCCTGGTCGGCCGATACGCAGTTCTTCAAGTTCCCCAAGAAAGACGGCCCGTACCGCATCGCTCTGGCCAACGGCTATATCGCCAACACTTGGCGCATCCAGATGGTGCAGACGGCAAAGGCCTATGCAGCGCAGCCGGACGTCGCGGCCAAGCTCAAGGAATTCAAGGTGGTCTCGACCGGCGAAGACGTGCCGGCCCAGATTTCGGCGATCAACAATTTCATCGATTCCGGCTATGACGCGATTGTCGTCAACGCCCAGAACCCGACCGCATTCGGTCCTGTCATCAAGCGGGCCAAGGAAGCCGGCGTGGTGCTGGTCGCCTTCGACAACATCCTCGACACCAAGGATGCCATCAACGTCAATGTCGACCAGAAAGGCCTTGGCGAATTGTGGGCCAACTGGCTGGTCAAGCACGTGCCGAACGGCGGCAAGGTGCTGGAAGTGCGCGGCGTCGCCGGCACGTCCGTCGACACCGATCGCCATAACGGCATCCACGAGGTTCTCGACGCTTCCGGCAAGAAATGGGATGTCACCGAGGTCGTCGGCAAGTGGGATGACGGCGTTGCGCAAAAGGCTACGGCCGATGCCATTGCCACCAACGGCCCCTTCGACGGCATTACCGGACAGGGCGGCGATACCGGCATCGTGCAGGCGATGATCGATGCCAAGCATCCGTTCGTGCCGTTCGGCGGCGAGACGGAGAACGGCTTCCGCAAATTCTGCGCCAAGTTCGCCGCTGACGGCCTGAAATGCTCGTCGGCCGGCACCGGCCCGGCTCAGGTCGCGGTTGCCATCAAGACGGCGATTGCAGCACTTGAAGGCCAGGTCGTGCCGCAAGCGGTCAAGCTGCCGCTGGCGATCGTCGAGGATCCGAACTTCAAGGCAGGCCAGGATTTCTTCCCCGATCAGTCCGACAATTTCTTCGTCGGCAATTCCTTCCCGACCTGCGGCATCAATTTCACGGCGCAGGAAATCATGGGCCAGAGCAAGGAAAACCAGTAAACTCCGACAGCCCGACGCCGCGGGAATCCCGCGGCGTCGGCGCTCGACATCCTGATTGCCAAGCGCCTGGGGAGGGCCGATGGACGGTGCGGTTCCGCTCTTCCGCATGGAAGGCATATCCAAGCGCTATGGCGGCGTGCGGGCGCTGGAGAAGGCCGAACTGTCGGTCACTCCAGGCAGCATCCACGCCATTCTCGGCGAGAACGGCGCCGGCAAATCGACGCTGATCAAGGTTATGGCGGGGGTCGTTGCGCCCGACGAGGGCCGCATGATGCTGGACGGAAGCGAAGTTACCTTCGCTTCGCCGGCCGCTGCCAATCAGGCCGGCATCGTCTGCATCTTCCAGGAACTGTCGCTCGTCCCCGAACTCAGCGTTGCCGACAACATCGTCATTTCCGATCCGCCGAAGCGTTTCGGCATGATCGACCGCAAGGCGCAGCGCCGCATCGCCGAAGAAGCCCTTGCTCGCGCCGGCGCTTCCGATATCCATCCGCTGGCGCTGGTCAAGGATCTTCCCCTTTCAAGAAGGCAGATGGTCGAGATCGCCAAGGCACTGGCGCGCAAGCCACGCATCCTGATCCTCGACGAGGCGACCTCGGCGCTGACTGCGGCTGACGTCGCCAGAGTTTTCGCCGTGTTGAAGCGGCTGCGTTCGGAAGGGCTGGCGCTGCTCTATATATCGCACCGCATGAACGAGATCGCCGAGCTGGCCGATCAGTGCACGGTGTTCCGCAATGGCCGCAATGTCGCCAGCTACGCGGCCGGCACCAAGAGCGACAATGAAGTCGTCGAACTGATGATCGGGCGCGAATACAGCCACATCTTTCCGCCCAAGCCCGCACGGGCGGCTGCCGCAGCCGCGCCGGTTCTCGAGGCGCGCAGCCTGTCCTGGACGGATCGGCTGCACGATGTCTCGCTGTCGGTCGGGGCGGGCGAGGTGGTCGGCCTTGGCGGCCTCGACGGCCAGGGTCAGCGCGAATTGCTGCTCGCCTTCTTCGGTGTGCTGCGCGGCCTGTCAGGCCAGATCCTGATCGACGGCAGGCCGGTGGCGATCGCCAGCCCGGCCGCCGCGCGCGATGACCGGATCGGCATGGCGTTGATCCCGGAGGACCGCAAGACGGAAGGGTTGATGCTGCCGATGACGGTGCGCGAAAACCTCTCCTTTGCCGCCCTCGACCGGCTGTCCAGGGCCGGCATCATCGATCGCGCCGCCGAGCAGCGGCTGATCGACGACATGGTTGGTCTCCTGGCGATCAAGACGGCCGGGCTCGACATTCCGGTCGGCGCACTGTCCGGCGGCAACCAGCAGAAGGTCGTCATCGCCAAATGGCTGATGCGGCAGCCGCGCATCATCCTGCTCAACGATCCGACGCGCGGCATCGATGTCGGCACCAAGCAGGAGCTTTACCAGTTGATGCGCAAGCTTGCCGACCAGGGCGCGGCGATCCTGTTTTATTCGACCGACTATGACGAGCTGATCGGCTGCTGCGACCGCGTGCTGGTGCTCTATGACGGCGCGGTCAAGCGCGAACTGGTCGGCGCCGAAATCACCGAGCGGGCGCTGATCGCCAGCGCGCTCAACATTCACGAAGAGATGCCAAAGCAAGGAGCGGACGCGTGAAGGATTGGCGCTACTGGCTTGCCGAACAGCGCGGAACGCTGCTGGCGTTCGGCATCTTCGTTGTCATGTTCGTCATCTACACCTCGAACCATCCGGCGGGCTTCACCGCCAACGTCGTACAAACGGCCTCGAACAAGGGCGTGCTGCTCGCCTTCGTCGCCATGGCGCAAACGCTGGTGGTGATCACCGCCGGCATCGACCTTTCGGTCGGTATGATCTTCACGCTGACCAACTGCCTGGCCTCGTGGCTGGTCGTCGGCACCGGCATCGAGACCGCCTTCGGCGTCCTCGCCGTGCTCGGCACCGGGCTGCTGTGCGGGGCAATCAACGGTGCGATCGTCATCTATGGACGCCTGCAGCCGATCGTCGCCACCATCGCCACCGGCGCGGTCTATTTCGGCATCGCGCTGCTGCTTCGGCCGTTTCCCGGCGGCTCGGTCAATGAAGGGCTCGCCGATGCGCTGACCGGGCGCCTGTTTGGTTTTGTGCCGGCGAGTCTGGTGACGCTGCTGGCGGTCGTGCTCGTGGTCTGGGTGCCGTTCAGCCGTTCGGTGCTAGGCCGCGCCGCTTATGCAGCCGGCTCCTCGGAGATGGCGGCCTACATGTCCGGCGTGCCGATCCGGCGTGGAAAGTTCGCCGCCTATGCGCTTGCCGGTCTGCTTGCCGCGATCGGCGGGCTGTTCCTGACGTTCTTCACCTATACCGGTGATGCGGCCTATGCCAGCGGCAACGCCTATACGCTGTTTTCGATTGCCGCGGTCGTGCTTGGCGGCGTGTCGCTGTTCGGGGGCAAGGGCAGCGCCATCGGCGCGATCTTCGGCGCGCTTGCCTTCCGCACCATCGGCGACCTGCTGTTCGTCTTCGATTTCGATCCGCTCTGGCAGCCCCTGTTCCAGGGCGTCATTCTGCTGATCGCGGTCAGCCTCGGCGCGTTCGCTCTGTTTCGGGTCCGCAACCGGCTGGAGTGGTTCCTGTGAGCGAAACGACTGTGAGTGGTCTCGCAGGCCGCATGCCGAAATTCCTCCGCCGCGCCGACCCGGCGGTGCTGACGGCGTTCGCCTGTATCGTGCTGCTGCTGTTCCTCGGCAGCCTCTATTCGCGCAGCTTCCTGTCGCCTGAATACCTTTTGCAGCAGCTCAAGGTGGCGTCGTTTCTCGGCGTCATCGCGACCGGCATGATGCTGGTCATCCTGCTCGGCCAGATCGACCTGTCGGTGCCCTGGTCGGTGGCGGCCGGCGCCATGATGGCCTGCGCCGCGGCCGCATACGGTACCGTCGGCGTGGCGCTTGCCATTCCGTTCGGCATCTTCTGCGGTGTTCTGATCGGCATCGTCAACGGCATCGGCGTCGCCTATCTGCGCATTCCCTCGATGATCATCACGCTTGCCACCAACGCCGTCGCGCAGGGGCTGATGGTGGTCTACACGGGCGGTTTCTCGCCGCAGGATTCGGCGACCGGTGCGATGCGCTATCTGGCGACCGGCTTTGCCGTTCCTGGCGTGCCCAACGCCGTCCTCATCTGGGCGCTGATCGGCGCCGCAATGGTGTTCGTGCTGACCCGCACCGGCTTCGGCCGCACCGTCTACGGCATCGGCAATCGCGAGCGTGCCGCCTATCTTTCCGGCATCGATACAAGGCGCGTGGTGATGATCGCCTTTGCGGTTTCGGGCGGGCTCTCCGCCTTCGGCGGCGTGCTGTTGGCCGGCTATGCCTCCAAGGCGGCACAGTCGATGGGCGATGCCTATCTGCTGCCGTCGATCGCCGCGGTGGTGCTCGGCGGCACCTCGATCCTCGGCGGGCGCGGCTCCTATCTCGGCACCGTCGCCGGGGTAATCCTGATCACCCTCTTGCAGTCCATTCTCTCTGTCATGCAGATGCCGGAGGCGGGACGGCAGATCATCTACGGCGTCGTCATCGTAGCCATGCTGCTGCTCTATGGCCGCGCGCCGGCAAGCCGCTGACCTGCATGACCGGTCAAGACGTGGCATATAAGCCGGCGAGCACTGTTCGAACGACACCCGCCATCGTGGTGATGGGCGTCGCCGGCTGCGGCAAGTCGGTCGTCGGCGAAGCGCTTGCAGCGGCATTGGGCGCCGTCTTTATCGAAGGTGACAGGCTGCATCCGCCCGAAAACGTCGCGCGCATGGCGAGCGGGCAGCCGCTTACCGACGCGCTGCGCGAGGGCTGGCTCGACGCGATCGGCCAGCGGATGGCCGCGTCGGTCGCAAGCGGGCAAGGTGTGGTCGCCGCCTGCTCGGCGCTGAAGCGCAGCTACCGCGATCGCCTGCGCGGCTTTTGCCCGGATATCGTTTTCGTTTACCTGGAGATCGACCCGGCAACAGCAAAACAGCGCGTCGGCAATCGCAAGGGTCATTTCATGCCGGCAAGCCTGGTCGACAGCCAGTTCGCCACGCTCGAGGCGCCAGCGGCGGACGAGGCGGCGATAACCCTGGATGGCACGCGTCCGGCCGCCGACACCGTCGCGACTGCGTTGAGCCTGCTCGCGCGCTAGATTTGCGACGTCAGTTCGACCGGGAAATCGTCATTGTCGGCGTCGCGCATGGCCGCGAGGCTGCGGTTGTCCAGCACCTCGGCGATCGCCTGCCGGACCTCCAGCATCATGTGCCGAACCTGGCAGGTCGCCTCGTCGCAATCCTCGCAGCGCTGGTATTGCGTGCGGCTGGCGCAGGGGATCGGCGCCAGCGGCCCGTCGAGGACACGCACGACATGGCCGATCTTGATGTCGGAAGCCGGCCGGGCAAGGCGGTAACCGCCTTCCTTGCCCTTGCGGCTCTGGACGAAGCCGGCGTTACGCAACTCGCCCAGGATGGCATCCAGGAATTTCTTGGGGATGTTATTGGCGACCGCAATGTCGTTGACGAATGCGAGCTGGCCGACCGGCAGGCCCGACAGATGCACGAGGGCCTTGAGGCCGTATTTGCCTTTTTTGGTAAGCATGCCCCGAGTCAACCCATGAAGCCCCAACCACCCGCGTCTGGCGGCTGTTTGTGTGCAAATCATGACGGTTTGATCACGCGAAGCCGTTCGCGAAAACAAGCCGTCCGTTCTCACGGTAGGCACAAACGCGTTGATTCTTTGTAACGTTTTGGACGGAATGCGCCCGGAAAGTGCCAGAAATCACCTTTCGCGGCGCGAAAGCAAAGAAGCCGGCAAAGCCGGCCTCTGTCAAAGTTGGAAGATCGCCTCAGCGGCTGCCATAAGTCTGGTCGAGCAGGCCGCCCGCTGCAAAGTGGTCGGCCTGGACCTTGGCCCAGCCGCCGAAGACGTCCTCCACCGTCAGCAGGCGGACATCGGGAAACTCAGCCTTGTATTTGGCGGCGACCGCCGCGTCCCGGGCCCGCAGGCCGTTGCGGGCGGCGATGTCCTGGCCCTCCGGCGTATAGAGGAAGTCGAGATAGGTCTTGGCGAGATCGCGCGTGCCATGCTCGTCTGCAACGGTGTCGACGATCGCCACCGGAAATTCCGCCAACAGGCTGACCGAAGGCGTTACCTGCTCGAACTTGTCCTCGCCATACTCCTTGCGGACGCCGCGCGTTTCCGACTCGAAGGTGATGAGTACGTCGCCGATTTCGCGCTGCACGAACGTGGTGGTCGCGGCGCGCCCGCCGCTGTCGAACACCGGCACGTTGTTGAACAGCTTTGTCACAAACTCCTTCACCTTGGCATCATCGCCCTTGAAGGCTTCCTTGGCGTAGGCGGTGGCCGCAAGATAGGTGTAGCGCGCATTGCCCGAGGTTTTCGGATTGGGGAAGATCACCTGGACGTCGTCGCGCACGAGATCGTTCCAATCCTTGATGTGCTTCGGATTGCCGGCGCGCACCAGGAAGGACGGCAGCGAATAGAACGGCGAGGCGTTGTCGGGAAAGTCCTTCTGCCAGTCGGCGGAGATGAGGCCCTTCTTGACCAGGAAGTCGATGTCGATGACCTGGTTGAAGGTGACGACGTCGGCGCCGAGGCCTTCGGCGATGGCACGCGCCTGCGCCGACGTTCCGGCATGCGACTGATCGATGGTCACACCGGGGTGCCCGGCGACGAACGCTTTGTTGACCTGCGCAAACAGTTCGCGGCCGACATCATAGGAAGCATTGAGCAATCTGTCGGCCGACCAGGCTTGGGAGGATGCGAGGACCAGGCCGGCCAATGTGGCGACGCCAAGCAAAAATCGCTTCATGAAAACAGGCTCCAATGCCATGAGCTTAATGCCGGACCATAGCGGCAAGGCATCGTGCGCGACGAGGCACGCAGAGCGGCCGCTCCACGTTGTCGATAGAAGAAATATTCCCGCTGTGGTCGATTTCTAGTTTTTTCTTTCAAGCAGAGTCTCAGGACAGCTTGGCAGCGGCGCCGATGCCGTCGGCGTTGCGTCAAGAAAAGATCAGCCAAGTTGCACAAGAAGGTCGAGGAATTGCTGGCTGAGATTCCCGTCTTGCCGCTCGATGTGCCGGTGGATGCCGAGTACGGCGCGATTCGCGCAGAACTGGAAGGCAGGGGCCAGACCATCGGCCAAAATGACCTTTTTATTGCTGCCCACGCCCGTGCGCTTGGAACTACCCTGGTGACCGCCGACACCGGGGATTTCAACCGGATCAAAGGCCTGAAGGTCGAGAACTGGCTGGTGTAGCGCCTGATAGAGGATCAAGCAGCCGGAAAAAGCTTCCAGCGCCGCGGCCGAAAAGCCACTCGAGTTTTCTGCGCCGCCGGATGGTCGACCGGCAATTCGATCTCGACCCGCTGACGTTCGCCGCCGATTTCGAGCTCGACCCGCCTGGTGCCGGCGACGCGGCGGCTGGCGGCGACCGTGCCGGCGATGCAGCCGTTGCATTCTTCCACCAGATCGACGTCGTGCGGGCGAAAGAACAGCGTCGCTTCGCCTTGCGGTGCGTGCGGCGCGGAAAGCCCGATCGGCCGGTCCGCGATCCAGACCTGGCCGTCCTCGACCTTGACCGGAAGCGAACTCGATTCGCCGATGAAGCCGTAGACGAAGGGCGAGTTCGGAGTGTCGTAGATTTCGTCGGCGGTGCCGACCTGCTCGATGCGGCCCTGGCTCATCACCACGACGCGGTCGGCAAGCTCCAGCGCCTCTTCCTGATCATGGGTGACGAAGACCGTGGTGTGGCCGGTGGCGTCGTGGATGTCGCGCAGCCAGCGGCGCAGTTCGCGGCGCACCTGCGCATCGAGCGCGCCGAACGGCTCGTCGAGCAAAAGCACGGCCGGTTCGATCGCCATGGCGCGGGCCAGCGCCACGCGCTGGCGCTGGCCGCCCGAAAGCTGTGCCGGATAGCGTTTTTCCAGACCGGAAAGCTGAACGAGGTTGAGGAGTTCCGAGGCGCGGCGGCGGATTTCCTTCGCCGACGGGCGTGACGGCCCGTGCCGGACCTTGAGTCCGAAGCCGATATTGTCGGCGACCGTCATATGGCGAAACAGCGCGTAGTGCTGGAAGACGAAGCCGACATTGCGCTCCTGAATCGACTTTTGGGAGGCATCCTCTTCGCCGAAGAAGATCTTTCCGCGGGTCGGTCGCTCCAAGCCGGCAATCAGCCTGAGCAGCGTCGTCTTGCCGGAACCGGAAGGTCCCAGCAGGGCGATCAGTTCTCCCGACTTGATGTCGAGCGAAACGTCGCGGAGGGCCGGAAACCGCTCAAACTCCTTGCGCACGTTGGCAACGCGAACTTCCATGCAAATCCCTTTTGTAGTTGATGCATGCCGTTATCCCAAAACCGGTTCCCACTTTTGGGCGACATCAAATCTTTATTTTATGCATGTCGTTGTCCAAAAAACGCTACACACTTTTGGGCGACATGCATTTGTCAGTGTCCGCGCGTCGCGGCGATCTCGGCGCCGTAGCGCATCTCGAGAAGTGTTTTCAAGACCAGCGTGACGAGCGCCAGGCCGGCAAGCAGCGAAGCGACGGCAAAGGCGGCGGCGGCATTGTACTCGTTATAAAGGATTTCAACATGCAGCGGCATGGTGTTGGTTAGCCCGCGTATGTGGCCCGACACGACCGAGACCGCGCCGAACTCGCCCATGGCACGGGCATTGCACAGCAACACGCCGTAGAGCAATCCCCATTTGACGTTGGGCAACGTCACGTACCAGAACGCCTGCCAGCCGTTGGCCCCGAGCGACAGGGCAGCCTCCTCGTCGCCATTGCCCTGTTCCTGCATCAGCGGGATCAATTCGCGGGCGACGAAGGGGAAGGTGACGAAGACGGTGGCCAGCACGATGCCCGGCACGGCAAACAGGATGACGATGCCATGCGCCTTGAGCCAGGCGCCGAGCAGGCCTTGCGCGCCGAACAGAAGTACATAGACCAGGCCTGAAATGACCGGGGAGACCGAAAACGGCAGGTCGATCAGTGTGGTCAGGAACGCCTTGCCCTTGAACTCGAACTTGGCGATCGCCCAGGCGGCGGAAATACCGAAGACGATGTTGAGCGGCACCGAGATCGCCGCGACCAGAAGCGTCAGGCGGATCGCCGAGCGCGTGTCCGGTTCGCTCAGCGCCTGTGTGTAGGCCTCGATACCTTTGGCGAAAGCTTCCTTGAAGACGATTATCAGCGGCAGGAGCAGGAAAATGCCGAGGAAGGCAAAGGTCACGATCATCAGCACGGTTCTCGCCGTGCGGCTCTCGGTCACCGCCGGCGACTGGCTTTCATGGTGCGGCGCGTAGGATTTGATCTCCGGGTCAGCCATAGCGCTTGCGGCTCCAGGTCTGCACCAGGTTGATGACCAGCAGCATGACGAAGGACAGCGCCAGCATGATCGCCGCTATCGCGGTCGCCGCGGCGTAATTATATTCCTCCAGCCGGATGACGATCAGAAGCGGCGCGATCTCGGATTTGAACGGCAGGTTGCCGGCGATAAAGATGACGGAACCGTACTCGCCGACGCCGCGCGCGAAGGCCAGCGCGAAACCGGTGACGATGGCAGGCGCCAGTCCGGGTAGTAGAACGCGGCTGATGATCTGGAAGCGATTGGCGCCGAGCGTGGCGGCCACTTCTTCTACCTCCTTGTCGATCTCCTCCATGATCGGCTGCACGGTGCGCACGACGAAGGGCAGACCGATGAAGACCAGCGCGATGACGATGCCGAGCGGCGTATACGCGACCTTAATGCCGAGCGGCGTCAGCAGGCTTCCGATCCAGCCGTTCGGTGCGTAAAGCGTGGTCAGCGCGATGCCGGCAACCGCCGTCGGCAGCGCGAAGGGCAGGTCGACCATGGCATCGGCGATGCGGCGGCCTGGAAAGCTGTAGCGCACCAGCACCCACGCGACGATCGTGCCGAAGACGACGTTGACGGCGGCGGCAACGAAGGCGGTGCCGAAGCTGATTTCAAGCGCGTTGATGGTGCGGCGGTCGGTGACGATCGCCCAGAAGTCGGTCCAGCCGAGCGCCGCCGAGCGCCAGATCAGCCCGGACAGGGGGATGAGGATGATGAGGGTGAGGTAGGCAAGCGAGAAGCCGAGCGTCAATCCGAAACCCGGAATGACGCTCGGCTGCCTGAATCGCCACCTCGCCTTGGCGGGTGCTGTGGTCATGTCGTCCTGATCTAAATGCTACTGGGCCGGCTTGTAGATCTGGTCGAATATACCACCATCGCCGAAATGATAAGGCTGTGCCTTCTTCCAGCCGCCAAAAAGCGGGTCGTCGATGGTGATCAGCTTGATCTCAGGCAGCTTGGCCAAGTCCTCCGCCGGCACCAACTCGGGCTTCGAAGGGCGATAATGGTTTTTGGCGATGAGCGTCTGGCCTTCCTTGGAATAGAGATAGCTCAGATAAGCTTCGGCAACTTTCCGCGTGCCTTTGGCGTCGACATTAGCGTCGACCACGGCGACCGGCGGCTCGGCCAGGATCGAGGTCGGCGGGTAGACGATATCGAAATTGTCGGCGCCGAACTCGTCGAGCGCCAGATAGGCCTCGTTTTCCCAGGCGAGCAGCACGTCGCCCAGCCCTTTTTGCGCGAAGGTCACGGTTGCGCCGCGCGCACCGGTGTCGAGAACCGGGACATGCGCATAGAGATTGCCGACGAATTCCTTGGTCTTGGCCTCGTCGCCGCCATCCTTGGCGCTGGCATAGGCCCAGGCGGCGAGATAGTTCCAGCGCGCACCACCGGAGGTCTTGGGATTCGGCGTGATCACCTGGACGTCGTCCTTGACCAGATCGCCCCAGTCATGGATGCCCTTGGGGTTTCCCTTGCGGACGAGAAAGATGATGGTCGAGGTGTAGGGCGCCGAATTGTTTTCGAATTTCGTCCGCCAGTCGGGATTGATCCTCTTCGCTTTCGAGACAATGGCGTTGATATCGCCTTCGAGCGCCAGCGTCACCACGTCGGCGTCGAGGCCGTCGATCACGGCGCGAGCCTGCGCGCCCGACCCGCCATGCGACTGCTGGACGGTGACCGTCTCGCCTGTCTCGGCCTTCCAGTGGGCGGTGAAGGCCTCGTCGAATTGTTTGTAGAGCTCACGCGTCGGATCATAGGACACGTTGAGAATGGTGGTGTCGGCAAACGCGAAACCGAGCGTGCCGAACTGGACAGACGTGGCGACCAGTGCGCCGAGCAGTTTCCTGAAATGAGGTTTGGTCATTTCCGCCTCCGTTGAACTCGCGCCAATCTACCGAATTGATAGAATTTAGATGCATTCAATGTTGCCTTTTTTGGCCTATTGAAGCAATTTTTCGCCTAGTTTCGGCGATGCGAGAAACTATTTTCCCCGCATGGACCATGATCGCGCTCCCGACGCGATTATCTAGAGACGGCTAGCTTTTCGGCAATGGCTGCGTCGCGCCCGAAGGTTTCGGCCGGCTATTCGGCGGTAACGGGAAAGTTGAAGCGCTCTTTTGGAAACGGCTCCTTCTCCAGCGTGAAGTGCCACCATTCGCGGGCGTAATTCTTGAAGCCGCCGGCACGCATCGCCTCGACAAGTCTTTTGCGGTTAGCCGCCGCTTCACTGGCTATGGATCGGTGAGCCGTTTCGCTCGCTGGATCGAAACAGTCGAAACCCGTGCCGAAATCGAGCGTGTCGGCATCGGTCGCGCCGCAGGACGGTTTCGGAGCGCTCTTGCGGTCGGCTCGCGCGATCGCGACATCGACCGTCGATCCGCGCGAATGGGTGGACAGTTCGCCGATATAGCCCTTGGCGATGAGATCCTTGCGCTTGACCTTTGGGTACCACTGCGGGTCCGGTGGTCCACTCGTTTTTGTCCAGTCACCCATGTCGGAGACAGCCCGCGCAGGGCGATAGCAGTCGAACACGACCAGCGTCAGCCCTTCGGCGGCAATCGCTTTCTGCACTGCCGAAAGCGCTTGCGCCGCTTGCCTGGTGAGGACGCATACCGGCGCATCGTAGCCGCTTACCTTGCGATGCAGGAAATTTTCGAGGCCGGCATAGCGGATATCCTGCCGGATATTGGGATCGATGTCGGCTAGCCGAACAAAGCTGGCGGGCAGCGCGTCAGCAGACGCCGAGAAAGTACCGGCGGCCGAAAGCAAGACGTAAAACACAATCCCCTGAATCACCTGCCGGAAATTATTCAAGGGAAACTTTCACTCGACGAAAACCTTCACACTGGCCGCGCGTCCCGCCGCGTCGATCACGGTTAGGGTCGAATAGCCGGCGCCGTCCGGCTGCCAGGTCGCGGTGCGCCGCCGGTCGATGCCGACCAGCGGCTTGCCGTTGGCCAGCCAGCGGAATGGTGCGCGGCCGCCTTGCAGCTTGAGCACCAGCGGCGAGGGGTCGGCCGAGGAAGTGCCGAGATCGACGCGAGCGCCGTCGGGCGGAAAGATGATGGTTGGCGCAGGTTCGGTCGGCATCGCCTGTACCAGCCCATCGGCGCCGGCGCCGAAGCGCGTCAGCGTCACCGGCAGCACCTCGCGCTTCGGCCGCCGGACGCCGGACGGCTGGCTCGGCAGCGGTACGGCGGCCAGGCTGGAACGGACAAAACCTTCGAACAGGATGGGCGCAGCCGAGACATAGCCGGACAGGCCGGGCACAGCGCCGGCGTCGGGGCGGCCGACCCAGACGCCGAGCACGTAGCGGCCGTCGAAGCCGACCGACCAGGCGTCGCGATAGCCGTAGGAGGTGCCGGTCTTGTAGGCGATGCCGCGTTGGGCGGCACCCTGGGGAGGCTTGACGCCTGACAGGATGTCGGTGATCTGCCAGGTCGCCTGCCCGTCGAGGATGGTGGTGGTCGAGCGTTCGGCATTCGCCGGCTCGGTGCCGTCATGCAGCGTGTGTGCCTTGCCGCCATTGGCAAGGCCGGCATAGAGTTGGACCAGGTCGCGCAGGGTCACCCCGACGCCGCCGAGGCCGATCGCCAGGCCGGGCGCTTCGTTGACGGGCAGGATAGGGGTCACATCGGCCTGGCGAAAGCGTGCCATCAGCCGGGCCGGGCCGACCGCGTCGAGCACGCGGATCGCCGGCACGTTGAGCGACAATTGCAGCGCCTGCCTGATGCTGACATCGCCCTGATAGCCCATGTCGAAGTTCTTCGGCCGATACCCGGAGAAATCGGCTGGGCTGTCCTCGATCAGCATCTCCTGCGCCACCAGGCCCTGTTCGAAGGCGAGGCCGTAGATGAACGGCTTCAGCGTCGAGCCAGGCGAGCGAACGACCTTGGTCATGTCGATCCAGCCCGAACGGCTGGCATCGAAGAAATCGGCAGAGCCGACCTCACCAAGAATATCGCCGGTACGGGCATCGGCCAGTACCATGGCCACCGAGAGGCGAGGGCCGAGCCTGGCGGCCGCATCCTTGGCCACCTGCTCCAGCCCTTCCTGGACACTCTTGCGGATCGTCAGTTGCAGCTTCTGGCCGGGAATGGCCTTGGACAGCATCGTATAGGCCGCATGGGCAGCGAGCGCCGGCAAGGTCCGCCGCAGCCCCGACACATCGTCGAGCGCGGCACGCGCGGCTTCACGTTCGCCGAGCAGGCCTGCCGAGACCATGCGGGTCAGCACGCGGTCGCGGGCGGCATGGGCGACGTCGAGGTTGCGGTCAGGGCGCCGCTTTTCCGGCAATTGCGGCAAAGCGACGAGCAGGGCCGCCTCCGAGACCGTCAGCCGTTTCGGCTCCTTGCCGAAATAGGCAAGCGAAGCGGCGCGCACACCTTCGAGATTGCCGCCATAGGGCGCCAGCGTCAGATAGCGTTCGAGGATCTCGCGCTTGGAAAGCCGCCGTTCGATCTGGAGGGCGCGCAGCATCTGCTTGATCTTCGAGCCGAGGCTGCGGCTGTCGCGCGGTTCGATCAGCCGGGCGAGTTGCATCGGCAGCGTCGAACCACCGGAGACGATATGGCCGCTGGTCGCGAACTGGCCGGCGGCACGCGCCAGAGCCAGCACGTCGACGCCTTGATGATCCCAGAAACGCTTGTCCTCATAGGTGACCAGCATGTCGACGAACTGCTTGTCGACCTGGTCCAGGCTGGTAGCGAGCCGCCAGTAGCCATCCGGCGTAGCGAAGGCGCGCAGCAGCTGGCCGTCTCGGTCCTGCACCTCGGTCGAGACCGCCAAAGCAGCCGGCAGCGGCGGCGGAAAAGCGCGGTCGAGCTGCCAGAGGGCGGCGGCGGTGATTGCAGCGAGACCGACCAAGGAAATGCCCGTGATGGCCGCTCGGCGCAGGAATTTTCTGGAGAGCATGGCGCCGCCCCTCATCCGCCTGCCGGCACCTTCTCCCCGTTTAGTGACGGGGAGAAGGGGGCTGTCGCGACCCTTGGCGCCTTTTCTGCGACGTTAAAGTTCGGCGAAAACTTCGGCGCATGGCTCTTTCTCCCCGTCTCTATACGGGGAGAAATGCCCGGCAGGGCAATGAGGGGCAGCGCCATCGCCATATTCCTATCCGCTATTTTTTGCCTTACGGCGCCTTGACCTCCATCATGCCGGTGGCGGTGCGAGCCGAATATTGCGGCCGGTACATGTCCTCGATCGTTGCCGCCGGGTGGGCGTAGGTGCCCGGCGTCACCGCGCGCACGACGTAGGCGAGTGTGATGTTGCGGTCGCCATCGCCGTCGTTGGGATTGAAAGCCGCGACGAAACGGTCGTCGCGGAATTCGAGATGGGCGGCATCAGTCTGCGCCAGCCAGGAGAAGTTCGTCAATTGGGCGCTGGAGACCAGGCCCGGATTGTCGATCTCGAAGCCGGCCGGCAACAGGTCGGTGATCAGCAGTCGCGAAGGCCAGGTGTTCTGCTCGTAAACCTTGAGCACGACGACATAGCGTTCGTTCTGCTTGACCTCCGTCACGTTGGCCTCTGTGCCGTCTAGCTTGTAGTAGGTACGGCTGATGGTAAAGCCGTTGCCGCCGGCTGGCAGAGGCTGGATCGGCGAGGCCACGGTGGTGACGACCGCCTGCAGCGGATTTCTGCCGGTGTTGACGATGGTCAGCGGACTGTCGGCCAGGTCGCCACCGGCGATCTGGTCCGAATAGCCGCCGGCATGCGGTGCGCCGTTGACGGTCAGCGCGATCGAATCATTGCCGGCCTTCAGCGCGCGGGCGGCCAGCAGCATCCAGGACTCGTCCTGTGTGCTGGTCCACCTGGCGTCGGCGCGTTCCCTGGTCACCAGCTGGATCAGCGCCGGCACGATGGTCGGCAC
This sequence comes from Mesorhizobium sp. M0159, assembly GCF_040322295.1. Taxonomy (NCBI): domain Bacteria; kingdom Pseudomonadati; phylum Pseudomonadota; class Alphaproteobacteria; order Hyphomicrobiales; family Phyllobacteriaceae; genus Mesorhizobium; species Mesorhizobium sp. M0159. The sequence continues at coordinate 82,349 of NZ_JAMYTF010000018.1, forward strand.
CGGCTTGCTTTCCGCGGCAAGCGCCAGGATCGCCGCGCCGTCGCGCAGTGGCGAGCCATAGTCGGACCGGTAATAGTCATATTCGGGCGTCGACTTGGCCAGTTGCAGCGCGGCCTGGAAGGTTGCCTCCGAGCGCTGGGTGTCACCGTAGAGCGCGAGAGACGCCGCCAGTTGGGCGACGGCCATCGGGCTGGTAAAGGCTTCGAGCTGGGTGTCGGCATAATAACGCAGATCGCCGACCGAGGCCTTTTTGTTGCGGGCAAGCACATAGAGCGCATAGGCGATCTCGCTGCCGCGATCCTGGACGTCCTGATCGTAGCCGATCGCGTTCTGCAGATTGCTCAGCGCCTGGTTCATCGCCAGGGCCGGTACGTCGTATTTCTGCTCGCGCGCCCGGGTGAGGAAATCGGTGACATAGGCGTCGAGCCACAGATCGCCGGAACCCGGACCCCACAGGCCGAAGCTGCCGGCCGAGGCCTGATAGCTCAGCACCTTGTAGATGGCGTCCTGGACGCGGCCATGCAGATCGGGGTCGCTGGCCATGCCGATGCCGGAAGCCATCTCGTTGACGTAGAGAAGCGGCATGGCGCGGCTGGTGGTCTGTTCGGCGCAACCATAGGGATAGCGGTCGAGCGTCATCAGCAGCGACGGTACATCGAAGGCAGCCGCCTGCGAAACGCCGACGCTGACCGAAGCGCCATCGAGCAGGCTTGCCGCCAGCAGTTCCTTGTCGACGCGCAGCGCGCCGCCATTGCCCTTGAGGTCGACGACCATGCGGGTGGTCACAGGCAGTTGCGCTGGGCGCACCGGCACATAGAGCGTCTGCTCGACGGCGGTGCCGTCGGCATGCGCAAGCTTGATGGTGATCGAGGCGTTGCCCGCGGTCTGCGCAATCAACGGCACGGTCAGCGTCTGCCGCTTGCCTTTGGCCAGCGTCAGCTTTTCAGGCAAGGCGGCACTGCCGGTAGACAGGTCGCCCGTCGTGTCGATGGTCAGCTTGTAGTCGCCAGCGGGGCCGTCGGTGTCGGCGATGTCGAGCCGCATGACGGCGGAATCGCCGGGCGCCAGGAATCGCGGCAGGCCGGCGGTGATCACCACCGGATCGCGAACGATGACGTCGGACTGGGCATGGCCGACTGCTTCCTTTGTCCAGGCGACGGCCATGACGCGCACGGTGCCGTTGAACTGCGGAATGTCGAAGTCGATCCGCGCCTTGCCGTCGGCGTCGAGCTGGACCGGGCCGGAGAAGAAGGCGACCAGCTTTTCGGTCGGCGGACTGCCTTGCGATTGCATGTTGGCGCCGTCGCCGCCGGTGCGCAGCTTACCGGTTGTGCCCAGCGAGCCGTCGATCAGCCGGCCATAGATGTCGCGAACCTCGAGACCGAGCATGCGCTGGCCAAAGAACCAGTTCTCCGGATCCGGAACCTTGTAGTTGGTCAGGTTGAGGATGCCGACGTCGACGGCCGCGACCATGACATAGGCGTTGGTGCCGGGCTGCACGCCGGCTACGGCCACCGGGATCGACAGCTGCTGGCGCGGCATGGTCTTGTCCGGCGGCGCCAAGCTGACGGCAAGCTTCCGCGAGCCGGGATCGAGCTTCAGCCATTTGACGCCGATGGCGCGCGCCGGCATGCGTGTCTCTTGCGCATCGCCCGGCCTGAACAGCGTTGCCGTGACGTAGGCGCCGGCACCCCAGTCGTCGCCGACCGGGATGTCGACGGTGCTGCCGCCGGCCGGCACGCTGGCGGTGACGGTCTTCAGGAGCTTGTCGGCGCCGATGGTGACGAGCAGCTCGCCGGCAAAGTGCGGCGACACTTTGAGCTTGGCCACTTCGCCCGCCGCATAGGTATCCTTGTCGAGGGCGATCTCGAGGCCGTCGGGCGTTTCGGTGGTGGTGGAACTGACATACCAGCCGGCGTCGAACTCGTAGCTGGTGGCCGGGCCTTCCGGATCCGCTGTCTCGATCTCGAGCCGGTAGCGGCCCCAGTCGACCGGCAGCGACACCGTCGCCTCGCCATCGGCGCTCAGGTCGACCTGGCCGTTGGCCACCGCCTTGGTGAAGGTGACCGGCTCATAGTTCCAGGAGTTGCTCGAGCGGTACCACTGGTAGCTGCGCTCGACCTTGACCAGCGACCACTGCGCGCCCTTCAGCGCCTCACGCTTGCCGTCTGGGTCGACAGCGATCAGGCTGAACTTGGCCGTGCCGCCTTGCGGCACCTCGTCGTCGTCGAAATCCGGGCGGATGCCGATCATGTGGCCCTGCGGGCGGATGCCGATATTCAGCGAGCGCTCGACGGCACGGCCGCCGGTTTCACGCATCCTGACAGTGACCTTTGCATCGACCAGCTTGGTGGTGGATGGCAATTGATCGACGGAGACAGGGAAGGTCGCCTTGCCGTTTTCGCCGACCACCGGCAGGCCGGTGAAGGGCGTCACCGTCGGTTCCGCCGACTGTTCGTCGGCCAGACCGAAGGAATAGCCTTTGAAGCGATCCCAGTCGCGGGCGGTCGACAGCGTCAATTCGCCTTCGAGCGCGAGGCCCGCGGCCGGCGCGCCGTAGAGAAAGCGGCCGTCGACGGTAATGTTGGCGGTCTCGCCCTGCGCGATCTCCTGCTTGTCGGAGGACAGGTCGAACTCGATGCGGTCCGGTACGAAGTCCTCGACCAGGAACATCTGGCTGGCGACCGCCGCCTGCTTGGGATCGGTATGGATCGCCACCGTCCAGGTGCCGCGCATGGCGTTGGGTTCCAGCGGCAGGTCGACCGCGTGACCACCGGCCGATGCGCCATCGCTGACGATGCGGCGGTCCTCGACGCCGTCGGGCCGCGAGAAGATGAAGGTCAGCGGCAGGTTCTCGACCGCCTTGGCGGCACTGTCGCGGGCAAGGGCCGCGACATGGACATCTTCGCCGGCGCGGTAGATGCCGCGCTCGGTCCAGGCATAGACGTCGAGCGCGCCAGGTGCCGGCCGTCCGGCGACGCCACGGTCGGACAGGTCGAAGCCGGCGCGGCCCATATCGAGGAAGACGAAATCGTCGTCGCCCTGTTTGGCCATCAGCACGGCCGGGGCCATGCCGCTGTCGCCGCGCGTCAGGCCGGGATTGAACACCGCCCGCCCTTCCGCGTCGGTGGTCGCGGTGCCGAGGATTTCATTGTTCCTGGCCAGCAGCGTCAGCTCGGCGCCGGCGATCGGCTTGGCGGTTGCGAGCGAACGGGCAAAGACGTTCAGCCCATCCTGTCCGGTATAGGTCGACAGGCCGATATCGGAGACGACGAACCATTGCGTGGCGTGCGAATCATAGTCGTCGCTGCGATCGTTGACGGCTTGTGCGGTCAGCACATAGACGCCGGGCTTGCGCTTCGGCAAAGCCTCGTCGATTGGGAAGGAGGTGGTGACTTCCTTGTTGAGGTCGTTGGCGATGTCGAGCTGGCCTTGCCAGACCGGCTCGCCCATCTGTTCGGAGATGTTCGAAATGTCGTAGCCGTCAAGCTGGCGCAGGAACTGATATCCCGACAGAAGCTGGGCCAGCGAGCGGTCGCCGATGCGGAAGAGCTTCATTTCGGCGGCATTCATGTTGACGGTGACGACCGGTATGCCGCGGCGTGCGCCTGCGGGCAGCACGAAGCTGTCGCCAGTGAAGCGGGCCGAAGGCGCGCGGTCCTGCACGTAGATCGACAGAACCACCGGTGCCGCGGTGACTTCGCCAATGGCGGCCGGCAAGCCGGCGCGGAAGGTCACGTCATAATGTTGGCCGTGCTCGAGTCCTTCGACGCAGATCTGCTTGTCCTTGGCTTCGACGCCCTTGGGAGCGGCGTTGTCGACAGTAACGAACTGCGAGTAGTCGACGCCGGTCTTGACCAGTTCCTCGGAGAACTGCGCGCAGATGCGTGGCGCGCTGGTGTCGGCATCGACGGTATGATCGATGACGCGGAAGCCCTTGCGGGCCTTGAGATCCTGATAGGCGGCCCTGACTGCCGGCGAATTGACGAGAGCGAGGCTCGCCTCGTAGGCCTGCAGGGCCGGCCTGTAGAGATCGCGGCGATCAAGGCCGTCCCCGAGCAGCGCCAGCACGTCGGCGCGCGTCTTGGTGGTGCGCAGCAATTTGTAGGCGTTGAAGGCGGCGGAAGTGGCGTTCGCCGGTAGGGTCGACGGCTCCGAGCTGTTGGCGGTCGGATGGACGGCAAGCGTTTCGCGCGCCAGCTCGAGCCAGAGCTGGCCATCATCAGGCAACACCGAAACCGCCGCTTCGTATTTGTGCATGGCCGCGCGATGATCGCCCGTCAGCGCCGACTGTTCGGCGGCGGCCCTTAGCGCCGTCAGCCCTTCTGTCGGCTTGGTGTAGGTCGGGCCAGTGAGCTTGTTGCGGTATTGCTGGGCCTGGTCGGCCATCCAGTTGGGGAAGAAGGCGAGTTCGGGTGGCGCGCCGATGTCGGGATCGCCATCGATGTTGACGATCTTGCCGGCGACGGCGCCGCCGAAGGGTTTCAACGAATTGTAATCGGATTTAAGGAAGCACCATTTGGCCTTGAGGTTGTAGGTGAAGGCGCGGCAGGCCGGGTCGCCGAGGCAGGTGGTCTTGCACTGGTCGAGGCTGACATTCTGGTCGGATCTGAGATCGAAACCGAAATAGTCGGAATTGTCCGATGTCACCACCCGCCGGGCTTCGGCCGCTTGCGCGACACCGTTCCAGGCAAAAAAGAGAAGGAAAAGAATCGATAGACCACGAGCCGCGCGCATTGCCATAAACCCCTCCAGACAAGTGCTTACGTCCAGAAATCTTCAAGCTTCAGTCGCGCTTGTCAACATCGGGACGCGGCAGGATCCGCCTGCCAACGGTTTGCTTTCCGGCCGGTGACCGGTAGTAGCTCCATAGGACAGGGGATCACGCTTTCTTGCGGCGACGCAGAAGGTGTGAGTTCCAAGCCCTGTCTATTTCAGCAATTGGATTGTGGCCCCTTTACGAGTGCTTCAGAACTTCATTCCAATTTTAGGTTTGCGAGCTAGGCTAGGAGCGTAATGCCGGCGTATGAAAGGCAGATGTCGGGAGGAACCGCGCCACGGCGCGCGCTTTCGCGCGCCCTGCTTTTCGCATTGTTGTGCTCTACGGCACTTGTTGCCGAAACCGGAAGTGCGGCAGCCTTCGAGATTTTCGGCATCAAGCTGTGGGGATCCAAAGACGAAGATGCCGATATCGTCGACCCGCTGCGCTATGCGGTGACGATCGAGGCGCCGGACGCCGACAAGGATCTCGCCGAGAAGCTCGAAAACGCCTCGGCGCTGAAGGCCGACGAGGAACACCCGGTATCCGGTTCTCTCGGCCTGCTGGCCAAGGCGCGCAGTGACCGTGAGCAACTTGTTGCCGCACTCTACGCTGACGCGCGCTACGAGGGTGTGGTCACTATCACGATCCAAGGCAAACCGCTCGACGATCTGCCGCCCGATGCCGAATTTTCGGGTCCGCAGCCGATACCGGTGGTGATAAGCATAGCAGCCGGGCCGAAATTCACGCTTGGCAACATCAGACTGGAAGGCGATGCGGCGGGGCTGGCAAGTGCCGATTTCGGCCTGATCGCCGGCGGTGACGCCAGTTCGGGCGCCGTGCTCAAGGCCGAGGCGGCGATCGTGCGGGCACTCAAGCAAGAAGGCAGGCCGCTGGCCAAGGTGACGGGCCGCGAGATCGTCGCCGAGCACGCCGGTTCGACGCTCGACGTGACGCTTGCCGTCGCGGCCGGCCCGGTCGCCGGCTATGGCGACACCACTGTCGAGGGCACGGAAAAGGTCGACCGCGACTTCACCGAATATATGACCGGCCTTAAGCGCGGGCGCCAATATTCGCCCGATGAGATCGACGATGCGCGCGACCGGCTGCTCGGGCTCGAGGTCTTCAACAGCGTGACGGTGAAGGAAGCCGACGCCCTCGACGCCGAGGGCAACATCCCGATCGGTGTCCAGGTAAGCGAACGCAAGCCGCGCTATTTCGGCATTGGCGGCAGCTTCTCAAACACCGAAGGGCTGGGCCTCGAAGGCTATTGGGGGCATCGCAATCTGTTTGGCCGCGCCGAAAAGCTGCGCATCGACGGCAAGATCAGCGGCATCGGCAGCAACGACTTGACCCAGCTCAATTACAATGCCGGCGTCATGTTCGAAAAGCCGGGCGTGGTCGGGCCGGCGTCGAAATTCATTGCCAGCGTCAATACCGTGCTGGAGCACCCCGACGCCTACGACCATTTCTCGGTCAAGGGCAGCACCGGCCTATCCTACGAACTCGACAAGAAGCAGACGGTTTCCGCGCAAGTCGCGCTGGATTATTCGAGGATCCACGACGCTTTCGGCAAGCAGACCTATCTGATCGCCAGCATTCCACTGCAATATGTCTACGACAATCGCGACAGCAAGCTCAATCCGACCCGGGGCTTCAGGGTGCTGGCCTATGGCGAGCCTAGCTACGACATTTTGAGCGGGGCTGCGTTTGTCAAGCTGAAGGGCGAGGGGTCGGCCTACCAGTCACTCGATTCGGCCTCGAAATTCGTTTTCGCCGAACGTGTCGCCATCGGCTCTATCATCGGCGCCAGTCTTCAAGATGTTCCGGCAGATCGACGCTTCTACTCAGGCGGCGGCGGTTCGGTGCGCGGCTATGCCTATCAAGGCATCGGCCCGAAGGACAGCAATGGAGAGCCGATCGGCGGGCTTTCCTTCTTCGAGACCTCGGTCGAGATGCGCATCGCCGTCACCGACAAGATCGGCGTCGTGCCGTTCGTCGATGCCGGCACGGTGTCGACCAGGCAGGTCCCCGATTTTTCGGACATGAAGGTCGGCGCGGGTGTAGGCTTGCGCTATCTGACGGCGTTCGGGCCGCTGCGCGTCGACGCGGCGGTGCCGCTCAACCGCGGCCCCGACGATCCTCATTTCGGCATTTATGCCGGCATCGGCCAGGCATTCTGATGGCAATATTCAGGCGCATCCTCCGTATCCTTTTCTACACGCTGCTCATCGTCGTGGCAGCGGCGGTGGGGGCGCTCGTCGTGCTGACCAAAACCGAGCGCGGCCGCGAAAACCTTGCCGGCATCATCTCGACCATGGCCTCGACCGGTGATCGCAAGGTCACTGTCGTCGGCATCGACGGCATCTGGTCGGGCGCGCTGAGGGTCGATCATGTCGTTCTGGAGGATCGCGAAGGCGCCTGGATGGTGGCGCGCAACGTGGCCGTCGATTGGTCGCCGCTGGCACTCCTGTCGAAGAGCTTCAGCGCCGATCGCATTGGGGCCGAGCGTATCGAGTTGGCAAGGCTGCCGGTGGCCAATACACAGTCGAGCCAAAGCGGAGCGACGACGCTGCCGGTTTCCATCGACGTCAGGCAACTCGACCTTCCCGAAATCGCGCTCGGGCAGGCTCTGGCCGGCAGCGGTGTCGCCGAACTTGCAGCCAAGGGAGCGCTCAAGGCGGACGCCTCACCATTGGCGATCGAGACCAACCTCAACATCGTTCGCCACGACGGCAAGCAAGGCACGGTCGACGCCAAAGCCCATTTCGCGCCGGCCGACAACAAGCTCGACCTCGACCTTAAGGCATCCGAGCCGGCCGGCGGCATCATCGCCAACCTGCTCAACCTGCCGGGCGCGCCGCCGGTCAACATTGTCGTTTCCGGCACCGGACCGCTCGCCAACTGGAATGGCATAGGGACCTTCGTTGTCGACGGCCGGATCGTCACCCAGCTTACCGGTCGCCATCAGCTCACCGACAAGGGTCATTATGTCGAGGCCAACGGCGATGGCGAATTCGAGCGCTTCCTGCCCGAAACCCTGAAACCGCTGTTTGCCGGCAAGACCACCTTCGACCTCGCCGGCACAGCGACCGCGGCCGGCGGCGTCGATGTCGAGCGCGCCAATATCGACAGCGGCGCCGTGCACGCGACCGCCACAGGCATTGTCGATCCGAACGGCGCCAGCGACCTTTCGGTGAAGCTCGCCGCAAAGGGGCCGCCGATCGTGCTCAGCCTCGGCAGCGAGGCGCAGCCGATAACCGTGGCGATCAAGGATGCCACGGCCCGCGCTTTCGGCGGTGGCAAGGCGCCGATGGTCGATATCGGCGCGTCGCTGGTCTCGGTGGTGGCGGGCGGCACGCGGGTGGACGACCTGATCGGGCAAGTGCATTCCGATGGTTTCGACATCCAGAACCGTAGCGGGCCGGTCACCATCAAGCTGACGGCGGCCGACCTGAACACCGACGTCGCGACTTTGGCGCCGCTGATAACGGGCAGGGTCAGCGCCGGTCTCGCCGGCTCCGTCAGCAAGGAACAGATTGTCGTCGACGACGGCACGCTACGCAGCGACGCGCTCAATGCGTCCGTAACAGCCACAGTGGCGCTTGCCGATCTGTCGATGACGCTCAAGATGAATGCCGACGCGGCTTCGACGGCGCTGCCGCCGCAAATCAGCTCGGTTCTCGGCGAGCGCGTGCAGTTTTCCGCAACCGCGACACGCGACCCGGACGGTGCGTTCGCCGCCAACGCATTGCAACTCACCTCCGGCACGCTTAGCGCCAGCGGCACCGCCAGTGCGCAAGGCACCGATATCCGGGCCGACATCAAGGGTACGCTGGGCGACGTATCGGTGCTGTCGCCGCTGGTCGGCGCCAAGGTCGGCGGCGCCGTCGGTTTCGCGCTGACCGCAAGCGGCGCGCGCAGCGCTCCGGATTTCTCGGTTTCGGCCAACAGCGACAGCCTGACGGCGTCCGGTCATATGGTGAAACAGATCAAGCTGAGCGCGAGCGGCAAGGCCGATATCGCCAGTCCAGCCGCCGATGTCTCGCTGACCGGCTCGGTCGACGACCAGCCGCTCGACCTCAAGGCATCGCTGGTCACAACCGACGGCAAGCGCTCCATCAATGGACTTGCCGTCTCGTTAGCCGACAACAAGGTCTCCGGCGACCTCGGGCTCGACGACAACCTGCTGCCGCTCGGCACGTTGACCCTCGATGCCGCCGATATTGCTCCGCTGGCCGCACTCGCGGGCCAGTCGGTAGCCGGCGACGTGCGCGGCACCATCCGCTTTGCGAACGACAACGGAGCGCCGACGGTCGCGATCGATGCGACGAGCGCCGTGATTTCGCGCGGCGAACTGGCGGCGAAGACAATCGCCGTCAACGCGCTGGTCGCCAATTATCTCAAAGCACCGGCAATCGCCGGCAAGATCAAGGCCGACACGATCACCTCCGGAACCACGGTGATCAGCGGCATCGATGTCGACCTGAAGCGCGATGGCGACTGGACCGGCTTTAGCGGCGGCGCCACGGTCGCCGGCATTCCGGCCAGCGCGTCCGGGCGGGTCAGGGTTGCGAACGGCACCACCAGCATCGAGCTTGCCTCGGGCGAGGCGACCATCCGCGGCATCAAGGCAGCTGTCGCGCAGCCATCAGCGCTGACAATCGCCAATGGCAGGGTGAGCATAGAGAAATTGGCGCTCGGTGTCGGCGGTGGTTCGGTTGCCGTGTCGGGTACGGCCGGCCAGACGCTCGATCTCGCTGCCACCTTGTCGGCGGTGCCGGCAGCGCTTGCCAATGATTTTTCACCGGGTCTCGATGCCGTCGGCGCGCTCAGCGGCACCGCGCAGGTCACCGGATCGTCGGCTGCACCAGAATTTCGCTTCACCGCCCGCCTCAGCGGCGCCGAAACCAGCCAGACCCGGCAGGCTGGCCTCGGGCCGCTGGATCTCGACGCGGCAGGCCGTTTCTCGTCGGCCAGCGGCCTGGCCATCGAGCAGGCGACGCTTGCCGGCGAGAAAATCTCCGGCAAGGCAGCCGGCACCATCAATCCGAACGGTGCCAGCGATTTTTCGCTCGACCTGGCCTCTACCGGTCCGAGCCTGCCGTTGTCACTTGGCAGCAAGGAGAGCCCGATCAAGCTCGAGCTACAGGCGATATCGCTAACGGCGGCCGGGCAGGGCGCCCAGCCGAAGCTCGACATTTCCGCGACGCTGCCATCGGCCGCCACCAATCTGGCTAAGATCGAGGGCATCACGCTTGCGCTGCACTCCGATCGCTTTGACGTGAAAGCCCGGAGCGGGCCGATCTCCGGCACCGTGACTGCCGAAAAAATCGGCCTCGACAATCCGACTATCGCGCCGCTGATCGCCGGCAAGGTCACCGCCAAACTCGCCGGCAGCCTTGCCGCCGATGCCATCGTCATCGATAGCGGCACGGTGACCAGCGACGCGTTGAACAGCGGCTTCAACGGGCGGGTCTCGCTGGCCGACGGCGCCATCGCCCTCAATGTCAAGGCGGACGCCGCCTCGGCGGCACTGCCGGGGTCGGTACGTGGCGTGCTCGCCGAGCGAACGCAATTCAGTGCCGCGCTGAAGCGGGACGCCAATGGCAATGTCACCGCCAATACCGTCAGGCTGTCGTCCGGTTCGCTGACGGCAGACGGCCAGGCGAGCCTTGCCGACAACAAGCTCAGCGCCGACGTCAAAGGCGCGCTAGGCGACGTCTCGCTGCTATCCAAGGACGCCAAAGGCGCCATCTCTTTCGCGCTGAATGCGCAAGGCGCCAGCACCGCGCCGGATCTGTCGCTGAGTATCAACAGCGACAGGCTTTCGGTCGCGGCGCGCGAGATCACCGGTCTGAAGCTCACTGCCACCGGCAAGGCTGATGCCGCCAACCCGGCTGCGAATGTGCAACTCACCGGAAATGTCGGCGGCCAACCGCTGCAGGGCAGCGCCGTGCTGGCGACATCGGACGGCAAACGCGCCATCAATGGACTTTTGCTGTCGCTCGGCAAGAACCGTATCTCCGGCGACCTGGCGCTCGACGATGCCTTCCTGCCGGCCGGCACCGTGGCGCTCGACCTGCCCGATATCGGTCCGCTTGCGGCCCTGGCACTGGAAAAGGCCGATGGCGATGTGCGCGGCACGATCGCCTTCTCCAAGGCGGGTACCGTGCCGCAAGTCGCCGTCAAGGCGACGACGGCCTCGATCTCGCGCGGCGATGTCTCGGCCAAGGCCGTGAGCATCGACGCGCTGATCGCCAACTATCTGGCGGCACCGGTGATCTCGGGCAAAATCCGTGCCGACAGCGTAACTTCCGGCGGCACGGCTATTCGGGGCGTCAACGTCGATCTCAAGCGCGACGGCGAATGGACCGGCTTTTCCGGTGGCGCCACCGTCAAGGATATTCCGCTGAGGGCGGCCGGCCGGGTCAAGGCGGTCAAGGGCACGACGACGGTCGAACTTGCCTCCGGCGAGGCGACCATCCGCGGCATCAAGGCGGCCATCGCCCAGGCCTCGACCATCAACATCGCCAATGGAGTGACCAGCCTCGACAGGCTGGTGCTCAACCTCGGCGGCGGCACGGCGACGGTCACGGGCAAGGCTGGGCAGGCGTTCGACCTCAACGCGACGCTGGCCCGCATCCCGATCTCGATAGCCAACAGTTTTTCGCCGGGCCTCGATGCCGCCGGTTCCATCTCAGGCACGGTGAAGGTGACGGGCGCGCCGGCCAATCCGGCCGTTGCCTTCAAGATCGACGCCGCAGGCGTTCAGACGTCGCAGACCCGTGGTGCAGGTTTCGGCGGCATGGGCGTTTCATCCTCAGGTACGTATTCGGGCAACAGACTGACGTTCGACGCCAACATGAGCGATGCCGCCGGCCTCGGCCTCAAGGGCGGCGGCACGATGACGACATCAGGCGGGCCCACCCTTGATCTCAACTTTTCCGGCAAGGTGCCGTTCGCCTTCCTCACCAGGACACTCGCCGCGCAAGGCCTGTCCCTGAGCGGCACGGCCGACGTCGATGTGCAGGTGCGCGGCCCGGCGACGTCGCCGGTGATCTCAGGCACGGTCCGCACGTCAGGCGCCCGCCTGCTCGACGCGCGCTCGGGGCTTGCGATCAACGACATCACTGCCGATGTCGCTATCGGCAATGGCGTGGCCAGGATCAATCGCCTGACCGGCACGCTGTCGACACGCGGCAGCCTTTCGGCCAGCGGCACCGTCGGCATCGATCCGGCTAAGGGTTTTCCAGCCGATCTGTCGATCAAGCTCGTCGACGGCCGCTATACCGACGGCAAGGTGGTCACTGCCAATCTTGGCGGCGACCTGACCGTCAAGGGACCGCTCATCTCCGCGCCGGTGATTTCCGGTACCGTCAACTTGGCCAAGACCGTCATCACCGTACCCGAAAAGCTGCCCGGCTCGCTGGCCGAGCTCAACGTCAAGCACAAGAATGCGCCGGCCGCCGTACGTGCGCAGGACAAGGCGTTGCGCCCGGCCGCTGCAAGCAGCGGTGGCGGCGGCAGCGGCCTCAATCTCGACGTCACAGTCAATGCGCCGAGCCAGATCTTCATCCAGGGCAGGGGTGTCGACGCCGAGCTCGGCGGTTCGCTGCGGCTGACCGGCCCGGCATCGTCACCCCAGGCGGTCGGCACCTTCACCTTGCGGCGCGGGCGGTTGACGATCCTTGCCAAGCGGCTGACCTTCACCGAAGGCACCGTCGGCTTTTCCGGCTCTCTGGTGCCCTACCTCAATCTCACGGCGCAATCGAAGACGACCAGCGCCACCGTGACCATCGTGGTGTCGGGCGAGGCGAACAACCCGAAATTCACCTTCTCCTCGGTACCCGCGTTGCCGGAGGATGAGGTGCTGGCGCAGCTGATCTTCGGCCGTTCGATGTCGAACCTGTCGCCGCTGCAGATCGCGCAGCTTGCCGAGGCTGCCGGACAACTGGCCGGCGTCGGCGGCTCGACCTCCCTGCTGCAGAACCTGCGCAGCGCAATCGGCGTCGACGATCTCGACGTAATCACCGATGAACAGGGTGGCACCGCCGTCTCGGCGGGCAAGTATCTCAACGACCGTACCTATGTGACGATCCAGAAGGGCGACAGGCCGGGCTCGGGTAAGGCAACCGTCGATCTCGACGTTGGGCGCGGCGTCAAGCTGCGTGGCGAGGCAACCGACGCCGGCGAAGCCAAAGGCGGTGTTTTCTACGAACGGGAATATTGAAACCGGCCGTTCGCGCAGAACAACTGGTTGCCTGAAGAACGAGCGGCGCAGCGGCGAATGTCCCAGTTTAATTGCCCGTTGAGATTTCAGACGAAATCCCTGGCGCAGTAGCAAATTTGCGCCAAGACTGTCGTTATCGCGCGAACCGCCCTGCTTTCAAAGTTGCACATTCCTTGGCATGTTCCCAATCCGTGCCGTCTTTGACATCATGGCGCGGATGCGGAATGTTAAAAGGCAGAAAGCCAACAATGGGAGTTAGTCATGACGATCTACAAGAGTAACGGCGACCGCGTTCCCGATCACATCCTGGCCATGGCCGAAGATGCCAAGGCAGGCAAGATGGATCGTCGCGAATTTCTGGCTCTCGCCAGCGTCTTCGGCGCCTCGACGGCGATGGCCTATGGCATGCTTGGCCTTGCAGACCCGACGCCGGCCAAGGCGGAAGAGGTGAAGGGCAAGAAAGGCGGGATACTGAAGGTCGCGCAATGGATTAAGGATCCGAAGGATCCGCGCAAGTCCGACTGGTCGGAAATCGCCAATGCCGAGCGCCAGGCGCTCGAGCCGCTGGTCAAATACACCACCGAATACACGTTCCGCCCCTATCTGCTGGAGAGCTGGGACGTGAATGACGACGCCACCGAATACACGCTGCATGTGCGCAAAGGCGTCACCTGGAACAACGGCGATCCGTTCACCGCAGACGACGTCATCTTCAACCTCAAGCGTTGGGCCGACAAGAAGGCCGAAGGCAATTCCATGCCGGGTCGCCTCGGTTCGCTGGTCAAGGACGACAAGCTGGATGAGAGCGCGGTGACCAAGGTCGATGACCACACGATCAAGCTGACGCTCAGCAAGCCGGATATCGCCCTCATTCCCAACGTGTGCGACTATCCCGGCCTCATCGTCCACAAGACGTTCGACGAAAAAGGCGGCGACTTCAAGTCCTGCCCGATCGGCACTGGGCCGTTCGAGCTGGTCTCCTACGATGTCGGCCAGAAAGTGGTCTACAAGCGCCGCGAAGACAACAAATGGTGGGATGGTGACGTCTTCCTCGACGGCATCGAGTTCATCGACTACGGCACCGATCCGGCGGCGATGGTCAGCGCTTTCGAAGCAGGCGAAGTGCACACCAATTTCGAAACCTCGGCCGACTATGTGTCGATCCTCGACGGCATGGACTTGGCGAAGTCCGAGGTCGTCACCGCCTCGACGATCGTCTGCCGCACCAATGTGGCCAACAAGCCTTACGGCGACCAGAAGGTTCGCAACGCCCTGCAGCTCGCGGTCGACAACGCTGTCGTCCTCCAGCTCGGCTACGGCAATGCCGGCACGGTTGCCGAGAACCACCATGTCGCCCCGATCCATCCGGAATACTACGAATTGCCGAAGGTTGCTCGCGACCCGGCGAAGGCAAAGGCGCTGATGGCGGAAGCCGGCCAGGCCGATTTCGAGCACGAGCTGATCACGGTCGACGAGGACTGGCACAAGAACACAGGCGATGCGATCGCCGCGCAGATGCGCGACGCCGGCATCAAGGTCAAACGTACGGTGCTGCCGGGTTCGACCTTCTGGAACGACTGGACGAAGTATCCGCTGTCGATGACCAACTGGAACATGCGGCCGCTCGGCGTCCAGGTTCTGGCGATCGGGTATCGTACCGGTGAAGCCTGGAATGAGACGGCTTGGTCGAATCCGGAGTGGGATGCCAAGCTCAACGCTGCGCTCGCGGTTGCCGACGCAGCCAAGCGCAAGGAAATGATGAAGGACATCGAGCAGATCCTGCAGGATTCCGGCATTATCATCCAGCCTTATTGGCGCAAGCTCTACAGCCATTCGGTCAAGGCGGTGCAGAACTACAAGATGCACCCGACCTTCGAGCGCGACTACGGCAAGGTCTGGCTCGAGCAGGCCTGACCGGACGATCCGGAAAGGGGCGTCTCGCCCCTTTCCCTCGCTCTTTGCATGGTCCTTGGACCGGAAGTCGGCGCAGCAAAAAGTTGCGGACTCTTCGGCCTGGGTCTGCAATAAAAAGGGTATTGCATCTGGGACTGGTCTGAAGGCTTGTTCTGCCGCTGGCGGCAGCGCACGGCTTGCAAACCGGTTCCACCCCCCAACCCGACCGGCAGGGGACCGCCATGCTTTCTTTCGTTATCAGGCGTCTCGGCACCATGGCATTGACGATGCTGTGCCTGACGATGATCGTCTTCTTCCTGGTCAATCTCGGGCCTAATCTGAAGAAGCTCGCGATCAGCCAGACCGAAATGCACACATCCGCCGAGCAGCTTGAGGCTTGGCTGGTCAACCATGGCTATCGGCAGAATTTCTTTATCCGCTACGGCCAATGGCTGGGCATCATGCCCAAGCAGCCGGTGACCGACCCGGCGACCGGCAAGCCCGCACAGCGTTTCTCCTTCTGCAACGATCCGGTCGTGCCGACATTCTCCGGCATCCTGCAAGGCGATTTCGGTTGCTCGACCAAGTTCAAGACGACGGTCGCTTCGAAACTCTTTCCGGCGCTCAGCGCCACCGGCATCCTGATGCTCTGCGTGCTGGCCGTAATGGTGCCGATCTCGCTTTTGATCGGTATTCTCGCCGGCATGCGCGAGGGTTCACGCACCGACCGCACATTGTCGGTGGCTTCGATCGCCTCGACGGCGACGCCCGAATATGTTTCGGGCGTTATCTTCACCGTGATCTTTGCCTCCTGGCTTGGCGTGCTGAACGGTTCGGCGGCCTCGGCCAGCCAGGGCATCACCTTCTATAATTTCACCTTACCGGTGATGACGCTGGCGATATACGGCATCGGCTACATCGCTCGCATGACCCGCGCCTCGATGGTGGAGGTGATGACACAGCAATATATCCGAACCGCCCGGCTGAAGGGCCTCTCCTTCGGCAGCGTGGTGATAAAGCACGCTCTGCGCAACGCGCTGATCGCGCCATTCACGGTCATCATGCTGCAGTTCCCCTGGCTGCTCACCGGCGTCGTCATCGTCGAGGTGATGTTCCGCTACCAGGGGTTCGGCTACACGCTGGTCGAGGCCGCCGGCAACAACGACATCGATCTTCTGCTCGGCTGCTCGCTGGTCTCGGTGTTTATCGTCCTGATCACACAGCTCATCTCCGATGTCGGCTACGCGTTTCTCAATCCGCGCATCAGAGTTCAATAGGAGACCGGCGGATGCAGGTCGAATATCTCAGCGCCTTCAACGTCGTACTCGGCGTGCTTACCCGCTTCTGGCCGGTCTGGATCGCTCTCGCCCTGGTGATGGGGGCGAGCTTCGGCTACAAGAAGAAGCTAGGCCTTTACGGCCAGCTTTTCGACAGCGGCGTCGGCATCGTCGGCGTCGGCATCTGCCTGTTCTGGCTGTTTACGGCGATCTTCGCGTCGACCATCTCGCCCTTCGATCCGCTCGCCCAAGTGCCGATCATGAAGGACGCGCTGCCGGGCGCAATCGAGCCGGCGTCGAAACTTGTATACTATTTCGGCGGCGACAAGCTCGCCCGCGACGTGTTCTCGCGCATGGTCTATGGCAGCCAGATCGTGCTGATCATCGCGCCGGCGGCGACCGGTTTTGCGCTGATGGTCGGCATTACGCTCGGCCTGCCGGCCGGCTATTATGGCGGCAAGATCGATACGGTGCTGTCCTTCCTCGCCAACCTTGTGCTGGCCTTCCCGGTGATCCTCCTGTTCTACCTGCTGGTGACGCCGGGCATCATGGACACGCCGATCCCCTACGCGATGGCAGGGCTGTTCTTCCTGTTTCCGATCATCTTCTTCAGTGTGCTGTTCTGGACGCGCTACAAGAACCGCCCCGACCGCCTCTATATCCTGCTTGGCCTGACGTTGGTACTTGGCGGCTGGATCTATGCAGGCCTTGTCTTCGATGCCGATCCGTTCAAGATCATCCACATCGATCCCAACCAGCTCAACATCTTCGTGGCGGTGGTGTTCGCCTCCAGCCCCGGCGTGTTCCGCATCGTGCGCGGCCTGGTCATGGATATCAAAACGCGCGACTATGTTGCGGCGGCACAAACGCGCGGTGAATCGCCCTGGTACATAATGCTGTGGGAGATATTGCCCAATGCGCGCGGGCCGCTGATCGTCGACGCCTGCCTGCGCATCGGCTACACCACGATCCTGCTCGGCACGCTCGGCTATTTCGGGCTGGGACTGGCGCCGGAAAGCCCGGACTGGGGCACGGCGATCAAGGATGCCAGCCGGCTGCTGCGCTCCTTCATCCACCCGGCGCTGCCGCCGACGATCGCATTGATGTCGTTCGTGCTCGGCCTCAACCTCCTGGCGGATTCGTTGCGCGAACAGTCTATGAAAGATTGATGCCGGGAAGATCGATGCCGGGTTCGGCCCGACATGCCTGAAGAACAAGGATTGGAGCGACCCATGAATGAGGCAGTTCGAAATCCCGCCAAGCCGACCAATGGGCCGACCAATGGGCCGATCATCGAGATCGAGAACCTGTCGATCTCCTTCTTCACCCGCAAGGGCGAAATCCCGGCGGTCATGGATTTTTCCTGCACGGTCATGCCCGGCGAGGCGATGGGTATTGTCGGCGAATCCGGCTGCGGCAAGTCGACCGTGTCGCTGGGCATCATGCGCGACCTCTCCAACATCGGAAAGATCGTTGGCGGAAAGATCAAATTCCAGGGCAAGGACATGGGAGAACTGTCCGACGAAGAACTGCGAGCTATCCGCGGCAACAAGATCGCGATGATCTACCAGGAACCGATGGCCAGTCTTAACCCGGCGATGAAGGTCGGCCAGCAGCTGATGGAAGTGCCACTGATCCACGACAAGGTGTCGAAGGACGAAGCTTACAAACGCGCCTTGGAAATGGTGCGCGCGGTGAAGCTGCCGGATCCCGAGCGCATGATGCGTTCCTACCCGCACCAGCTTTCCGGCGGCCAGCAGCAGCGCATCGTCATTGCCATGGCGCTGCTGTCGAAGCCTGCGCTGCTTCTGCTCGACGAGCCGACCACAGCGCTCGACGTGACGGTTGAGGCCGGCATCGTCGACCTGGTCAAGGGGCTGGGCGAGAAGTTCGGCACCTCGATGATCTTCGTGTCGCACAATCTCGGCCTGATCCTGGAGACCTGCGACCGCATCACGGTGATGTATTCGGGCGAAGCGGTGGAGACCGGCAAGATCAAGGACGTCTTCGACCGGATGCGCCATCCCTACACGCAAGGCCTGTTCCGCTCGATCCCGCTGCCGGGCGCCGACAAAAATTCGCGGCCGCTGATCTCCATCCCGGGGCAGTTGCCGCTACCGCACGAGCGGCCGAAGGGCTGCAATTTCGGCCCGCGCTGCCACCATTTCGTCGAGGGCGTCTGCAACGCCGCCGAAATTCCGATGATCGCGGTCGAAGGCCATGACGGGCATTTCTCGCGCTGTGTGCGCTTCAACGAGATCGACTGGGAGGCGCTGCCACCCGGCGCCAAGAAGGTCAACGAGCGGGTGGTGCCCGGTGCGCCGGTGCTCCAGATCGAAGACCTCCGGAAGTACTACAAGGTCGGCGGCAGCGAAGTGTTCGGCTCGAGCGAGGGCCGTGTCGTCAAGGCCAATGAGACGATCTCGTTCATGGCGCGCGAATCCGAGACCGTCGCTATCGTCGGCGAATCCGGCTGCGGAAAATCGACCCTGGCCAAGGTGCTGCTCGGCCTCGAAACGGCAAGCTCCGGCCGCGTGAAGCTCGGCAACAAGGAGATCCAGTCGACCGGGATCGAGAAGCGCAGCGTCGACACGGTGTCATCGATCCAGATGGTGTTCCAAAATCCGTTCGACACGCTCAATCCCAGCCATTCGGTCGGTTCGCAGATCATCCGTACGCTGGAAAAGTTCAATGTCGGCGACTCGGTGGCCGACCGCCGCAAGCGGATGCTGGAATTGCTCGACCTGGTGAAGCTGCCGAGGGCATTCGAGACACGCAAGCCGCGCCAGCTTTCAGGCGGCCAGAAACAGCGCATCGGCGTTGCGCGTGCCTTTGCCGGCGACGCCAAGGTGGTGGTGGCCGACGAGCCGGTCTCGGCACTGGATGTGTCGGTCCAGGCCGCGGTGACCGAGCTCTTGATGGACATCCAGCGCAAGAACAAGACGACGATGCTGTTCATCAGCCACGATCTGTCGGTTGTGCGCTACATCGCCGACCGCGTCGTCGTCATGTATCTCGGCTATATCGTTGAGCAAGGCACGACCGACCAGATATTCGCGCCGCCCTATCACCCCTATACCGAGGCATTGCTGTCGGCGATCCCGATCGCCGACACAAGCGTGGTCAAGAAGCACGTCGTGCTGGAGGGCGACATCCCTTCGGCGATGAACCCGCCGTCCGGCTGTCCGTTCCAGACGCGCTGCGGCTACAAGAAACTGGTGCCGGACAACCTTTGCGAAACCAAGGTGCCGCCAGTCAAAAATCTCGGCGACGGCCATATGAGCTTGTGCTGGCTGTCCGACGACGTGCTGGCGAAAATGGAGCCGGTGATCAAATTCGACAAGGAGCACGCCGCAAATGAGGGCGTGCCGGATGATGCAAACCACGGTGTTGGCCCGGGCTTTGCCGGAGATCCGCCCAAGCGCCCGCATGGCAAGACTGGCAGCGTTGAAGCCGATGCCGAGGGTCAGGCAGTGGAGAATGCCGAAGCGGTCGCCAAAGCCCGCCGTCACGAGGTTCGCGACGAGGTTTCAGAGACCGGCACCTCAAGCTCTGCCGACAGCCAGGTGGCACCAATCATGCCGCCGACTGTCGGCGACGGCCGACAGGCCGAGGACGCCACGCGCAAGCCGCGCAAACCCAAGGGCGGCTGAGAGCCGTTAATAGGCTAGGGCGCGCATTGCCGTAGCTGCGCGGCGTAGTCCTGCGCCATCTGTTCGGTGGCATGCGCATAGCGCTGCACGTCGGCGTCGCCGCGATTGCCGCGCTTATAGGCATTCCAGCCGAGATAGTAGGCGAGATACAGATTGTAGGTGTCGTTGCGGGCGACGCCGAGGGTCTCGGCGGTCTTGGAATGATACCAGCCGACGAAATCGACGGCATCGGCAAACCTGGTGCGGCGCGCCGCCCAGCTGCCGGTCTCGTTCTGGTATTGCGCCCAGGTGCCGTCGAGCGCCTGCGAGAAGCCGGTGGCGCTGGAGATATGTTTCCAGGGAATGAAGCCCAGCAGCTTGGTGCGCGGCGGCCTGGCGTTGCTCTTGAAGCCGGATTCCTTGCGCACCGTCGCCATCAGCACGGGAACCGGCACGCCGTATTTCTGCTCGGTGCGTTGTGCCGCCGCCTGCCAATTGTCGAACCAGCCGTCATTCTGGTCGAAAACGGCGCAGACATCGTTGATGTGGTTCGGCGGCGTCGCGCAGGCCGAAAGCGCCAGCGGCACGGCAATCGCTACAATTTTACTAAAACTCAACCTACGCATTGCAAGAGCATTAGGCCGAAAACATAAAAGGAATCTTGCTGCGTTCCTTAACGGCTCATCGGCCGCTTTGCCTGACGCGGAACAAGTATAACCATTCCGACGTTTGTTGTCGCTTTTACCGATGTGAAATTCCCGGAATGCCGCCTTGGCTAAAATCACGCCCGCAGGTGGCGGATTCTTGACAGCTCGATCCTCGTGCCGGCGCTTTGATGCGCGGCATGAGCGAACCAAGACGCAAGCGCGGCGCCGAGCGAACCAGCAACAGGGGACCGACCGCCATCCCGCAACTGCCGTTGCGCCGCGTCACCAATCCCTATCCGCCAATGGCGATGCTCTCGGCCGACCAGATCGAGGCGATCCACCAGGCGTCGATGCATATCTTGGAGAATTTCGGCATCGAGGTGATGAGCCCGCGGGCGCTGTCGCTGTTCGAGAAGGCCGGGGCCAAGGTCGATCATGCAACGATGAACGTCCGCATCGATCGCGGCATGATCGAGGAAGCGCTGAAGACGACGCAGTCCAGCTATACGCTGACGCCGCGCAATCCCGCCCATGCCGTCCACCTCGGCGGCAATACCATCAACTTCACGCTCGTCGCCGGGCCGCCGAATGTGCACGACATGGAGCGCGGCCGCCGTGCCGGCAATTTGCGCGATTATTCCGATCTCGTC
The DNA here is from genome assembly GCF_040322295.1 of Mesorhizobium sp. M0159. NCBI lineage: Bacteria > Pseudomonadati > Pseudomonadota > Alphaproteobacteria > Hyphomicrobiales > Phyllobacteriaceae > Mesorhizobium > Mesorhizobium sp. M0159. The sequence continues at coordinate 103,440 of NZ_JAMYTF010000018.1, forward strand.
CGGCTGGCGCAGCATTTCAACTGCATCCACATGCTAGGCAACCAGGTCTGCGCGCCGGTAGAATTGCCGGCGAATTCCCGTCATCTCGACACCTATTTCGCCAATCTGACACTGACCGACAAAAGCTTTCACGTCTCGGCCATCGGCCGCGGCAGGGCGCTCGACGGCATCGAAATGATGGCAATCGCGCGCGGACTGACGCTTGACGAGATGCGCGACGATCCCGGCGTCACCACGATCATTTCGGTCAATTCGCCGCGCCGCTTCGACGAGATGATGGCCGAGGGGCTGATGACGATGGCCGAGTTCGGCCAGTCGGTGGCGGTAACGCCATTCACGCTGATGGGGGCGATGAGCCCGGTGACGCTTGCCGGCGCGCTCGCCCAGCAGAATGCCGAGGCGCTGTTCGGCGTGGTGCTGACGCAGCTCGTCCGCCCCGGAGCGCCGGTGATGTATGGCGCCTTCACCTCCAATGTCGATATGAAATCGGGAGCGCCGGCGTTCGGCACGCCTGAAAACACCAAGGCGAATATCGCGTCCGGACAGTTGGCGCGGCGTTACAACCTGCCTTATCGCACAACGCCGGGCTCGGCTTCCAATGCCGCCGACGCGCAAGGCGCCTATGAGACGCTGATGGCGCTGTGGGGCGCGGTGCTCGGCCATGGCAACCTCGTCTACCATGCCGCCGGCTGGCAAGAGGGCGGACTGACAGCGTCGTTCGAAAAGTTCATCATCGACGTCGAGATGATCCAGCACATGATGGAGTTTTTGCGCCCGATCGAGGTCAACGAGGCCGAGCTTGCTGTCGAGGCTCTGGGTGCGGTTCCGACCGGCGGCCATTTCTTCGGCGAGCCGCACACTCTGGAGCGCTACGCCACAGCCTTCTACCAGCCGATGCTGTCCAACTGGCAAAATTTCGAGGCCTGGCAGGAGGCTGGCGGGCTCGATGCCACGGCGCGGGCGACGAGGCTTTGGAAGAAGGCGCTGGAGGACTATGTCGAGCCGGTGATGGAAGTCTCCAGGCGCGAGGCGCTTGAGACGTACGTGGCCAAGCGCAAGGAAGCGATCGGGCAAAGCGAGCCGTGATGATCGAAGGCTCGCGCTCGTGGGGCTCCTCCCCGAATTCATCGTTCCCATCCAACTCGTTGACGTCAGAGAGAATCCCATGAAATCGCATGCAAAGGTAGTGGTTATCGGCGGTGGCGTCGTCGGGTGCTCCGTGCTGTTCCATCTGGCCCGGCACGGCTGGACAGACATCGTGCTTCTGGAGCGCGATGAATTGACCTCCGGCTCGACCTGGCACGCCGCCGGCGGCATGCACACGATCAATGGCGATCCCAATGTCGCCAAGCTGCAGAAATACACAATCTCGCTCTACAAGGAGATCGAGGAACTGTCCGGCCAGGCGACCGGCGTGCATTTGACAGGCGGCGTCTTGCTGGCAGCGACGGAGGCGCGGCTCGACTGGCTGCGCGGCGTCGTCGCCAAGGGCCGCTATCTCGGCATCGAGCTCGAGGAGATATCGCCTGATGAGGCGGCCGAGCTGATGCCGTTGCTCGATCCCAAGCAGTTCGTCGGTGCCGTGCGCAACAAGGAGGACGGTCATCTCGATCCGTCCGGCGTTACCCATGCCTACGCCAAGGCGGCGAGGAAGCTTGGTGCCGAGGTCGAGCGTTTCACCAAGGTCGAGGACATTGTGCGGCGCGCCGACGGGTTGTGGCGTGTCATCACCAACAAGGGTGAGGTGGTGGCCGAGCATGTCGTCAACGCCGGCGGCCTGTGGGCGCGTGAGGTCGGCCGCATGGTCGGGCTGGAGCTGCCGGTGCTGGCGATGGAGCACATGTACCTGATCACCGAGGACATGCCGGAAGTCGCCGCCTGGAACCAGAAGACTGGTTCCGAAATCATCCATGCCGTGGATTTCGATGGCGAGCTGTATTTGCGCCAGGAGCGCGGCGGCATGCTGATGGGCACTTATGAAAAGGCCAACAAGCCTTGGTCCGAGTTCCAGACGCCATGGAATTTCGGCCACGAGCTGCTCGAACCCGACATCGACCGGATCGCGCCGTCGCTGGAGGTCGGCTTCCGGCATTTCCCGGCCTTCCAGAACACCGGCATCAAGCAGATCATCAACGGGCCCTTCACCTTCGCACCGGACGGCAATCCGCTGGTCGGGCCGGTGCGCGGCCTGCCCGGGTTCTGGGTGGCCTGTGGTGTCATGGCCGGGTTCTCGCAGGGCGGCGGCGTCGGGCTGGCGCTGTCGAACTGGATGATCGAAGGCGATCCCGGCGCCGATATCTGGGCGATGGATGTGTCGCGCTACGGTGACTGGGCGACGATGGCCTATACCAACGCCAAGGTGCGCGAGAACTATTCGCGGCGGTTTTCGATCCGCTTCCCGAACGAGGAACTGCCGGCTGGGCGACCGCTCAAGACGACGCCGGTCTATGATCTGTTGTCGGCCGAGGGCGCGCAATGGGGCGTCGCCTATGGGCTGGAAGTGCCGCTGTGGTATGCGCCCGAAGGGGTCAAGGACGAATTCTCCTGGCGCCGCTCGAGCGACTTCGAGCATGTCGCGAAAGAAGTGGAGACGGTTCGGCAACGCGTTGGTCTGTCGGAAATCTCGTCATTTGCCAAATACAGAGTGACCGGCGCGGGTGCAGCAACCTGGCTCGACCGCTTGCTGGCCTGCAAGCTGCCAAGGCCCGGCCGCATGACGCTGGCGCCGATGCTGAAGGAAGACGGCAGGCTAATCGGCGATTTCACGCTGGCCAATCTCGGCGGTCCAAATTCTGCATGTAAGGATTGGTTCCTGGCCGGCAGCGGTGTCGCCGAGCAGTACCACATGCGCTGGTTCGAAGCGCACCTGCCGAAGGACGACTCTGTTAGCATCGAGGCGCTGGGAGCAAAACTCACCGGCTTATCGATCGCCGGGCCGAGCGCGCGGAACCTTCTTGAAAAGGTCACACGATCTGACGTGTCGAATACGGCCTTTCCGTTCATGGCCATCAGCAGGATGGATATCGGCATGGCGCCGTGCCTGGTCGGGCGCGTCAGCTACACCGGCGACCTCGGCTACGAGATCTGGGTGGCGCCGGAATATCAGCGTGCCGCCTGTCAGGCGCTGATGGCGGCGGGCGAGGAATTCGGCATCGGCCTGTTCGGCTCGCGCGCGCTCAATGCGCTGCGGCTCGAGAAGAATTACGGCTCATGGGCGCGCGAATACCGGCCGATCTATGGGCCGCTGGAGGCCGGCCTCGACCGCTTCGTCGCCTACGGCAAAGAGGCCGATTTCATCGGCAAGCAGGCGGCGTTGGCCGAGCGCAAGCAAGGCGGCAGACTGCGGCTGCGGGCCTTTGTCGTCGATACTGTCGATGCCGACGTCATCGGCGACGAGGCAATCTGGTACGGCGGTGCCGTGCGCGGTTGGGTCACGTCGGGCGGCTACGCGCATCATTCGAAAAAGTCCGTCGCCATCGGCTATGTGCCGAAAGAGATTGCCGACGAAGCCGACGGCTTCGAGATTGAGCTTCTGGGCAAACGCCACGCTGCGCGCATGCAGCGGATCCCGCTGTTCGACGCGAATTTCGAGCGGATGCGTGGGTGACGTTTCAGGCACCGCGGCGGTTGTCCAGCGCCAGGGCGCCGGCGCCGGCGAACACCAGATAGAGGAAGATGAAACAGAACGATATTGCCGCATCGCCGCCATTGTTGACCGGGAAGAAGTCGCGCGGCATGTGCGCCATGAAATAGGCGATCGCCATCTCGCCGCTGAGAAGGAATGCCACCGGCCTGGTGAAAAGCCCCAATACCAGCAGGATGCCGCCTCCGAATTCCAGGATGGCCGCGGTCGCCGATAGCCCGCTCATGGTGCCGGCATGGTCGCCGACGGGGAAATTGAACAGTTTCTGGGTGCCGTGCTCAATTGAACTGCAGCGCCGTCATGATGCGCAAGGCGGCAAGGGCGAACGGTTGATATCCGGCGAGGCCTTCGAAAAGCTTCATCTACGACTCCATTTTCACCTAGCCCGGCCATAGGTCATCGCCAAAGGCCGGACCATTCACATAGTCCGGCCTGCATTCAACTGTCGGTGAATGAGTCGTGAGGCGTGCTGCAGCCTTGGGGCCGCACGATGGCGGCCCCGCGATCAGCGCGGCCGTTAATGCCCGGGCGCTGTCAGAGCAAAGTGCGCGCCTTGCGGGTCTGTGCACTGTACGATCCAGCTGCCGCCGGGGACCTCCATCGGACCCATCAGGATCTTGCCGCCATTGTCGGTGACGCGCTTGGCTGCCGCGTCGATGCCGGGCACGTTGAAATAGAACTGCCAGACCGGCGCCGGGATCTGCTCGGGCTTGTTCATCATGCCGCCAACGGGCTCGCCGTCGAAGGCGAAAAGCTGGTAGACGCCCATCGGACCCATATCCATGGCGTCGCCCTTCTCCCAGCCGAACTGGCTGGAATAGAAATCGAACGCCGCCTTCCAGTCTGACGTGTAGAGCTCATGCCAGCCGATGTTGCCGGGGGTCGCCAACGGTAGCGGCGGCTGGTCGGGGCCGCTGGGCTGCAGGAAGTTGAACATCGCGCCTTGCGGGTCTGCAACGACGGCGAAGCGGCCGACGCCAGGAATGTCGTCGGGCTCGCGGTGAACCGCGCCACCAGCCTTCTTGAGGGAGGCCGTTGCGGCATCGACGTCCCTCGTGAGGATATAACCGACCCAGGCCGGCGGCATGCCCATCTTGCGCGCGTCATCGGGCAGCGTCATCAACCCGCCGACGCCGCGCTCGCCGACATTCATGACGATATAGCGCGGCATGCCCTGGGCCCCTTCGAAAGGCTGCCCCCTCCAGCCCACCACGGAGGTGTAAAACGCCTCGGCGGCGTCGAGATCGGTGGTCATCAGCTCGTACCAGAAGAAGGGCATGGGGGACTGTGGCATTGTCGTGCTCCTTGCGGTTTGTACATCGATCATGCGCGATCCATTCTAGGACGATCTTCACGACGAAAATCCGACAGCCAACCAAAAAAAGATGACGGCAAATTGGAAATGTTACCGGGTTGCGCGCCCTGCGGTTTTCGACTTTGCTCGCAGTCAACGAGGGGTTGTTGATCCATGCGCCGGATGTCGCTCACTTCCGAACTTGTCGCGCTGTGCCATCAGGAGGAGGCCGATCCCGGCCCCGATGGCAGCTGGACGCAGCTGACGGACGAAGACTTCAGGGCCCTTTGCCTTCGGTGATCAAAACCAACGCTAAGCTTACCAGGCTGACCACTCAGTCCAGCAACGGCAGTGCCGCTATGGCCAAGCTTCCCTGTCGGCGGCTTTGGTAACATGAGTATACTTGTCATGTTTAGTCGTGGCTTTTCAGCGGTTTGCGCAGAAAATTGACCAATTGATAAAAAATGAAAACGTGCTAGCCTTCCCCAAAACAAGAACATGGGGAACTGACGATGCCAGAAGGCCAGTTCAAGCAAGGCATTGCCGGCGGGCGGCTCTCGCCGGACCAATATGCCGACAATTTCGCCGACCTGCACCCGCCGCTCGATCATCACGAGGCGCTGGTCGAGTCCGACCGCTGCTATTTCTGCTATGATGCGCCGTGCATGAATGCATGCCCGACCTCGATCGACATCCCGCTGTTCATCCGCCAGATTTCGACGGGCAATCCGATCGGCTCAGCCAAGACTATTTTTGACCAGAACATTTTGGGCGGCATGTGCGCCCGCGTCTGCCCGACCGAGACGCTGTGCGAAGAAGTCTGCGTGCGCGAGGTGGCCGAAGGCAAGCCGGTGCAGATCGGTCGCCTTCAGCGCTACGCCACCGATGTCGCCATGGCCGAAAACAAGCAGTTCTACGAGCGCCCCGAACCGACCGGCAAGACGGTCGCCGTGGTCGGCGCCGGACCGGCGGGGCTTGCCGCCGCGCATCGGCTTGCCCGTCATGGCCACGACGTGACCATCCTGGAAGCCCGCCCGAAGCCCGGCGGCCTCAATGAGTACGGTATCGCCGCCTATAAAAGCGTCGACAATTTTGCCCAGGCCGAAGTCGACTATGTCACGTCGATCGGCGGCATCGACATCCAGAACGGCAAGGCGCTCGGCCGTGATTACCAGCTGTCGGATCTGACCAGGAATTACGATGCGGTGTTCCTCGGCATGGGGCTTGCCGGCGTCAATGCCTTGCGAGCGGATGGCGAGGAGGCGCCGGGCGTCAGCAATGCCGTCGAGTTCATTGCCGAGCTTCGCCAGGCCAGCGATCTGGCCAGCCTGCCGGTCGGCCGGCGCGTCGTCGTCATCGGCGGCGGCATGACGGCGATCGATGCGGCGGTGCAGTCGAAGCTGCTCGGAGCCGAAGAGGTGACGATCTGCTATCGGCGCGGCCCGGAGCACATGAACGCCTCCGAATTCGAGCAGGACCTGGCCGCTGCCAACGGCGTCATCATCCGGCACTGGTTGCAGCCGAAGCGGGTCATTGCCGACGCCGGCAAGGTGTCGGCGATCGAGCTCGAATACACCGCGATGGACGGCGACCGGCTCGTCGGCACCGGCGAGCGGCTGACGCTGACCGCCGACCAGGTGTTCAAGGCGATCGGCCAGAGCTTTGTCCCAGCTGCGCTCAACGGCAGCGGTGCGGAGGTCGCGCTGGAAGCCGGCCGCATCAAGGTCGATGCGGAAGGGCGCACCTCGCTGGCCAATGTCTGGGCTGGCGGCGACTGCATTTTCGGCGGCGATGACTTGACTGTTTCAGCCGTCGCGCAAGGCCGCGATGCTGCGGAGAGCATTCATCGGGCACTGACCTCGAACGGGAGGGCATGAGCATGGCAGACATCCGCAACAATTTCGTCGGCATCAAATCGCCGAACCCGTTCTGGCTAGCCTCGGCGCCGCCGACCGACAAGGCCTATAACGTCATCCGCGCCTTCAAGGCTGGCTGGGGCGGCGTTGTCTGGAAGACGCTCGGCGAAGAAGGGCCGCCGGTGGTCAACGTCAACGGGCCGCGCTACGGCGCCATCTGGGGCGCCGATCGTCGCCTGCTTGGCCTGAACAATATCGAGCTGATCACCGACCGTGACCTGCAGGTCAATCTGCGCGAGATCAAGCAGGTCAAGATGGACTGGCCCGACCGGGCGATCGTCGTCTCGCTGATGGTGCCGTGCGAGGAGCATGCCTGGAAGGCGATCCTGCCGGTGGTCGAGGAGACCGGCGCTGACGGCATCGAGCTCAATTTCGGCTGCCCGCACGGCATGTCGGAACGCGGCATGGGTGCGGCAGTCGGCCAGGTGCCGGAATACATCGAAATGGTGGTGCGTTGGTGCAAGGCCAATACCCGCATGCCGGTCATCACCAAGCTGACGCCCAACATCACCGACATACGCAAGCCGGCACGCGCTGCCCTTGCCGGCGGCACCGACGCGGTGTCGCTGATCAACACCATCAATTCGATCACCGGCGTCAACCTCGACAATTTCGCGCCGGAGCCGACGATCGACGGCAAGGGTTCGCATGGCGGCTATTGCGGTCCGGCGGTGAAGCCGATCGCCATGAACATGGTGGCCGAGATCGCGCGCGATCCGGAAACGCATGGCCTGCCGATCTCCGGTATCGGCGGCATCACCACCTGGCGCGACGCCGCCGAATTCATGGCGCTCGGCGCCGGCAATGTGCAGGTGTGCACGGCGGCGATGACCTACGGCTTCAAGATCGTGCAGGAGATGATCGCCGGCCTGGAAAACTGGATGGACGAGAAGGGCCATGCCACGCTCGACGACATCGTCGGCCGTGCCACGCCCAACGTCACCGACTGGCAGTATCTCAATCTCAACTACGTCGCCAAGGCGCATATCGACCAGGATGCCTGCATCAAATGCGGCCGCTGCCACATCGCCTGCGAGGACACTTCGCACCAGGCGATCACCGCAATCGTCGACAGCGTCAGGCATTTCGAGGTGATCGAGGCCGAATGCGTCGGCTGCAATCTCTGCGTCAATGTCTGTCCGGTCGAGAACTGCATCACCATGGAGGCGTTGGCGGTCGGCGTGATGGACCAGCGCACCGGCAGGCCGGTGTCGCCGATCTATGCCAACTGGACGACGCATCCGAACAATCCGATGGCCAAGGTGGCGGCGGAGTAGCGCACAGCCCGTTGTGGAAAAGCGGCACCTGCGGGCGCCGCTTTTTTCAAATGGCTATTGCGGACATAAATTATCCAGGATAGTATATCTCCATGAATTGGAGATCAGAACAATGAAGCTGGGCGAAGGCGTCGAAGCGGCCATCCACTGCGCCGCGATGCTCGCCGGCGTTGACGGCGCCGCGACCTTGCCAGGTGCTGCCATGGCCGAAGCGTTCGGGCTGTCGCCGAGCTATCTGCTTAAGCATCTCAACGCGCTGACTGCGTCCGGCATTCTGGAATCAGTGCCGGGGCCGTCCGGCGGCTACCGGCTGGCGCGGCCGGCGGAACGCATAACGCTGCTCGATATCGTGCTGGCCGTCGAGGGGCGTGAACCGGCGTTCCGCTGCGCCGAAATCCGCCAGCGCGGCCCAGCGAAGCTCGATGCCTCGGTCTATGTCAAACCCTGCGGCATCAACGTAGCCATGCTGAAGGCCGAGCGTGCCTATCGCGCCGCGCTCGCCGACGCCCGGCTGTCCGACATCGTTGCAGAATACACGGCCGATGCCGATCCCCGTTCGGTCGCCGCGAACTGCGCCTTCGTCGAGCGCCATCGGCGGCCGCAGAAATCAAGTTCAACCAAGCAAGCATGAAAGGCTACAGACGATGAAACAGAGGCTGCAATTTTTCGGCGCGGCGCCGGAGATCATGAAGGCGGTGTCGGCGCTCAACAAGGCAGTCGACGAATGCGGGCTCGAAAAAAGCCTGTTGCATCTGATCAAGCTCAGGGCGTCGCAGATCAACGGCTGCTCGTATTGCGTCGAGATGCATAGCCGCGAAGCGCGCCGCGACGGCGAAAGCGAGCAGCGGCTCTATCTCGTCTCCGCCTGGAAGGAATCGCCGCTGTTTTCAGAGCGCGAACGCGCGGCCTTGGCCTGGACCGACGCGCTGACCAGGATTGCCGACAACGGTGTGTCGGACGAACTCTATGCAAGGACGCTCGAATATTTCTCGGAAGAGGAGCTGGTCAAGCTCTCGGTGGCGCTCGGCATGATCAACACCTGGAACCGGCTTTGCGTTCCGTTCCATGCAATCCATCCGATGCCAGCGGTCATGGCCGCTTGAGGACCAGGCGCGCGGCCTTGGGC